>JAAUPN010000278.1 GCA_012033105.1 Coleofasciculaceae cyanobacterium RL_1_1
AGTAACCTCGCCCATCACCCGTTGGATCACTCACTGTCGATTCACGATAGCGTAAACCGAATCTCCCTGCCGCTAGGATTCGACCTCAGACTCATTCCCTCAGACTCATTCCCATGCAGGGTCTCGTCCGGTTTTCGCTTGTTTTGACGGATTTCAGGGTGATCGCGGGGACTCAGGTGTGATCAGAATGACCCGACACCGTTAGACCGGCAGCGTTTGAAGAGCCGCCGCAACGTGTGCATCGGTCACACTGTCCGTGACAAACGCAGAGCCGATCGCCTTCGATAAGATAAAACGCACGCGACCATCTTGGACTTTTTTATCGGTTTTAAGTCGATCGACGATCGCATCAACGTTGACGCCCTTGGGCAAGACGGTCGGTAGACCCGCTTTCTGAATGACGGCCAATTGACGTGCTTCGGTTGCTGTATCCCATAGACCCATCTGCACCATCATGCGAGCGACGGCCACCATACCGAGACCGACCGCTTCACCGTGGTTGATCACGCCATAGCCCGTGAGGCTTTCCAGAGCATGACCGATCGTGTGGCCATAGTTCAGGATCGCTCGTAAACCACCTTCTTTTTCATCTTGGGTCACGACATCAGCTTTCGCTTGGGTGGAACGTCCGAGGATTTCGAGCAGGAAAGCGGGATCGATCGCCTCGATCGCATCCAATCGATCCGCCGCTTCCAGTTGCACGAACAGATCCGCATCCCAAATCACACCGTACTTAATCACCTCTGCCATTCCCGCCCGAAACTCCCGCTCGGGCAACGTTACCAAGACCTCGGGATCAATCATCACCAATTTGGGCTGATAGAACGCACCGATTAGATTTTTTCCCTGGGGGTGGTTGACACCGGTTTTGCCGCCAACGGATGCATCAACCATCGCCAACAAGGAGGTCGGCACTTGGACAAAATTGAGTCCGCGTAGCCATGTTGCTGCTGCGAAGCCGGTCATGTCGCCGGCGATGCCACCGCCGAGTGCGAGGAGCGTCGACGATCGCTCAAAGCGTGCCGCTAGTAAGGCATCAAACAGACCCTGGACAGAGGCAAAGGTTTTATGGGTTTCCCCAGGCTCGAAACAGTAGGAAATTGTTTCAAAACCAGCCTTGTGAAGCGATGCCAGGACGCGATCGCCGTAGAGTGCAAAGATTTCGGGATTGGAGACCACGGCAATCTTTTTACCCAACTTTGTCCCCAGTTCCGCCACACTGAGGCATTGGCCAATGGTATCGAGTCCCCCTGCGGCGAGGCGAATGTCGTAGGGGTTGGCGGGCAGTGTGACTCGAATGGTGGTGCTGTCCTGGCGATCCATGTTGAATAAATCTAGGTTTGACAAATCTAGGTGACGATTGTTAGTGGCGGTCATTGATCATACTGAACGAAGCGAATTAGCCAACCCATAGTGTTCCTCTGGGGATCAATGATCAATCTGAATCCCATCGGTGAGCTAATGTTGCAGATCACTGTTGTTGTGAATGCCTTTGATCTTATCGAGAATATACTTGAAAGTAGTGGCCGCAACGATCGACCGAAACCACATGCATCTTGCCTCTCATTGATTGAAGCAACTACGGTCAAAGTACACCACGAACTTCGCGCACAACGCCATCTTCGAGCAAAATTTCGACCTGTAGCTTTTGCACTAGATTTTCGCCAAGACCGACTTGAAACATACTTTCGATTTGACCTTGATCGACTTCTTGGCCGAGCTGCACAGTTTGGACTTGCTGGAGCTGTTGTAAAATCTGGTTTTTCTGTTCGAGTAACTGGCTTTTTTTCTGATTAATCTGGATCTGAACGTTGTCGATTTGTTGGCGGACAAGGGGGGGGAGGTCGGCGGGAGTTGTGTCGGGGTGTTGTTGTTGAATGTCGCCGATTGTGCGGTGTCCTTGAACTTCGAGTTGCTGAAGTTGACCGTCAAGCCGATCAATTTGCTTTTGCAGTTGTTCCAGCGCTTCGGTTTTCCAGCGCTCGGTCACGATCGCTTTAACGGTAATCGTGCGTTTCAGCAAGAGCTTAGAGGGGTCAAATTCCATCGTGGTGAAAAAGGGGCGCTCTAGAAGTGAGAGGAAGGGTCAACTTTCGCGTAGTTGCCGATGACGATACCGAGCTAAACAGTCTAAAACCGTGCCGAAAGACACGGTTTCAAGCACCAGATCGCGATCGCAAACGGGTGGGAAACAACCAAAGAAGAATACCGATCCGTTGTACCCCAAGCTTTGACATCCTCCCCGGCCTAAAGGCGCGGGGATTCCCTAGCAAGTAAGCAAATTTTGTTGCTTATCTTCTATAGACGGGTTTGCGCTTCACTGGCTGCGACCCGCGAACGGGATTTACGCTATCTTCCACGCACGTTTCAAGTCTCCGAGTGCCCCCCGGCGACCGTTCCCATTATAGTCGAAAGCCGTCCTACACTTGGACTGAGCTTGTCGAAGTCAGGACGGGGCTTCAGACCCAGTTTTTTGGGTCAATCCGGTTAGCGAAACATGGCTTCGATCAGCTCGTGGTAGCGATCGGTAACCACGGGGCGTTTGATCTTGAGGGTTTGGGTCATTTGACCGTTTTCGATCGAGAAATTTTCGGCGATGACGCGAATCGGTCCGATGCGATCGTCGGCTCGAAAACCAGGGCGATCGCGCACTTCGCGGTCTAGCTCGCGGCGTAGGAGTTTGATCAGTTCTGGTGTGTCGAGGGCGATCGGTGGTGTTTGGTCGGGCTTGACCGCGATGCCTGCGGCTTCTGCGTCAATCAGGATGGCCTCAAAGTTTGGCACGATCAACGCCCCGAGCTGCTTTTGATCTTGACCGACGAGCATAATTTGGTCGATATACGGACTACGCAAACAGGCATCTTCGATCGGCTGCGGCTCGATGTTTTCGCCGTTACTGAGGACGATCGTATCCTTGGCTCGCCCGGTCAAGATGATGTGATTGTTATGATTCAGGCAGCCAAGATCGCCCGTATCAAACCAGCCATCACCATCGATCGCTTTGGCGGTGGCTTCAGGGTTGCGGAAGTAGCCGCGCATGATTTGGGGGCCGCGAGCTAGGACAAGGCCGCGATCGCCGCGTGGTAAAGTTTTGCGCGTTTCCAGGTCGATAATCTTCAGTTCGGTATCGCGAATCGGAGGGCCAGAAGCACCCGGAATATTGGCTTCGATGCGACGCACGGCCAGCACCGGCGCAGTTTCCGTCAGGCCGTAACCGACCAGTAGATTAATCCCGACGATCGCAAAGAAATGATCGATATGCCGCGCCAGGGAGCCGCCACCGCTAACGAAAAATTTAATGTTGCCGCCGGTGGCGGCTCTGACTTTGCCGTACACCAGTTTGTCACCGAGGGCATGGAGCGGTGCAAGGGCGGTTGCGGTTAGCTTGGCCGTGAGGATTGTGGCTAGACTGGGCGGTGTTGCTTCTAGGGTCAACCCTTGGCTGAGGTTGCGAGCCTCAAGATAGGTTTGGCTGAGGGTGAGGAAAAAATTAATCAGCGTTTGCTGTTTGGCGGATTTCGCACGAAAGCTTTTTTGTACGCCTTCATAGAGCGATTCCCAGAGGCGCGGCACGCCGATCGTGGCCTGGGGTTTAAACGTTGTGAGGTCGGTTTTGAAGTAGCGGATGCTGGTGTAAATTTGTGTGCTGCCCTGGGAGAGTAGGTAATATTCACAGGTGCGTTCGTAGGCGTGCCAGGTGGGCAAAATACAGAGGGCTTTATCCCCCACTGCGATCGGAATGATGGCGCCAAATGAGCTGATCTGCTGCATCAGGTTGCCGTGGGTCAGCATTGCTCCTTTGGGTTTACCTGTGGTGCCGGAGGTGTAGATCAGCGTCGCGAGGGTGGTGCGATCGTGTTGGTGTGGGGTTGGGGTTTGGCCGTGGCCTAGAGCCATCAGTTGGCTGAAGTTGAGGATTTTTCGCGGGCGATCGGGCTCACTGGGCGGTGTTTCATCCGAGAGCAACACGACCCAAAGCTGCGGATCAAACTTAAATTCGCTTTCCGCGTCGTCTTCAAGTTTTCTCAGGGTGGCGAGGTCTTCAACGATCGCGCCAATGCTACCGCTGTGATCGAGCATGTAGAGCAATTCGTCACGATCAGCTTTGCTCGATCGCACCACATTCGCCGCCCCCGCCATCATCGTGCCTTGGTCGGCAACCATCCAGCGTGGCCCGTTATCGGCGAAGATCGCCACCCGCTGCGGATCATCATCCTCTGACCCCCCTGGCACAATGCCAAGGGCTTGCATCCCAGCGGCGAACTGTTGGATCTGGGCGTATAGCTCGCGAAAGGTGACTTTAACTTCGGGTGTGCTGTGGGGATCGTGGAGCGCGAGGACATCGCCGAATTTGGCGATCGCGATCGGCCAGAGGTCGGGGATCGCAGTGACGGAATCGTAGTTGATCAAATCAGGGGGATAGGTCGGCCAGGGGGCAGTGGCGATCGTCATGGTCATCATCAGAAAAACGGTAGGGCGCGATCGGTGATGCTCTCAATCTGGGTGTGTTGATGGGTCAAGGTTAAATCGATTAACACTCCCAGATCGGCAAACGGTTCACCTGCGATCGCTAGATTTACCATGCCCCGAGCCACTGCGATTACTTTCACGAGTTGTGACGCTTTTCGAGATGACTCAAAGACACGGCTAATCATCCAACTGGCCGAGCGATGCTGTCATCTTTAACCTTCTGTGTTAGCTCGTGTTAATTCGCTCTCACTGCGCGATCGGTCAGGCTGAATTGTGTCTAGCGGGTCTGAGGCTCGATCGCATCCGGCGGCCTGTAGCTCCCATCCCCATTCCATCTTTGATTTCAGGCTTGATCTCGGTTTGGTCTTGACTGAGTCTTGATTTGAGCTTGG
>JAAUPN010000094.1 GCA_012033105.1 Coleofasciculaceae cyanobacterium RL_1_1
ATCAGTGAGGCCAAAGTTGGCAAATCAAAGCTAACGTGCATTCAAGCGCGACACTTCAGCCTTCAGATGGCAGACCAGCAAGCCACCTCTGCTGTGTAGAGTATCCATGAATTAACTGGGGGATGTTGTCCGGTGTTTCTTCAACAAGCTTAATCAGAGCTTAGACCCATCTTGCGATCGGCTTAATCTTAGATTGAACCGACCTTAATGCATGGCAAGTAGAGTCAGCGTGCCCTCTTGGATTGCCCACAAATCCATCGGCTCGCCATAACGTCTCTTCATATCAGAAACATGCAAACCCAGCTCAAATCCTTGGTGGCAGCGGCAACGATCGCGACCTCGGCGCTCTCGGCTAGCGCAGCCAAGGCCGAACTCATCCTGATCGACGGTTCGAGCACGGTTTTTCCCATTACCGAAGCCGTCGCGGAAGAATTCATGGCCGACAATCCTGAACATCGCGTCGTGGTCGGCGTTTCGGGTACAGGCGGTGGTTTTAAAAAATTCTGTCCGGGTGAAACTGCGATTTCCGGTGCGTCCCGCCCGATCAAGGAATCTGAAGTGGAGCTGTGCGCTGAAAATGGCACGGAATACATTGCAATTCCGGTGGCCTATGATGCTCTGAGCGTTGTTGTCAGCCGCACTCAAAACAATTTCCTGATCAACGCGATCAGTAGCGGACGTTTAGATGGATTGACCTTTGAGCAGCTCCAATCAGTTTGGAGTCCCGATTCCGAAGGCAACGTGACGAACTGGCAAGATATCTCACCAGCGATCGCAGGTGCGCCCAACGCTCCGCTTGATCTATTCGGTCCAGGATCTGACTCTGGTACGTTTGACTACTTCACCGACAAAATCAACGGTGAAGAGGGTGTCAGCCGTGGCGATTACACCGCCAGTGAAGATGACAACATCCTCGTAACGGGTGTCTCCGGCGATCCTGCGGCCATGGGTTACTTCGGCTATGCCTACTATGAAGAAAATGCCAGTGACCTGTTTGCTGTGCCTCTGAGTGTTGACGGTGAAACCTTTGTCGCTCCCTCACCGGAAACGGTTGTCGATGGTTCATATCCTCTGGCACGTCCGATCTACATCTACGTAAATAAAGAACTGGTAGACCCGAGTTCCGATCGCTACAGTGAAGCCGTTAAGGATTTTGTGGTCTATTACCTGACCGATGCGATCGATGCCGGTCTCGTGTCCGAAGTGGGTTACGTTCCTCTGTTGGATGAAGTCTATGCAGCGGCACTCGCGCACGTGACCAGCTTGCAAGTCGGGCGCTATGTGTTAAATAGCGACGCTGAGATTGTCCAAGAGGATCTGTAGATTCCACAGGTTTCACACGTTCAGCATAATTTCGTTCAAATTTCTCCACCCTGGGTTGGCGATCGGCTGAAATCAAAGCCGATCGCCATTTCTGATCCAATACATGTTCTCGTCATCGACGCTTGCGCTCTCCCACTTTCTTTTCGTGACACCATGAGACTCCTTCAACTTCTCGGCAACAAAGCATGGACAGTGCTGCTGTCCATGCGGGTTTTCTGGCGACCGATGCTGTTGTTGGCCGTCATTGCCCACGTTTTATTGCTGCGTACCCGTTTACCAGAAGACAGCATTGCCGCAGACCCGATCGAAGTACCGGAGGAAGAATTCGTCGAGATTACGGCCTTGGTCGGCGATGGTTTAGCCAGCACGGAATCAGACCCGCCAAAATCAGACACGAGCGAGGCCGTCGATGAGCCGGAAACCGACGATCAAACCGAGGAAGAACCACCCAAACGCGACCCCAAGCCCGAACCAAAACCCGAACGCCAACCCGAACCCAGAGCGCAGGACACCCCACGCAACACACCCAAACCCGAGAACTCATCCAATTCATCCGAAGACACATCGAATCGCGAGGAGGGAAACAATAATAACCAAGGCGAAGAGGATGATGGAGGGAGTACTGGCGGTGATGACGGTGGCGGCGATGATGGCGGCGCTACTCGTCGCAGTGAAGGAACCGGAATTTTGAATGTCCTCAAAGATCGGGTCTACGCTCGTTTAACGGCAGGTGGTTCCGGTGTGAATGACCCAGCGTCTGTGCAGGCACAGCTTGATAGTTTTCCGAAGGTCGATGAAGTTGATTCGGCGGAGGATCAATCGATACTTTGTTCGGGGAAAGTCGGGGATGAGGTCTGTGATCCGATCGCGGACGGTACGGCCTTCGGTGCGCTGCGTATTCCCCAAACGCCATCGAGTCAGGCCGAATTAATTGTGCTGGGTGGTGGTGAGGATACTGGAATTCTCGAAGGGCTGAAGTTTTCGGGATCGCCGATCGGTCGTCTGGGAGGGCGCGGGTCGGGCAATATTTATCACGTCACCCAGGATGAGGGTGATGTCGAGTTCTATCTCGGGTTTGTGAAAGTTTTTGGCGGCGGGCAAACCTTCGTGATTCTTTGGGAAACGAACCCATTAGGGTAATGCTTATAAATTCACAAATTTATAAATTCACAAATTCACAAATTCATATAGCAAAAAACGATTTGCTTAGGACGTATCAAAAAAAGCTGAGAGCACTGAGCGGAGTCGTTGGCGTAGCCTTCGCGCAGCGAATAGTGCGGTTTTCAACTTAGACGAGAGTGTCCTAATCTAATCGGCTTCTGCTATAAACATTAAATCTCCCCAGAAATCGGAGTTTTTGAAAAACTCCGATTTCTCATCCCCCTCTTATTTCCACGACACCATTACTGATTGGTTTGTGGTTCTTTTTGTGGTTCTTTTTGTGGTTCTTCTTGCGTAGTTCCCACCGCGAGCGACACCCGATCGCCGCCCACCGCTTGCAGTTCTACCAACAATTGCAACACCGATTGATAATTCACCTCTGCACCCGGAATGAGGAACACCGGACTGTCGGGATTATTTGCAAAATTCCGGTAGCTTGGCGATTAAGGTGGCGCGATCGGTCGGTTTGCCGTCAATGGTGAGGACATCATTGGCCTCTAGATTGACCCGCAGTGCGATCGGTGGATCGCCAGTGGATTCCGGGTCATCGCCTTCACTTGGAGTCGGCAGACTGATGGGAAGTTCACCCGGCGGTGTGGTCAGAGTGGTGGAGACGATCACGAAAAAGGCGAGTACGACCATGACCACGTTGAGCATCGGGGTGATATCGACTTCGGGAATCTCGCCAAGATTTTGATTCCGGGAATGAAAACGCATAAACATAGCGACGACACGATCGCCATAGAAATCAAACAAACATCGTTGCGAACATTGTCATTTTTGAATCACGAGCAAAACCCGATCGCCACCGACCTCAGCAAGCTGAACCAGAAAGCTATCAATATCTTGATACTTCAGATTGCGATCGGCCTTGACCTTGACCACACCCTCCGGCTCCGTTGCCAGAAATGTCGTCATCTCCATCTCAAGCGTCGCGAAATCGACCACATTGCCATTGAAAACAATCTGCCCAGCGGCATCGAGACCAACGTTCAACTCCGGTGGTGGTGACCCGGAAGGGGTAGCAGCATCGGTGTTTGTTCCCTCGGTTGCTAATTCAGGTAATGCCAAATTAGGAACCACTCCCCCGGTCATATTCATCGCCATAATGACGAAGAACGTTAGAACCGACATTAAAACATCGATCATAGAGACCAGATTGACCTGGGGGATTTTCGATTTAACCTGCTGCGATCGCACGATGTCACCTCAAATTTAACGGGCTTCCAACCGGCTCAAAAAAACTGTGAAATCACAGTGTTCTGACAGTTTTACGACTTCTGATAATTCGTTTAACTCAGCCCAGACCAACATCAGTCGGTTAGACCTTCAATATCTCATCTCATTCTGGGGTTAAGTCTGGCAAGCGCTTATTTAGAGATCGGACTTCTGCGTTAATTCTGTCCGATTCGACGAGACGATCTCGGCAGTCATACTAGAATCGGAAACTTGCGAACCCGCAACGTTACGCAACTGCTGACCGATCGCCTGACCCGGTTCATACCAAATCTGACGATAAATTAGCTCTAGCTCACTGCCCACCTCTGCGAAATAATCCATTTGCTGGGCTTGCAGCGTCACAAATACCCGAAAAACCAGCAACGCCAAAATCGCCACGAGCATCCCCGCAGCGGTCGTAATCAGAGCTTCACCAATACCAGCAGCCGCCTTTGCGGTTTCTTCCGCCGAACCATTACCGCCAATATTCAAGTTACCAAACGTCGAAATCAGACCCGTCACCGTGCCGAGCAGTCCCAACAGCGGCGCAACGGCAATAATCGTTTCCAGTAGCTTGTCACCCTTGCGCATTTTGACAAACTCTTTATCCGCCACCGACTCCATCGCCAGTCGAAACGTTTCCGGTGTCGATTGCCGTAGCTGAAGCGGCGCTAGCAAAAACCGCCCGATCGCCAAATGTCGGGCATATTCCGCGATCTCTTCCGCCTTACGCAAATCGTAACGCGCGGCGGCCAGCACATCATTCACGATGCGCTGCTCTTGGCTAACGAGACGAATCCAAAACCAACCGCGCTCAAACGCAGTCGCAAGCGTGAAAATCGACAATCCCAACAGCGGCCACATGACCGCGCCACCTTTGAGAAATTCATCAATGACTCGGGGGGTGGCTTGTTGGGCGACGTCCTCCACCGCCGGAGAAACTTGGGCGAGGATCAGTGAAAAGAGCATGGCCACGATTAAGACGTCTAAACGAAGATAGCCTATCGGATGGGTCGATCAAGTGATGTTAAATCATGATTAATAGTTGATAAGACCCAGGTTAAGCTCACTGCGAAGCTTAACCAGCTTCGATTTCTTGCATCACCCAATCGAAGATTTGAAATACCTGCTCGCGGGTGTCTGTGGCCTGTAGGGTCGCAAGTCGCAGATAGGGAAAGCGGGTTTCGCCGGGGTTGGTCGGCAGGGCAAGGCCGATCGAGCCAAACTTACCGCGTAATTCCGCCCATTTTTCTTTGCTATCGAACGGGCGCAACTTGCCATAGCTGCTGGATGAAATTTCAAGCCCCCCCCAAATTCCGAGGGAAAAGAGCGATACATCCGAACTGGTATAGGAAGGGCGCACGGTAAAGCCGCCGTAGGTATCACCTTTCCCCCAAACCACATCGAGTAACGGAATACTCATCGACCATTCGTAGATTTGTCGTGCGACCTTGGCTTCTTCCGATCCGCGCCGCACTTCAAACTCTTGGAAAAATGATGATTCATCCCAACGTCGTCGCTCGCGGGTGGCGCTGGTCTTTTTCTGACGTGCCTCTGCGGTCTGACCGATGAGGCGGGGCGTCAGCAGTCGTAATCCCTCTTCGGTATCAACGTACTGTTTGACCTCCAAGGCTAACACTTCCGCCGGATCGACTTGCTCATTGAGAAATTCCACGACGCGCCGCATGGGGATGGGAATCTCATCGGCGACGAAAATCAGGCGAATTTTTCCGGCTTGGAGGTGGGTTTTAACCTGTTCCCAAAACCGCTCTTCGTTGGCATCGCTGCCCAAAAATCCCTCGAACACCTGTTCAGGGTCGCGGCCTTGTTCGCGACAGTTGGCCTCAAATTGGGTGACGATCGTATCGATCGACCAGTAAACATTCGCGTTAGCAACGTAGTCGAGCATCTGACCGATCGACTCTTGACGAATGCGGCTGTTGTTCAGGCGACGAACTTCGACAAAGGTGGGGATGGCATGACGATCGAGAAACAGGCGATCGAGCGACCAACGCCCGCTGGCTTCATCCTCGCTCGATGCGGCGGCTTCGCGATTGACGAGCAACCACTGACGCGGAATTGCTACGTCAATTTGTTCGCCTGCGAGGAGGTGAGGATATTGTTCGATCAGCTCCTGGAGCTGCTCTTCGGATGTGTAAGCTTGTTCGCTCATTTCAATGAGTCGATCATCATCTTGAATCAGGTATATACCACCGCCCATCTGTTTGGTCTCCGTGTATGCGTGAGGTTACGAGTGCTGCGAGCTGGGGTGAACTAGTTGCGATCAAACACACCGCACTTATCCTACCGAATGACCCTTTACAAATTCTGTTGGCTAAGGTGAGGTTGGCCTCACCTTGGCTTTGTATCCTGAGTTTCGCGTCCTGAGTGTTGCGACTTAGGCCACCGAACACTGACCCTGAAACGATCGTTCAGCAGGCCCTGTCATATAGATGCGATTCGTGGCCTCCGACCATTCAATCTCAAGCGGGCCGCCCGGTAGCTCGACGGTGGTTTGGCGATCGCAGCGTCCATTCAAGACCCCCGCGACCACGGACGCGCAGGCTCCCGTACCGCACGCGAGGGTAATTCCTGCACCTCGTTCCCAGACACGCATCTTGATGTAGTCCGATCGCACGACTTCTACAAATTCCGCGTTGATCTTTTTCGGAAACGCCGCATGACATTCAAACATCGCACCGATCGCCTCTAGCGGAAAGTCCGCTACCTGATCAACGAAGGTGATGCAATGGGGATTTCCCATGCTGACTGTCGTTACCGAGTAGGTGTCACCGTTAACCTCAAGGGGCATGGCGATCGCTGGTTGATCGGCGGTCGCTAAGGTGGTCGGAATTTCAGCCGCTACTAACCGTGGCTCGCCCATATCAACACAGACCTGACCATCGGGACGCAGCTCCGGCGAAATCATCCCGGCGAGCGTATGAATTTTGTAAGTATGGGGAGCGCTCGTACCATCAAGTTGGGCGATGTATTTCGCAAAGCAGCGAATGCCGTTGCCACACATTTCCGGCTCTGAGCCATCGGAGTTAAAAATGCGCATCGTATAGTCAGTGCTGTCCTGTCCGGGAAGCACAAAAATGACACCATCGGCGCCAATGCCGAAATGTCGATCGCAGAGTCTGGCGGCTTGGCTCGGTGTGAGTCTGGGGTCGGCTTGATCGCGATTGTCGATCATGATGAAATCGTTGCCGAGACCTTGGTATTTATCAAACTGGATATCCATGGGCGTGTTGCGATCGCGAACCAAGAAACAATAGTGACGAAGCGATGAGAAACCATCAATCGACGTTCGATTGAAACGCTCGATTTAACGGTATCGTGACGACGCAGTAAAGGACAGATCGCGCCCAAAATTCATCAGGTCTCACCTCTCAGCTCGCCTTGCTGATTGTTGATCTGGAGCAAGGTTCGCGACGGTGAGGCCAATCTGGATAAATGCATTACCCTGAGTCCCGATGCGCCCCGATGCGTCCCGATGCGTCCCGACAGGCAAACGTTATTGGTTAAATCGTTGATGAAACCCTATCAAACAATTCCGATCCGCGAGTGTTACGAACCACTCGTGCCGATTCCCCTCGATCGCTTTGCGGCGATCGATCCCCATCCCTACCAAGCCCTCGGCGCACCCTACGGCGATCGCAACCCCTTTTGGACGCGATCGGGCGTGCTCGCGCGGCTCGATCAGGCATTGGTCAACCTTCAGGCAGAATGTCCGGGTTGGAATATCCAAATTTTCGATGCCCTGCGCCCCCTCCCGGTGCAGCAATTTATGGTCGAACAGGCGATCGCCGAAGTCGCGATCGCCCGCAACCTCAACCCCACCGCCTTAAGCGATGCCGATCGCGATGCAATCCTCCCCGAAGTGCAAACCTTCTGGGCGATTCCCAGCTCCGATCCCGCCACACCGCCGCCCCACAGTACCGGCGGTGCGATCGATGTAACCCTCATCAATCACCGGGGTGAACCGGTCAACATGGGATCGCCGATCGACGAACTCTCCCCGCGATCGTACCCTGACCACTTCGCCACCTCCGACACCGACAACGCCCCCGTCTTTCACCAACGCCGCCAACTCCTACACCGCATCCTCACCCAGGCCGGATTCGCCCAACACCCCAAAGAATGGTGGCATTTTTGCTACGGTGACCAGATGTGGGCTTGGCTGAGTCGATCGCCCCATGCTTACTATGGTTGCGTCCCCGAAGCGATGTAAGACTTCGATTACCAGCATCCAAGCTCGCTGAACCAGAATGAAGCGTAGCTTGCCTGCCTATAATCAAATCCAGGACGCGATGGCCAAGGATCGCCAAAACTGAACCCACTGAACCTAACGTTGCCCTTGTCGTCGTTATGCGCCCATTCTTCGCGCCCGTTGATCTGTGATTTGCCCTTCACCGTGAGATTGTCATCATGCCGCCTGCTAGCCCCTCTTCTGTCGATGCGCTCGCTACCCTCAAAACCCAACGTAGCGAATTGGCCGATCGCCTCTCTGACCTTCGCGATCGCCTCGCCGCTCTAGCCCCTGAACTTGAGTTTGCCAAAAGTCAGGCCGCCAAAGGTCAAGCAGTCAAACCCGCCAGTCCAGTCAGCGGAACCTCGATCGAGGATGTTCTCGCCTCCACGACCCAAGCAGCCATCGAGCATCACACCTGGCAAGCCAAGGTTGAAGCGATCGAAGCCACGATGCAATGGGCGACTCAGCAAATCTCCAGCACCGAAGCGAAACTCAGAGAGGCCGAAGATCAAATCGAAGTCGCCCAACAAAAAGCAGAACTCACCGCCGATGCCAAAGCCGGTATTGAGGCGCTCAATACATCCGTCGCCGAACTCAAACAGCAGCTTATCGCCCTGCAAAAGCGGGGCTGCACCCATATCTATTCCCTGAATCTACCGGAATTTTCCCTCGACGATCGAGGCTCCATTCAAGCGCGTCCCGTCGCCTTTCGGATGCACTAGACCTCGCATGGCAGCCCGCTGACCCGACGCTCCCCCCGCGATCTTCCCACCGCCCCTCATAAATCTCAGCCAAGCTTCGGCCAACTCCCGGCGAATCCCAAACACCCAAAAATTATTTGGAAGAAATGGCAATAACGCATTAGCATAAAGGCACATTTTTATCGCACCTGGTTCATGAACTTTAAGGCAGGAACCCTCCTTCAAGATGGGCGTTACGTGATTGATGTTGCCCTCGGTCATGGATACTTCGGCACAACCTATCGTGCCATGCACGCCAATCTGGTACAGCCCGTCGCGATTAAAACCCTCGATGACATTTTGCGTGAGGGCGATCGCTACGAGGATTTCAAGTGCCAGTTTATTGAGCAGGCACGCTGCCTTGCCAAATGTCCCAGTCCGTACCTGCCGCGATTGCTCGATATCTTCGAGGAAGACGATCGACCCTTCATCGTCATGGACTATGTTCCAGGTGCAACCCTCTCTCAGCTTGTGCAAGGTGGGTGCCCCTTGCCCGTTAGCCGCACCCTCAGTTACATCCGCCAAATGGGTGCAGCCCTGATGGCCATTCATGCGGAGGGGTTGCTACATCGTGATATTCAGCCCGATCATGCCATCCGACAGTTTGGAACCGATTGCATCACCACGATCGAGATCGGCCTAACGCGGGATTTCACCGACGGCATCAACCAAACCCATTGCAGTCTCCTCGCCGCTGGCTACGCTGCACCAGAACAGTACAAACTCGATGCACCCCGTACCGTTGCCACCGATGTCTATTCCTTAGCAGCAGTACTATACTTTTTGCTAACCGCTCAGACACCGATCGCTGCTCCGCTTCGCGATCGCATTCCCCTACCGAGCGTACGTTCACTCAACCCCGACGTTTCCCCAGAACTGGAAGCCACGATCGAGTATGGCTTGGCGATCAATCCAGAGCGGCGCCCTGCCAGTATTGATGCTTTCCTCTCTAACCTCCCCGAACCCGTGCCTAGCGTCTCTTCCCCCCAACCCAAGCCATCTCGTAACCTCGGACTGCCCCCATTGCTCGCCCTTGGGTTCCCGCCCTGTTTGCCGTAACCTCGGTTGTTTCGGCTTTGAGTGGAGCTGGTAGCATCATGCTACTGCGAGCCTCGAATGCTCAAGGGGATGCTGATCCCCTGCGGACGCTGCAAACCTCTCCTGAGTTTGAAGCATTCCGTCAAGCTCCTGGTGGAGGGTTTTTCGAGAATCGTACAACGCCTGAAAGTTCGGTCGATCGAGACGCTGCGAACGAATACGATCGCGAAGTCGAACTGGAATCACCGGGCTGGAATACCCCAGATTCCGTGCAGCCCTCCCAAACCTACGACACTCCCTACGTCAACGAGCAAGACCAACCACCGACCTACGTACAGGATCGCGAGCCCTGGACACCAACACTTCCGGTTCCAGACGCGGGTAATAATGGTGGGTTTGAACCGCTCATGCCTAACCGTGACCTCGGCACATCTTACCCCAGTGGATTAGAGACAACACCCGACGCGTTCGACCCACGCATAGAATTTGAAGAGCCCACACCCGAGGTTGCGCCGATTGAGAACCCGTCTCAAGACAAGAGAGTACCCAGCGGAACGATACCATCTCGACGATCGGATGAAAGTAAATCAGCCGCGCACTCAAAGCCACAGACGTTGGGCTAATTCGGGCTGGTTTGAGTTAGATGCTATGGGTTAAATGCTAGGTGAAGGCTGTTCAATTCAGCCAGCCTTCATCTATCAACGCCAAGTTAGAGACCGTCTGACTTGAAGCCATCGGTTAACGGACTCCACGCCCGCTCGATCGCGAGAGGATTATGCTGCGACAGAGTCCGAGGGTGGCGTGGGTTGATTAATCTGGCTGGGTTGGTAGTACTGGCTGATTTGCTGGAGATCTTCGCTGATATATTCTGGCGCAGTAAAATCGAAGGACAGGGCAAACCAAAGATTGGAGTCAAAGATCCCCGTGACGGGAAGCTCGAAGTAAGCTTGGAGCACTTCGATCGCCGTGCGAGTTTTTTCTCCGAAAATACCATCAACAAAGCCGTCGTAAGCGCCTGCGAGTCGTAAGACTTTTTGCATGGTCACGACGCAGCGGCCACGGCTGCCTTCTGCTAGCAAAATCGGATCGAGTTGGGTTAGGGCAATTTTAAAAGCGTTCATGGTCTTGGCGGCGGTAACGATGCGGAAGAGTTGGTGTCGCGAGGGGGGTGTTCTCTGCTGGGTATCAGTATCGTGTTTTTCCCGCTGGTTGGCTGCGATCGGCGTCCTCTGTTGACGTGATACGGCGGACACAAATCTGCGATCGCGGCGTTAGCAATCTGTGACGCATCGGGACATGAGTTGTGATGTCGATCGCATCAGACTCAACCCATTCAAAAAGAGACCGATGTGAGTCTCGCAACGCACATCGGTCTCTTGGTGTGTATACCGTTAAAACTCGAACAAACGCGAGTTAAAGCGTGATAGGCAGGGTAAACGCATACTCAATTTTCTCAAGCAAAAATGAAGAATTTGAGCACTGAGCGGAGTCGTTCGCGTAGCGTCTGCGAAGCAGATAGTGCGGCCACATACCGCGAGAACTGTCAGGCTTCGACTCCGCTCAGCCTTCGACTCCGCTCAGCCTTCAAGTGACCGTTTATTCGAGAAATTTTGGAGTATACGTTTGCCCTGGCGTGATAGGAAATCCGCGTGTGTCTAGACTCAGATCATCGCTCTAAGCTGATGCAGACGGCTCACGCACGCTGGGCTGGGCTTGCGGCTGGAACTGGAACAGCGAGTAAACGACATCACGACGAATATCGATCATCATTTCGAGAAATAGCTCGTATCCTTCGCTCTTGTACTCAATTAGGGGATCTTTTTGGCCGTAGCTGCGCAGACCGACCGCTTCCCGGAGTGCATCCATCGACTGCAAATGCTCACGCCAGAGCGTATCAATGCGCTGCAAAATGAAGAACCGCTCGGCCTGACGCATCAGACCGGCCTGCATCGCGTCCACCTCCGCCTCCTTCAAGTCGTAGGCAATCCGCACCTGTTCCCGCAGGAATGACTTGATCTCGTCCATTGTCATATCTTCGATCTGCGAGGCTTCAAGTTCATTGAGTAAGTACACAAACTCTTGCACCTTGCTGACGAGCTTTTCCAGGTTCCACTCTTCCGAAGGCAGATCCGGATTGACGTAGGCGTTCACGATGTCATCCATCGTTTTTTCGGCATAAATCACCACCTGCTCTTTCAGGTCTTCCCCTTCAAGCACGCGGCGACGCTCGGCATAAATTGCCCGCCGCTGGTTGTTCATCACCTCGTCATACTCGAAGACCTGTTTACGGATGTCGTAGTAGTAGGTCTCGACTTTCTTCTGGGCGTTTTCCAGGGATTTGGTTAACATGCCCGACTCGATCGGCATATCTTCCTCAACGCGGAAGGCATTCATTAAACCCGCCACGCGATCACCACCGAAAATCCGTAGCAAATTATCTTGCAAGCTGAGGAAAAAGCGCGTCGAACCGGGGTCACCCTGACGACCGGCACGGCCTCGGAGTTGGTTATCGACCCGGCGCGATTCGTGACGCTCTGTCCCAATCACGTGCAAACCACCGAGGTTAATCACCTTATCGTGTTCCGCATCGGTAAAGGCTTCGTACACCTTGACCACTCGGTTATACACGTCCCGTAGTTGCTGGATAAATGGATCATCGGTCGGTGCTTTTTCCGATGCCACGGCTAACCGATCTTCTGCTTCGAGTTCCGACAAGCTGCGATCGCCGTACTGCTTCACCGCAAAATCAACGACCTCTTTCAGTTCTTGCTCCACCTCGGCAGGGAGTTCGGTGGGGAAAATTTCCGCCGATGCCTTCCAGGTTTTCTCAGCCGTCGCCGTACCGTTAAAGCCTTTCACCGGTTTCCGTGACTTTTGTGCAGCGGAAATCCCCAAGCTGCCATCTTCGGGCTTGACGATGCGCGGCATCAGGTATTCGCGTACCTTGAGCCGTGCCATGTATTCGGCATTCCCGCCCAAGATGATGTCCGTGCCGCGTCCGGCCATGTTGGTGGCGATCGTTACCGTACCGCCACGACCGGCCTGGGCGACGATTTCCGATTCGCGTTCGACGTTTTCCGGTTTTGCGTTTAGCAACTGGTGCGGCACTTTGAGCTGACTGAGCAAATGCGACAACAGCTCGGATTTCTCGACGCTGGTGGTTCCAACGAGTACCGGTCGTCCGGTTTCGTGCATATCGGCGCACTCATGCGCCACCGCTTTCCATTTTGCCTCTTCGGTCTTGTAGACCATATCAGCGAGATCCTGACGGCGTGGCTTGCGGTTAGTCGGGATGATCGTCACTTGCAGGTTATAGATCTTCTCGAATTCCGTTTCTTCGGTTTTGGCCGTTCCCGTCATGCCCGCTAGTTTGGGATAGAGCAAGAAAAAGTTTTGATAGGTGATCGAGGCAAGGGTTTGGGTTTCCGGCTGAATTTCGACGCTTTCCTTGGCTTCCATCGCTTGGTGAAGACCATCGCTCCAACGTCGTCCGGGCATGACGCGCCCGGTAAATTCATCGACGATCGTCACTTCACCATCGCGCACGATGTAGTTCACGTCTTTGATGAATAGTTCCTTAGCCTTGACGGCGTTAAAGATGTAGTGCGCCCAGGGATCTTCCGGGTCGTAGAGGTCAGTGACGCCGAGCAGTTCTTCCGCGCGAGCAAAGCCTTCATCGGAGAGCAACACGTTACGCGCTTTTTCGTCTACCTCGTAATCTTCCGGTTCTTCTTCGGTACCGCGAATTAGTTTCGCCGCCACTTCCGCCGCCTTGAGATACTTCTCACCGGGTCGATCGACCTGCCCCGAAATAATCAGCGGTGTCCGTGCCTCATCGATGAGAACCGAATCAACCTCGTCAATGATGCAATAGTTAAACGGACGCTGCACCACCTCCTCGATCGAGGTGGACATGTTATCCCGCAGATAGTCGAAACCCAGTTCTGAGTTCGTGCAGTAGGTGATATCGCACGCGTAATTTTTACGGCGTTCAGCCGGACTCATCCCCTGCTGAATCAAACCGACCGACAAACCGAGAAAACGATGCACCTGCCCCATCCATTCCGCGTCACGCCGTGCCAGATAGTCGTTCACCGTCACCACATGGACGCCGCGACGGGCTAGGGCGTTGAGATACGAGGGCAGCGTCGCCACCAGAGTTTTACCTTCCCCGGTTTTCATCTCGGCGATTTGACCCGTGTGGAGGATCGTTCCGCCCAGAACCTGCACGTCAAAGTGACGCATCCCTAGCACACGGCTGGAGGCTTCCCGGACGACGGCAAACGCTTCAGGAAGAATTTCATCCAGAATTTCATCTTCCTCTTCGCGCGATTCGGCTTTGGCTAACCGCGCTTGAAACTCTTTCGTTTTTCCAGCTAAATCGTCATCGGAGAGATTCGCCAAATCCTCTTCGTAGAGCTTGACCTCCGTGATGTAGGGCTGAATTTTTTTGAGTTTGCGATCGTTCGGATCGCCGAAGAGAGCTTTTAACATCGTCGGTTAGGAATCGTGTGAGATCGTCAGGGACAGCAAAGGAGGGCGAAAGGTCGAAATAATTAAGAAAAAACTGGCGTTTCTGAATGTGGTGCAAACGAGACGCAAGCCACTAGGGTCAAGGGTTTTTGGGCTGCAAGCACGGACGATCGCACCGAGTATCCATGACGGCTGACCGATTAATTGTGTTGTTTTATGTATTCAGTATCGTATCACTCACTCTGATCACGAAAAGCCGAACGATGGGGCGGTCGTCCGGCCTTGTGTTGATCGGCGATCATTCTGTGCCGTTTGTGCGTCACGATCAATACCGATTAACGTTGTACCAACGTCGAATCGCCAACAATTTACCGCCGGTTAACCGATCGGATCGGAGTCCGATTTGAATTGAATCGGCTTGCCGTAAATCGGATAGTTCACCACGTCGCCCGGAGTTTGCTCTGAGGCATTGAGTTTGGGATCGACGACACCGGCAATTTGTAGCGCTTTCGCCACGAGTTCGGAGCAAAACAGGGTTGAAAGGTCTTCCTGGGAGTAGGTTAGCCCCACGCGATCGAACAGGTCGAGCCCCGCCCCAAGGGTTTGCACCGAATCGTAAGGCACAATTTTATTGTTGGTTTGCCGCAGCCACGCTTGCATCTTCGCTTCGCCGTCTTGATTCAATGGCTGTTTCAGCGGGAATAACCAAGCCGCTCCATCAAAGCCTAAAATTCGCTTGGAGAGCCAATGCAGTTGCACCCCCTTAATCAGCTTGGCTCCGGCGGCATCTTTGCCCTGGGTGTCCGTGCGGGACTCGACGATCAAGACGCTGTCATCTCCGCCTGATGTGAGGTTGACATTAAGCACAATCCCCACGTGGGAGTAGATCGAACCGGTCGCCCAACGAATAAATTTAGAAAAGCCAGCGTTACCAGAAAATCCAATCACATCGCCGGTCTTAATTGTGATCGGTACTGCTCATAGGTGGAAAGCAGGCTTTGCTTACGCAAATACGTACCAATGCCACTACCGATATTAGAACTGACCATCGATGAGATTCTCCTTAGGCTCGATCGCTCTCAATTTTGCCTTGAAATTTGAGGTTTTAGGGCGATCGAGCTGGGAAAGTGTCGGCAATTGGTAACCATTAAGCCAGAACGAAGATGCTGACGAGTTTAGGCCAGCCACGATCGCACGCGTTCTAGTTCCGGCCAGTCCGGACGACGCTTTAGCCCGTCTTCAAAGTTTTGTGCAAGTTCCTGTTGTAGCTCTTCGGACATCCCGAGAACCTGCTGGGCGCGTTCGATGTACTGACGTACACCGG
>JAAUPN010000095.1 GCA_012033105.1 Coleofasciculaceae cyanobacterium RL_1_1
CGCTCTGTCGCCACGACCGTCACCGCGTATACCAGCCCTAGAACTAGGCTAATATCGATCGCGGCTCCAAGATGCTGCCCAAGGCGCGTAGTGAGAACGTGATGCCATAGCTGGGTCAACGATTGCACGGACACCATCAGAGCCTGGGTTCTCCTAGAAAATTGCGGGACGGTTGAGCCAGATTGCGAGCCGATCGCGGGCTAAATGGGTCAGAGTTAGCGGCCTGGATCACGGATGGAGCCGAACGGTTGAGGTTGATTGTGTGCTGAGATTCAACGATTCAACACCTTGAAGCCTTTGCCTGACATGAATCATGGCGGGGTTACGGCTGAGTTATGAGTGGCTTATGAATCACAGCAGCAACGCGAGGGCATCCGTGCGCAGACCGGAGATCGTGCCGGGAATCTATCCCCGGATAGGGTGAGAGTCACGACGCGATCTCGGTGTGACTGGGCGGCGTGCTGGGATGTTGTTCGCTTTATATGCAACATCTGCAAACCACGCATCTTCGGGTCTGACGCCTAAGCCTGTAGGCGAGTCGGCAAGCGATCGAAGCGCATCAGATCTTCGTTGGTTTCGCGGGCAATGATCACGTTCGCTTCGCCATCACTGACCAAAATCGCCGCCGGACGAGCGATGCGATTATAGTTGGACGCCATACTGTAGTTGTACGCGCCGGTAGCCATCACAATCAGGATGTCTCCCGGTTGAGTGCTGGCGATCTGTGCGTCTTTGATGACGACATCGCCGGATTCGCAGTGCTTCCCAGCGATCGTTACAGTTTCCGTGGCCGGTGCGCTCATTTTGTTGGCGATCGCGGCGCGATAGACCGATTGGTAGGTAATCGGGCGTGGGTTGTCGGACATGCCGCCATCAACGGTGATGTAATGACGCATTCCGGGGATGTCTTTTTGAGAGCCGACGGTGTAGGCCGTGATGCAGGAGGAGCCGATCAGCGATCGACCTGGCTCACACATCAAACGCGGCAGCTCGTCCAGTCCTGCGGCCTGACACGCAGCTTGCATCGATGTCGCGACCGTTTTGACCCAGGCATCGATGCTCGGTGGGTCGTCGTGCTCGGTGTAGCGAATGCCAAGGCCGCCGCCGACGTTGAGCGTATTTACCGGCAGGCCATACTCCCGTGCCAGTTTCAACCAGCCGACCATAACTTGAGGCAAGTCAACGTGGGGCTGGGTCTCGAAAATTTGCGAGCCAATGTGAGCATGGAGACCGGTACAAGTCAGGCTAGGGGTTTTTGAGAGAAATTCAAAGACCGCACCCATACGATCGGGGTCAAAGCCAAATTTGCTGTCGATGTGGCCGGTTTGGATGTATTCGTGGGTGTGGCATTCGATGCCGGGGGTGAAGCGCACCATCACGGGGAGCGGTTCGGGGAGATCGACCGTCAAGCTCGCGAGGGTTTCAAGTTCGAGCCAGTTATCAACGATGACTGTGACCCCAGCCGCGATCGCCTGTTCGAGTTCCACGCGAGATTTGTTATTGCCATGAAAGACGATGCGATCAGGACTCACGCCAGCGATCAGCGATGTTTGCAATTCACAACCGCTCACGACATCGGTTCCGAGCCCCTCGCTAGCCACGATCGCCGCGACAGCTTGGCAGCTCCACGCCTTCGAGGCAAACACGGCTAGCGCTTCACCGGGGTAATGCTGGGCAAGAGCCTCGCGGTAATGACGGCAGGCGCTGCGCAGTCCTTGCTCATCGAGGATATAGAGCGGTGAACCAAAGCGCTGAACCAGTTCGACCACATCACAGCCGCCGACTTCGAGGTGGTCAGCTTCGTTCACACGGGCGGAAATCGGCAGCAGTTCTTGGTTCGGCGATCGTTCCGAGAGCGGGCGATCGCTGGTGATCACGTAACGCAGACCGGAGGTATCCGGCGAATTATAGGTTTCGGTCGGGAAAGCAGTCGGGGAGGTGGCAACCATTATGGGTTCGGGATTGATCGAGCGTCGGGCTCGCGAGTGATGGAATCGTGAACGCAAAAGCGAAATCTGATCGAGCAAGATAGACAAAAGCCATCCCCAGGATCATCATCGGCAAGGTCTGAGCTACGGCCTGAGCGCATGTGGCATAAGCCGACTGATATGGAGCTGTAGCCTCGTGGTTGAGCTTGAGTTCGGGTGAGCGCGAAAAAAGACAGACCGTCGCTTGCATCCAATGGTGACTCTTGCTGACATGAATGAAGTGGGTGTCGATCTGTTCGTGGATCTACAAGCGTGTAGCACACGCGATCGTCTGTAAAACCTAGTCTACAATCCATGCCTGTATTTTTTGCGTGGCCTGTCACTGCATTCAAAATGTACCGGCTTTTCGGACATGGTTGACAGTTTGATCGTGGCTTAACGTGATCGCATTGATCCCAAAATTCTGATCCCATGATCTCCCCCCGCCTGCCGGTGGTTCCTCCCTAGGGTCGGTCAAGTTTGTCCACCAAAATTCAGCCCAGATCCACCGAAATCAGTACGCTAGTTTTGACCTGTGTTGTACCCATCCCATTCTCACGGGTTGACATCATAGCCCTCTTCGTTCGCCGTCTCTACGGGCGTCAGTCGCACTTCTAGCATGTCTGATTCTCTAGCATCCCCCCAACAGCCTAAGCCTTCACCGAACGACTCGATCGCCTCTAATCGCTCGCTTCAGCTCGTCTACGCCACGATCGCCGATCTCGATCAACTTGTGGAACTCGATCGTCAGTGCTTTGGTCAGCTTTGGAGTCGCGACGCCTATGCCCGTGAACTCGACAGCCCCAATAGCGATATTTTGCTGCTACAACCGGAGAGAGACAGCGATCAATCGCACGATCAAGCCGTTCGAGCCATCACGAATCGCTCTAATTCACCGACAGGTGCTTGCGCTGATCCGCCGATCGCCATTGGCTACGGTTGTGTCTGGTCGATCCTTGATGAAGCCCATATCACAGTTCTGGGTGTCCGATTCCCAGTTTCGCCGTCAGGGATTGGGGGAAGTGCTGCTATACGGCCTGTTTGTCGCGGCGCATCAGCGCGGCCTAACCCGTGCCACGCTTGAAGTGAGCAGCCACAATCACGCCGCGATCGCTCTCTATGAAAAAGTTGGCTTTCAACAGGCCGGTTGTCGTAAGGGTTATTACGACAATGGTGACGATGCGGCCATTCTTTGGAAAAGTGGACTACAGCATCCACGATTTAGGCATGATTTGACGGATTGGGAGTTCCGAGTTTGCGAGCAAACGGCGCGATCGGGATGGACTCTCACCCTGCCTAATTTCACCACGTCCAGCTTCCGTGCTTCTAGCTCCGTTACGTCGAACTAACGATCGCCGTAATCTTTGCACGCCGAATCTAGATCTGGAGTTTAGATCTAGATTCATCCGTATATCTCAGCCTCTGCATCGCCGTCTAATGCATCGTAATTCTTGATTCTGATTAATTTGATGCTCATCCAATTAATCGTCATTGATCTGAAGCCTTGTTTTTACTTCTGAGCTGAATCTCTGTTTTCTATCACTTCTCTACTTGATTTGATCGCTACTCATGACCCCTGACAAGAGTTCCTCTCCCCCTGAATTTTTACTTCAATTACCTTGAAGACATCTGCCCCACGATCGTTCGTCAAGAATTTGAATGTGCGATCACCCAATCCGTTCAGGATGTGTGTTGGGATAATCCTGAAATTGCACTTGATCTCAATAACTTTGCGGTTATTGCCCTGATTGAGGCCGAAAATACCGAGGATGACAGCGAACGCAAAATGCTGCTCAACCTGGCGATCGAAGCCCTTGGCACGGGATTTGAGCAATATCAACATCCCCTCTGTGCGGCACACCTAGCCCTGACGCTTTATCTGACCGGAGAGAGCCACGATGCGGAAGAGCTGGCCTATACCGCGCTTGCAGATGTCCTGCAAGCGGCCTACTATGCGCCGGAAGATCCCGGCGAGCCGATCGGTCTAATCTACCTACCACCTCTATTCGATCGATCCCTACGCGAAGCCACCATCAGCGAGCTGTTTCGCGCCACCTCCGCCCACCGCCAAGCGCTCCTCTTCCTCGCAAAAACCCTCGTTTTTACCCAACCCGTTTTCTACAATTCTCACGGCTTGCGCTGGCTGGAACTCGCGTCAGGGCTATTTCCCGAAGCGCCCCGCACCAACCTCGCCCTCGGCATTTCCAAACTGCAAAATCGACAGGCCGAAGGGTTACTTTATCTCCACCGCGCTCAACAGTGTGATCCCGCAGCACCGGAAATTTTGCAGGCGCTGTCCCTGGCCTATCGCGATCGCGGCGACCTCAAAAATGCTGACCTCTGGAAGACGATCGCCTGTGCCTGCCAGCTCCCCTCCAGCGAACCCTCCCCAGAATGGCGCTGGACGGAGGTGGATCTCGACAGCCCGCTGACCTATGTGGAATACGATCACTGCGCCCTTGCCGTAGAACCCAGCTTCAAAAGCATTGTGACCAGTGTGTTGCTCGCTCAGGGCGATTGGTTTGAGCGGGAAATGGAATTTTGGCGAATTTGGCTCAAGCCCGGTATGACCGTCCTCGATATCGGCGCAAATGTTGGCGTCTATACCTTTAGTGCTGCCCAGCAGGTTGGATCTACGGGGTGTGTGATTGCGATCGAGCCTTTCGCACCCTGCGTTAACTGCCTCAACGAAACCAAAAAACTGAACCAATTTGACTGGGTGAAAATTTATCAAAGTGCCGCCAGTTCTCGATCAGGTACGGCTTCCCTCAAAACTTACTCCGCTAGCGAACTCAACGAAATTATTCCAGATGAGGCGGCGGATCTGACTCACACTCAGGCCATCAACTGCATCACCCTCGATGAGCTGATGTTTCGCGAAAACCTTGCACGAGTCGATTTTATTAAGCTCGATGCTGAGGGTCATGAGCTGGATATTTTGGCCGGGGCAAGCAAGATGATTGCGGTATTTCAGCCGACGATTCTTTACGAAAATATCGCAGGATCGAAGGGAAGCAACCTCGCTGTTGCGAATACTCTACGCGCGATCGGCTATCAGCTCTATCGCTACCAGCCCTACCTCAAAGAACTGACGAGGCTCAACTCGAACGAGGAGCTACGGGGCTTACTCAACGTGATCGCCATTCACCCCAGCCAGTACGATACCGTGATCGCTCTCGGCTACTCCGATGCCGATCTTGCCGATGAAGCCGCTCTAGCAGAGCTGTTGATGGTATCGGATGCCAGCGAGCTTTAAGGCTCACCGCTTGGTGGGATATTCGATTTCGTGGTCAGACGTGCGGGTTCGGGCTTGCGATCGCAGCATCACCGAACTCATCGAGGCTTGCCGATCCATCGATCCCGTCACCAATCGCGATCCGGCTGAAGTCCCACCAATCTCAATCCCGTAGTACGATCGACAAACGTTTAATAAATCTGTTTCATATCCCCTGACGGCTATCCCTATGTCCGCGCTAACGTCCGAACCCAATCTGACTAATTTTCCCCTAGCCGCCATCATCGGCCAGGAATCGATCAAACTGGCGCTGCTACTGTCTGCTGTTGATCCCGGCCTCGGTGGTGTTGCGATCGCCGGACGGCGCGGCACCGCAAAATCCGTCATGGCACGAGCGATTCACTCGCTGCTTCCGCCGATCGAAGTCGTACGAAACTCGATTAGCAACTGCGACCCCAGCACCCCAGACAACTGGGACGATCGCGCCCTCGAACTCTATGGCAACCGCAGCAACGGCAGCAGCGCCAGCGATCTCGACGTGCCGACCCAAGTGATCCCCGCCCCCTTTGTTCAAATTCCCCTCAACACTACGGAAGACCGGCTGATCGGCTCCGTCGATGTGGAACAATCCGTGCGTCAGGGCGAGCCAGTATTTCAGCCCGGACTGTTAGCGCAGGCCAATCGCGGCGTGCTATACGTCGATGAAATCAACCTGCTTGATGATCAGATTTCTAACCTACTCTTAAGTGTCCTCACCGAAGGCCGCAACCAGATCGAACGGGAGGGCATTAGCTTTCAGCATCCCTGTCGTCCGCTGCTGATCGCGACCTATAACCCCGCCGAAGGCCCCCTACGCGAGCATCTACTCGATCGTATTGCCATTACCCTCTCCGCCGATCGCCTCCTCGGCCTCGACGAACGAGTCGCCGCCGTCGATCGCGTTCTCGACTACACGCGATCGCCCCAGGATTTTCTCAAGCAGTTTGACGACGATCTTGACGGCTTAAAAACACAAATCTTGCTTGCGCGAGAGTGGCTCAAAGATGTCACCGTCAAGCCCGAACAAATCGAATACCTCGTAACCCGAAGCGATTCGCGGCGCCGTGCAAGGACACCGCGCCGAGCTGTTCGCCATTCGTGTCGCCAAGGCGTCCGCCGCCCTCGATGGTCGTACCGAGGTGAACGCCGACGACCTGCGTACCGCCGTCGAACTCGTGATCGTCCCCCGTGCGACGGTGATCCAAACCCCACCCGACGACGATCAGCAACCACCGCCGCCACCGCCGCCGCCACCCAGCGAGGATGACGACGAGGATGATCCGCAAAATAACGACGATAACGAGGACGACGACGATAACGACGACGAGAATGAACCGCCGGAAGATGAATCCGTGCCGGATTTACCCGAAGAATTTTTGTTTGATCCCGAGGGGGTGATTCTCGATGATGACGTGATGCTGTTCGCGCAGACGATGCAGCGTAGTGGTAACTCGGGCAGTCGCGGGCTGATTTTTTCGCAGGATCGCGGGCGTTACATCAAGCCGATGTTGCCGCGTGGCAAGGTGCGCCGGATTGCGGTGGATGCAACGCTGCGATCGGCAGCGCCCTACCAAAAAAGTCGTCGCCTACGCACTCCCGGACGTAACGTCATCGTCGAACAGTCGGATCTGCGCGAAAAACGCCTAGCCCGTAAAGCGGGGGCGCTAGTGGTGTTTCTGGTGGATGCGTCGGGATCGATGGCGCTGAACCGGATGCAGGCGGCGAAGGGTGCGGTGATTCAGCTTTTGAATGAGGCGTACCAGAGTCGTGATCAGATTGCACTGATCCCGTTTCGGGGTGAACAGGCGGAGGTGTTGTTACCGCCGACCCGATCGATTTCGATGGCACGCAATCGACTGGAGACGATGCCCTGTGGGGGCGGTTCACCGCTCGCCCATGGGTTAACCCAGGCGGTGCGGGTGTGCATGAATGCGAAAAAGTCCGGTGATGTCGGTCAGACGGTGATTGTGGCGATTACCGATGGACGTGGCAATATTCCCCTAGCGCGATCGCTGGGTGAGCCGATCCCCAATGATGAAAAGCCGGATATCAAGGCAGAAATGCTGGAAATCGCGGCGAAAATTCGCGGCCTTGGCATTCAGTTTTTAGTGATTAATTCCGAGCGGCAGTTTGTTTCGACGGGGTTTGCCAAGGAGTTGGCTGAACGGGCGGGCGGTAAGTATTACCATCTGCCCAAGGCGACGGATCAGGCGATCGCGGCGACAACGCAAAATGCGCTGCGGGATGCGATCGGTTAAGGCTCGCTGCACGCACGTTAAATACACAATTCTGTCCATCCAGAAGTCCGACTTTTTCAAAAAGTCGGACTTCTTGCCCCCTATTGGTTTAGGGCTGTTAATTCGCCGCCGCCTGAACGGTTCGGCGGAAATTCAACACGCCAAAAATCAGCCAAAACACCAGCAAGCCCGCCGTTAGTGCCAACATGCTCCAGGTTCCAAACCGATCAATCAGCGCCGGAGCCGCTGCCGTAAACAGTCCGCCGCCCACGATCGGTTCAAAAATAACTGCTTATAAGCAAAACTTTCAAACGCGCCCGATTCATTATCCGGATCAACCATCCGTAACAATAAAATTCCGGTCGCCGTGACACCCATCGACTGACCCAGATCACCGATGCCACGCTCAAACCAGTAGCTCGGCAACACACGCGGCCCGATCACGATAAACGCGAACACATTCCAAACAATCCCCAGGATCGCCAGAATGAAAAACGGCGCAAGATTGGAGCCGATCGCCGCCAACGAGAGCGAGGCCAAGGCGGTGACGATCGTCGCATCTAGAGCGATCCCGGCGATCCGTTCCATGAGTGGGCGTTCGATTAACGGGTCAAGCCGCAGGCGCACCATGATGATTTGCAGCACGATTCCGCCAATCAGCGCCATCGGGAACAGTGGCACGTATGCCGCAATGACAAAACCGGTTCGTCCCCACGTCAACGCTTCGAGCTGACCCAGCAGATACAGCAACACCCAGCCGATCGCGATCGCCAACCCCACAAACCCCACATTCAGCGAAATCGGATCGATCAGCAGGTCACGATTGAGCCGCGCCCGCGTGGCGATCGTGTCCGGATGTTCCACGTGGTGAGTCTGGCTGCCTTGATGATCGATCAGAGTTTCATCCGTCTCGATCAAGCCTGCCTTGGCTTTAAGCTGTGCCGCCACATACCCTTTACGGCGTCCCCAGTTCGCCAGGATAATCCCACACACAATCCCGGAGACAATCCCCACCGTCGCCAAACCGAGCGCCAGATCACCCCCTTCCGGGAATCCCAACTTGGTGAACGTATCAGCCATCCCCGCTGCCGTACCGTGTCCCCCCTCAAAGGCAACCTCGATTAATGATCCCGCCAGTGGCGACATTTTAAACACCGGCACGAGTACCGCGATCGTTACCAACATCCCCACCACATACTGACCCCAAGCCAAAATCTGCCCAAAAGCTACCTGGGGCGCAGCTTTTTGCCAAATATTACGCGGACTCGGGATCGTTTCACCGAGGAATAACGCAGCAAACACGACATTAATAAATACGCCGGGTGATTGCTTCCAAACCGTGAGAACCGGGGCTGAAAAAAGACCAATATCGGCAACGGGTGACGTGTTATTGACCACGCGCCCAAGAATTTCAGGGCCGAGCGCAAGGGCAACGACTCCAGCGACGATCGAGCTAGGAATATAGAGCGATTTAAGAATCGAAATATTCTGACGAATGGCGCGTCCAAGGAGTAGGAAAATCGCAATAATCGTGTAGGCAAACATCGCATCTTTCAGATTGAAAGATGATCCAGCGGACGTAGCTGTTAGCAACTGGCTAGGCAGCATTCCGCAAGGTATGAGCAACATAAAATAGTTAGATAGACGGCATCCATACACACGCTAGGCTGACAGATTAGCTAGCGCGGGTTCGGTAGATATCGATGATGATTTCACCACCAAAATCAGGGATCGGGGCAGCTTCTTTGGTTAACTTTACATTGACCGCCTTGAGTCGTTGACGATCGAGTTGGAGCAGTCGCTCGGCGATCGCCTGGGCGAGGCGTTCTACCAAGTCAAAGCATTCGGTTTTAATCGTGGTTTTAACAATTTCGATCGCAGCTCGGTAATCTACCGTATCTTGCAAATCGTCGCTTTGTCCGGCGGGTTGCAAATCAACGTCCAGTGTAAGATCCACGGAAAACCATTGGCCGAGTACTTTTTCTTCCGCTAAAAAACCGGTGTAACCATAGCTACGGATTCCGCGTAGCTGAATGCGATCGGGATGTATTTCAGAGTGATTGGACATCGATCAAGTGAGTAAAAAAATTGAATGGATCGCAGGTGGAGAGACCTTTGAGGTTTCCAAAACCTCAAAGGTCTGATGATCGTGAATATTGCGATGGTACTAAGCAGACCCAGAACATTAAAGTTACATAAGCGACGTAACTCAACCATTCTGGTTGCAGACAAGCTAGAAGCTTGGGCTACGCATCATCTCGATTCATTCGCTTGGCCTACTTAAGGCGCTAAACTCTGTCCAAGAATTGACCGATCGAGCAATTCGATCGGATGTAAAATCACCGGCTCTGACGCGGCTTCACCGATCGCCGATGTGGTTAGATGCTTACGAATTTGCAACGCACAGCCCGGATTTGGCGACGCGATCACCTCCGCCCCCGTTGCCTTGAGATTTCGCACTTTTTGCCGTCCTAATTCTGCCGACACTTCCGGCTGAAAAATGCTGTACACCCCAGCGCTACCACAACACAGCGCCGCATCCACCGGCTCATACAGTCGCACATTCGGGATTTGCGCCAAAAGCTGACGCGGTGGGTTAGAAATTTTTTGACCGTGGATCAAGTGGCACGCATCCTGATAAACCACCGGTAGGGTTGCAGTGGAAATCGGCTTCAGGCTGGCCGTTAAGCCAATTTCGACCAGCCATTCGTGAATGTCCTTCACCTTGGCGGCAAAGGCGATCGCTCGATCGGCATACTGGGGATCATCACGCAAAATGTGGCCGTACTCCTTGAGTGTGTGGCCGCAGCCCGCTGCGTTAATCACGATCGCATCGAGATGATCGAACCCCACCGCCTCGAACCGCTCGATCATCTCGCGGGCGATCGCCTTCGCCTGTTCCTCCTGACCCTGGTGAGCCGGAAGCGCCCCGCAACAGCCTTGATCCGGCGGCACGACTACCTCACACCCATTCGCCGTTAGAACCCGTGCCGTTGCCGCATTCACCGGATGGAAAAAGAGCTGTTGCACACAGCCAAGCAGCATTCCCACCCGGTAGCGCGTCTCGCCCTGGGCGGGAATCGTGGCGGGAAAACGACTGCGTACGTCGTCGAGATTGATCGCCGGTAAGCTCGATTCCATCGAAGCGAGTTGCGGCCAAAGTTTCGCGAGGATGCCGCTCGATCGCACCAGGGTTTGTAGCCCCGATTTTTGGTAAATCCAGAGCGGCCAAACGAGCTGACGCAGGCGATCGGGATAGGGGAAAAGATTAAACGTGAGACCGCGAATGAGGCGATCGGGCAACGTACGCGGGACATTGCGCTCGACCTGGTTGCGGGTTGCGCCGATGAGTTTGTCGTAGGGAACACCGGACGGGCAGGCCGTGACGCAGGCAAAACAGCCCAGGCAACTATCGAAGTGTGCCGCCGTTTCGGGGACGAGGTCGCCGCGTTCTTTGGCGATCGTATCCATCAAGTAAATTCGGCCACGGGGCGAGTCCATTTCTGTCCCGAGGACGCGGTAGCTCGGGCAGGTTGAGAGGCAAAAACCGCAGTGAACGCAGGTATCGATTCCGGCGGGATCGGGAGGGTTGTGATCGTCGAATCCTGTTGTAAAGTCTTTCAGCTCGGGGGAACTGAGATGGGGATTGTTCGCCAGAAAATTGCTCTCACGTGCCGGGATGGCGGTCGAGGGATCGGGGGTGGTTGCGGACATGCGGAGGACGGTTAAACCGGGCGAAATGCTGGACAGAGTGGGCAAAGATGGCGAGGCCAGTTCAGGTATTGCCATCTGGGCCGATCACCCTTCATGGTAAACCGAACGGCCAAACCAAGCCGATCGTGCGTTTGTCGACACTGGGTGATCGCGTGATCACCCGTGACGCAATAACGCCTCACGACAGGTTTTGGAGGTTTTGATCGGTGTCAGGCGTCAGGAGAACTGGGTCAGTTTCGATACCGAGTTGAGCTTTGGCCTTGGCGATCGCTAAGGCTGCACCATTCGTGCTGACGGCAGACAGGGCTTGTTTGGTCGAAGCGACTAAATCGATTTTTTCCCTGGGCTGACGTTTGGCCAGTTCGGCGCGTTTTGCTTGTCTGCGAGGCGTTCCGGTAATGTGGCGATCGCATCGACGGCTCGGCGCGTTGCCGCCCCACCCCAAACAAAGATCAGGAACGTCAGGCAAAACAACATCCAGCCAAGCCGCAGGGTTTCAACCCCGATCGCGAGTAATCGTTGCAGCGCAGCCACGAAGATTTCACGGGCTTCAGTCCCGAAGAGCAGGCGACCCACCAGGATAAATTGATCTTTGAGCTTGTTCATGATCACAACAGGACACGTATGGCAGTGCGGTTGATCGGGGCGATCGTACCGTACTCACATCCTAAGCGATTCTTCCCAGGTTCGTTTCGATCCACGTGCGGCTGCAAATCTTGGCTCACGGATGATGTGTGGACAATTTTGTGTCCTGTTTATGCCCTGCGATACGCTCTTCCGTCGAACAATGTAATCACCAGATCCGAAGAAATACCGAACTTGTTTCACAATCATCGATTCATATCTTCTCGATCTAGAAGAGGCGTTAATCCTGCCAGATTTTGATGATGTGTATAACGTGAACAGCCCGTCAGTCACGCTTTAAACCGATAAGATCGTAACGGCTCTAGACTCAAAGCATCGACATCATTCTTCGTATTAAATCTAAAGAAAAGACCGGGAGATTCGTTTTGAACTTAGATAAGAGACTATAGCTATAAAAGCATTTAGATTTTTTGTGCTTGAGCAGCGTGTTCTTTCAACGATTTAATTACCACAATGTTTGCTCAGTCCTGATTGAATTTTGATTCATTCTTGCTGAAATCTTTTCCTGATGAAACCGAAGTCTAATCCGAACTAGATCGATCATTGCTTGATTGTTAAGCTGTGTTTCTAGGGGAATGTGTGCCACATGAATCAACTGCTGTCTAAAGTAAGCACATCATTTATGAACTTTATTCCCATCACCGATTCATCAGAGATCGCACCTCGCCAAACACCAGCCGTAGATTCTGCTCATTTGGGTTCTAATCAATTGGATTCCGATCGTTTGAGTTCTGATGCGACACAGGCCGCGCAAAACCCGCAGCACGCATCCAGTGGAGAGCGGTTCAGACAGCTATTAACGGATATACGGCAGCAGCGATCGACGGGACGCCTCACCATTGTTTGTCCCCCCCACCGCTGGTATTTATTTTTTGATGCGGGTCATTGCCTCTATGCCACGGGGGCGTATCACCGGATGCGACGCTGGAATCGGGCGCTACAACTTGGAGCGCCGGGGCTGGATGTTCAGAACTTAGCGTTTGAGTTGAACCAACCCTGGGAATATCATTTGCTGGCGGCGGCGATCGAAGATAGTCGTTTAACTGTTGAGCAAGGAATTGCGGTTTCGCTGGTCAGCCTGCGGGAGATTATTTTTGCGATCGTCTCAAGCGTTGATCTGACCTGGCACTGGCAAACAACCCCGGCGATCGCAGAAGCTGAGTCACTCCAATTTTGGATCAATCCCATCAAAATCGATCTGATTTTTCTGGAGGCGATGCGGTTGTATAAGCAGTGGATGAGCCTAGGTCTTGACTTTGACTATATGAATGGTGCGCCGCTCATCACCAAACAGCCCAGTGTCCACGGGCAATATACCAGTGCCTTTGGGAGCGTTCGAGCTTTACTCAATGGTAAACATACCTTTTGGGATTTGGCGCTGATTTCGCCCGCGCCGTTGGCGATTACAACACGAATTTTGCGCTACTTTTTGCAACAGGGTTGGCTCACGTTTCGCGATCTACCCGATTTGCCGATCCCTGCTTATTTTCTTGATCGCAGTAGCGCTTCTCCGGCCACGACGCAGTCCTATGCGCCTCTGATTGCTTGTATCGACGACAGCGTCGAGGTTTGTCACCGGGTGCAACAGGTGGTCACGGATGCGGGTTATCGCTGTTTAACCATTTCCGATCCGCTTCAGGTGGTGTCGCAGTTGATGGAGTATCAACCACAGTTTATTTTGCTCGATCTGGTGATGCCTGTGATTGGTGGTTATGAGTTGTGTAAGCAGTTACGACGGGCGAAGATCTTTGAGACGACGCCGATCGTGGTTTTAACAAGCCGACCGGATACGATCGCGCGGCTCCGCTCAACCCTAATCGGCGCGACCGATTTTCTGGGTAAGCCGCTTGATCCCAAAGTCTTACTTAATTTTTTAGATCGGCACTTTGACCACGACATCAACGATCGGGCGTTAACGGCACTCGATCCCAACCTCGTGAATAGCACGACGGAACACAAGCAAGCACGTACTCACGTTGCCTGAGTTTCCCCTGCTGTTGGAGTTCATGCTCACGGGCGAATTAATCAAAGCAGGAGGTGAAACGGAACCTAGCCCGGAGTGGAGGTTGGTGGGGTGGATGGTTTGACGGCTTCACTGAGCCATTTCGTCACGGGGACGATTTCGGCTTGATCGCGTGCGCCGATCGCGGCTTGCAGTGCCTCGGATGATCGATAAATAAAGATGCGATCGTAACCGGGTGGGATCGCCGGTGCGGTTCCCACTGGGGTCAAAATCAAGGCAATGTTGGGGTTGAGTAAATGGGAGAGCGATAAAATTTGGCCGGAGGTTTCATCGCTGATGATCGCGATCTGGCGGGTTAAGTTAGAGGTTGAGCTTGAACCGGTGTTGCTGGTCTCGGCCTGAGTGGCTGCCGCGATCGCCTGAATTTGGCGGAAACGGTCGCGCTTGGTGAGTTCATCCGTGTCAATCCCCAACCGGGCAGCATTCACCACTCGGGCAATTTGTGGATGATGCTTACTTTTAGACGCGCTTTTTGTCCACCAGTTTTCCATTTGGGAGCTAACCGCGATCGAGAGTACGCCCACTACGAGCAGGGCGATCGTCCCATTCCGCCAATGCTGCAACGTCCGCAAGGCGACGCGACGCATCACGAGATGACGGTTTAACCAAGCAGCAACAGCAAGCTGTAAACCAGCAATGCAGGGCATGAAGTAGCGAATATTATGCGATCGGCGGCCACCGTTCAAAATATCGGGAACCATCAGTCCCAAGGCCATAACCCCCATCAGAGCCAGCAAAAAAATCACCGTCGATCGGCGTTCGTGCCAGCACAGGGACACCAGTGACGCGATCGTGATCCCCACGAAAAGGTACAGCGTTGGATTTAACGGACTCGTCCCTTGGTTAAAATCTAGGAAAATCCGACTCAGATTTAAGCCCCAATAGAGGGGAAGTGGTACTTCCAGCGGCTGTGTGGTGTGCTGGGTATTTTCGAGAAATCGGAGAAATTTTGCCAGACAACCCAGAGCCATGGGGTAAACGCCAGCACACCCAGCGTGGATGCTGCAAGATAAGCCCCAAGGGGTTGGAGTTGATGCCGAATCTGGGCAATCAGTAGCACGTAGATGCCGTGGGCGAGCAGCACGAACGCACTAAAGGGATGGGCATAGAGCAAGAGCGCGACTCCTGCGGCATAGGCTAGCCACCACGGCCAGCGCGATGTCCAGTGGGCTGGCCGCAGCGTGGGGCGATGCGGCCCGATCGCCCGTAATAGAGCGGCACTGCCAAACAGAATTGCCACCGGCCACAGGCTATATTCGCGAGCCTCTTGAGCATAGTGAACGTAGACCGGCGAGATCGCCGCGAGCCCGGTCGCAATCTGCGCCACACGCGGTTGCTCAAATAGCTCGCGAGCCAGCCAGTAGGTTAGCGGCAGCACCAGTACACCAATCCAGGCTGAAAGTTGACGGATAAACCCGACCGTATGGGGAACGATCGCGCACCACAGCCGCACTCCCACGTAATACAGCGGCGAATGCTCAGGATGGGTCGCCAGGGCATTGATGGTTTCCGACCAGGGTAAATCCGGGTCTGGATATTGATAGGTTGCGACAAAATCCCCCGCTAAGGTGGGTTGACCGGTAAAAGCGGCGGCGA
>JAAUPN010000279.1 GCA_012033105.1 Coleofasciculaceae cyanobacterium RL_1_1
ACAATTTGTGTAATTCATTCTCGGCAGTCAAGCAGTTATTCTTATTCTTTTGTGACACTCAAGTATTCGACTTCCCTAAATTGTTTATGTATGATTCTGAGACACAAATGATTTAGGGTTGCTATATAGCAAGTGGCGATTAGATTAGGATAGTCTCATCTAAGCTGAAAACCGCACTATTCGCTTCGCGAAGGCTACGCCAACGACTCCCCTCAATGCTCTCAGTTTTTTGATGTGTCTTAACCTACTCGTTCTTTGCTATACAAAAACCCGATCTCTACGGTGTCGAGATCGGGCTATACCGTCTGAATCGGCATTGCTCTAAAACGTTAAGCTCAAGATTAAAGCGCTGGGGTTTTCGTATGCCACTCCGTCGCCTGCTCGTAGCGGTATGCGACCTGCAATAACTTCGTTTCTTGCAGCACATTCCCGATAATTTGCAACCCGATCGGTAAACCCTTCGCATCAAAGCCACAGGGCAAACTCAGCGACGGCAAACCGGCCAAATTAACCGGAATCGTCATCAAATCCGACAGATACATGCTTAATGGATCATCGGTTTTTTCACCCGCCTTAAACGCCGTCGTTGGCGAGGTTGGCGATACCAACACGTCATACTTGGCAAACGCCGATTTAAAATCCTGGCAAATCAGCGTACGAACTTTTTGTGCTTTGAGGTAATAGGCATCGTAGTAGCCGGACGACAGCGCGTAGGTTCCGATGGCGATCCGTCGCTTCACTTCGGCTCCGAAGCCCAAAGCACGAGTTTTGGCATACATATCGATCAGGTTGTCCGATTCCTCAACCCGCTGACCATACTTAACGCCGTCGTAGCGGGCGAGGTTGGCCGAGGCTTCCGATGGAGCGATCACGTAGTAGGTCGGCAAACCGTAGCGGAACGTCGGACAGGAGACAAATTCCACCTCTGCGCCGAGGTCTTCGTAGACCTTCAGCGCCGCTTTAACCGAGTCATCCACCTCCGCATCGAGTCCTTCGCCAAAGGTTTCTTGGATCACGCCGATGCGTAGTTTGTCGCCGTTGAGATTGGCGATCGTCTCCGATTTCAGCGCCTCCGCATAGCTCGGAACTTCGACCTTGAGGCTAGTTGAATCCTTGGGGTCATACCCGGCCATCGCTTCCAGGAAAATCGCCGCATCTTCGACGCTGCGGGCAAAGGGGCCAATTTGATCGAGCGAGGACGCATAGGCCACAAGGCCGTAGCGCGACACCAGGCCATAGGTTGGTTTGAGACCCACAACGCCACACAACGAAGCGGGCTGACGAATCGATCCGCCGGTATCCGAACCCGTAGCCACAACGCACTGACCCGCTGCCACCGCCGCCGCTGAACCACCGGAGGAACCACCAGGAACGCGATCGGTATCCCAGGGGTTCGCCGTCACTTGGTAGGCGGAATTTTCGGTGGAGCTACCCATCGCGAACTCGTCGAGGTTGGTTTTACCGACGGAAATCGTCCCGGCGTCGCGTAGCTTTTCGACGACGGTTCCGCTGTAGGGCGGGATGTAGTTTTCGAGAATTTTGGACGCGCAGGTGGTCGGTACGCCTCGGGTGCACATGTTGTCTTTGATGGCGATCGGGATGCCTTCTAACATGCCGATCGCTTCACCTGCGGCGATCTTGGCATCGACGGCTTTGGCCTGCTCGATCGCCGTGTCACTCGTCCGGTGCAAAAAGCTGCGTAGCTGGGGCTCGGTGGCGTCGATGCGTTGCAGCGTTTCTTGGGTCAATTCCAGTGCTGACCGTTCTTTAGAAACTAGTTGCTGATGCAACTCTCGAATGGATGCCATGCTCGCGCCTCTGTCGAAAAATGTGTTGAGTGAGATCAGGATGGGGCAACGACGCGATTGGGGATGGATCGATGACGTGACGGATCGATTCGACAGATCCTAACAGTCTAGCAAGCTGATCCCGAGAGTTTTCGGCCAGTTTCACCATCATTCAGACAATCGCCGTTGTCCTTTGACACTATAGCGGGGAACGCGATCGTGCTTAAGTGTGAGCCGATCTCTGTTCCAGGGCAAACGCATATTCCTCTAGCTCGATCTGGTGTCGATTGATCGTCGGGCGCATTGCCATGCGCCCCTACGAATATTAAGGATTTGTAGTGAGGATTTTTCGGGTTGAGCGGGATGAAACATGGTGAATCTGTAGGGGCGCATGGCAATGCGCCCGCGAGATCGTCCCGTACCCGCACAGCCCGATCGAGACCCACAGACGATCACAACCCCCTAGCCAAAACTTAAACCCAGATCGCTGGCAGAGACGATCGTGATCGCGCCGCTGAGATCGACCGCTGCCAAACCCGTGACACGACCGACGTAGGAACCATCCCCAAGCTGAAGTAGGGCATCCTCACCCGAGCGATCGCACTGACGCTAACGCCATCCCCCGCCACGACGATCCCGATCGCCGTCGCTTAGGCTGAAATCCGCGATCGTATCGAGCTGCGTCACGATCCGCCGTCGCTTCAGTCGCTACCCGCAGGATAAAGTGATCGGCTCCTGACCCTCCGGTTAACGTATCGACACCCAGATCACCGAGTAGAAAATCATCCCCGTCACCGCCATTGAGTGCATCATGATCTTGGCCGCCGCGTAGAAAGTCCGGCCCTTCGCCACCATTCACAACGTCATTGCCTTTGTTGCCGTGGAGGATATCAGCGCCAGCGTTACCGTTTAGAACATCATCGCCTTGGCCGCCGCGCAGCAAATCATCATCGTCACTGCCGCCGCTACCGCCGTCGATCGTATCGTTGCCTTGGTTGCCCGTAATGTAGTCCGCCGCCGGAGAACCTGACACGCGATCGTCACCGTCCAACAGGACAAAACCACCTAAATTATTTTCATTATCACTGAGCGACAAACTCAAGGTTTCAGCACTATTGCTAAAGATTTCGGTTGGGAGCAAAAGCTCGGCAAAATTAATCCGGTTACTGAACACATTCAGCGGAATTGCTTCCATAAAACCAGATTCACGACCGGGGATCACACCATCGATGAGCCCCAAAAGCACTGGGGTATCTGCCGGAATGAGACTGAGCTGCGGCGGTAGCTCAAATCCGGGTAGAGTGCTGACAAAACGACTGATATCACCCAGGGTTTGACGATCGAAAAAACCACCTTCAATACCGTTAATCGCGTCCAGAGCTACATCAGGGCTAAACAAACTCAGATCAAGGGGAAACTCAAGCGGGAAGGGAAAACTACCCACAGAAATTCCGAGGGTAACAGGGGTATCAAATGCAAGATTAGCCATTCTGGTGTCCGGAAAAATGGAGCGCAGGCGATCGAACTTTCAAAATTTAATGAGTCGTTATTAGGAAATATTGATCGTCCTAACAATTGTCCTAGAATTAATTTTTACAAATCAGTCGCTCGATCAGCCGCTAGGTTCATGGTATGGCAGGCGTATGGCAAATCAAAGGGTGATCCATACTGAAACGGGTCAGACTTCCCACACCAAAACTCTCAGGGTCTGCACTCGCACATGGTATCGGCGGAGATGTCGGTCAGTGATCATACTGAAGCCCCGATCGATGATCTTTATGATTGTGGTTCGTAGAGCGATCGCACCTGAGATAACGGCAACCGCGATCGCACCCCCAAGGTCAACGGCGACACCTGACCCCGCGCTAAATGCTCCGACGCCGCACAGCCGATCATCGCCGCATTATCCGTACAAAATCGCATCGGCGGAAATAGCACCTGGATATCTGTACCCTGCGCTGCCGCTTGCAGGCACGATCGCAGCCGACTATTGGCCGCCACCCCGCCACCGAGGGCGATCGTTTTCAAGCCCAAATCCGTCGCGCAACGTAGCGCCCGCTTCGTCAATGCCCGCGCCACCGCCTCCTGAAAACTGGCCGCAATATCCGCCACAGGCAGCGAGTCTGTCTCATTCGCCGCCAAACCTTGATCGGCTCGCAACCCATCCACCAACCGCCGCACCGCTGTTTTTAGACCGCTAAAACTGGAATCGTAGGGATGAAATCCCGTCCCATCGGTCAGCTTAACCCGACCTTCCGGCAGCTTAAACGCCGTGGCATCGCCATCCCGCGCCACGCGATCGATCACCGGCCCACCGGGATAGCCCAGATCCAGCAGCCGCGCTACCTTATCAAACGCCTCGCCCGCCGCATCATCCCGCGTCTGCCCCACAATCTCGTAATCCCCACAACCCCGCACATGAATCAGACTCGTGTGTCCGCCTGACACCAGCAAACAGAGAAACGGCGGCTCTAGATCCGGTTCCGCCAAATAAGATGCATAAATATGACCCTCCAGGTGATGCACCCCGAGCAGCGGTTTGTTGTGAACGATCGCCAACGTCTTCGCCGCACTTAGACCCACCATCAACGCCCCGACCAATCCCGGCGTACAGGTCACCCCAATACCCTCGATCGCCTCCCAGCTGATCGCTGCCTCCGCCAACGCCGCCTCAATTACCGCCCCGATCGTCTCCAAATGTTGGCGCGACGCCACCTCGGGAACCACCCCACCATACAAGCGATGGGTTTCGATCTGAGACGACACAATACTACTTAAAACTTTGCGTTTTTTAACAATAGCAACGGCGGTTTCATCACAACTGGTTTCGATCGCTAAAACAGTAGGCATGGTTAGAAATTACGACGGGTAACAGGCGCTCAGAGCGGCTGAGTTTTTGTGATAGCATTCTACGCAGACCTTTGCCGATCTTGGGTTCTACGGCAATATCTACGGTCTTTTTGGTTCGATTGCGAAAGTTAATTTCGGTTAACGATATTGGCCTCGATCGTCTAATGGCTGAAGTTGGTGAAAACCACTTCAAA
>JAAUPN010000280.1 GCA_012033105.1 Coleofasciculaceae cyanobacterium RL_1_1
GATCGAGGTTTATCGATGGCCGAAGGTTTTGGAGATCCAAGTCTCCAACGATCGCACGTGAGACACCCGAGGCAGATCTCCAGGGGCGAGCATCGGTTCAACGAGGATGGTGTACATGCCGAGACGATTGCCTGCGAGGACATCGGTGAGGAGGCGATCGCCGACCATGCCCACCTGGGTTGGGGGGAGCTGCATCGCATTGACCGCGCGAGCCAATTTGCGGCGAAAGGGCTTTCCGGCAAAATGAATATAGGGCAGGTCTAGAGCTTCCGCAATGCTGCCGATGCGCGTGGCGTTAATATTATTGCTAACGAGCCAGAGAGTTTCGACCTGCTCGCGCATCTCTCGAAGCCAACCGGTCAGCTCGTCGGACACGTCGGCATAGCGAAATGGGACAAGAGTTTCGTCCACATCGAGAACAAGACCCCGTAGGCCACGATCGCGAATCATTTGTGGGGACAGATGCAAGATCGACTCGCCGAGAGCGAGGTCAGGCTTAAGGAGATTACTCCAGGACTTCATGGCACGCAAAAAATAAATGATTGTCAGCAGTGATCACCGATAGGAAACCATGCACACCCTAAACACCCAGAGCGTTATCACGCTAGACTCCAAGCGGTTCGGTCAAACTGACCAGACAGCGGTTCTGAAGTATAACGAACACACCGGACGCACAGACTGGAGTGATCAGACTTGTTTTACTCTACGTCACGCGTTTCCAGATCGCGAACAACTTGATCGATCGCAGCTTCATGTTCGGCGAGGGTGCGACTAAAAATGTGCGTCCCATCATATCGCGCCATGAAGTAGAGGTACTCGGTGGATTCTGGATCAAGGGTTGCCTTAAGGCTGGCAAGACCGGGGCTGGCGATCGGGGCGGGGGTAAGCCGGGATTGAGATAGGTGTTGTACGGAGAGGGGGTTTCAACCTGCGCATAGGTGAGCGGTTTATCGACGGTCTGCCGAATACCCAAGGCGTATTCAACCGTGGGATCGGAGGCTAACTTCATGCCTTTTTTAAGCGTTCCGTAAACACTCCCGCAATCAGGCGGCGTTCTTCTGACACGACGGCCTCTTTTTCGACGATCGAGCCAAGGGTTACCCACTCCAACAAATCAAGGCTGGGGTTGTTGGCTTCACGATAGACGGGCAAGGCTACGCTTTCAAAGCGATCGAGCATCTGACGCACGACCTCCTCGGGGGAGAGTGTTCCGGATGCTGTTTGGTAGGTGTCAGGATAGAGGAAACCTTCGAGGGTCATGATGCCCTCCGGTAACCAGGGATAGTCCTCCCGTGGAACGAGACTCGCGGCTGCGGTGAACGATTCGGCACTAAAAAATCCTTCTCGTTCAAAATATGCGGCCATCTCAGAAATAGCTCGACCTTCAGGAATGGTGTAGCGTTGTTGGATCACCTCGCCCTGCCAAACTTGGTCGGCAATTTCGATCGCAGTCTCAGCGGCATTAAAATCGTAGGTTCCAGCCTGAAAACCACCAGTTTCCGGTCGCCAGTTTTTCCAACGAACCCATAACGACCAAGCATCTGCGGATCGAATGACCCCAGCGGCTTCGAGATCCTGCCCGATTTGTTGTGCGGGTGTACCGGGGGGAATTTCGACGCGAATGATCTCGTCCGGGCGATCGCTGACTGGCGAAATCGACCATGTCCACCAACGATAGCCCTGCCAAGCTCCAAGGCCAAAACAAAGCGGGACAAGTGTAAGGGGAAGCAGCCAGCGAAGTTTCACGGGGATGGAGAGATAACGATGATCAACGAAACATCTAGAACCGGTGACAGACCCAACCCTAGGGCGTGTCATCAATTAATTGTAGAACCCTTATCGGGCAAGCTGTTGAACGCCCGACCCAATAAAAAAGCTAGGGGCTGAAACCCTCGCCGGGTAAGCGCTAGAACCTTAATTGATGATAGCCCCTGCCACCCCAAATCCTGAAGACGAATCCAGCGGCAGGCTTGAAGGTTGCCCGATGTCCTAGTCTAGATCGTCAAACAAATGCTCGGCTAGCGAACTTTCAAGTGAGGGCAACATCGGCTCAAGCTGTTGAAATTCTTCTGCGGAGAGTAGCTCCGGCTGAGAATCTTCGTTAAAGCGCACCACAATCAACATGGGATCGAGCGGTACACAGATTGAATATTCTCGATCGTCATCGACAAAACTATCTAAAAAGATCAGTTCTTCGACTTCATCATCATCTTCGTCATCTTCATCGTCTAGGTCGTCAACGTCGTCTAGCTCGGGGATATCACCCACGACGGTGAGCACCAGCGCCGTTCGCTGGAGCAACAAATCATGTTTCGCAAGCACTTCGCTAGCCATCTCAAAGACCGCGTCGATCTCTTCTTCGGTGGCGAGTACCGGTTCTTCGCCATCTTCATTATCGACGGGCTGCCATGCCACGATATCGATGGGAATATGAACCGGAAACAGCAAACCGTAGGTGGTGTCATCAAGCTCAAACGTATGCTCGATGTAGCACGGAAGAGAGCGCCCTAATTCGTCGTTGAGGCTCGTCAGGTTTGCGTGAGAACGACCGTTTTGACGGAAGGGCTTAGTCATATAGCGCCGAAAAAATACCGAGGGGAAACGAAAAATGACAGGTGTTGATAATGTGCCTGTGATGCTCTGAGCATAACACGTGCCGCTGTCGTATCTATACTTATCATGACTTATCGCAGGGCAAACGCATACTAATTTTCAATTCCCTAAACGCGATAGTTCGAGCACTGAGCGGAGTCGAAGTGCGGCCACTTTTCGCGAGAAACCCAGGCTTCGACTCCGCTCAGCCTTCGACTTGCTGACTTTGAGCAGAAACATTTTGAGTATGCGTTTGCCCTGTGACTTATCGCGATGCATCTCATTCTGTGACGGTTGGATGGAATCTTGATATGTAATCAGGCGTGGGAAATCATGATCGTGGCTCTGAAATGGGTTCGAGCGAGGAGAAATAATCGGGGTCGGCCTGACTAGCGACGTCGTTGATCGAGCCAGCGCTGGAGCAAGATGGCGGCGGCTCGTCGATCGATTTCGGGTTTGTGGCGTGAGGGCGATCGGCCTGTGTGTTGGATGGCCTCTTCAGCTTCGATCGAGCTTAATCGTTCATCCACGTAGTACAGCGGTAAATTGAGGCGACGACTGAGGCGATCGGCGTAGCGTCGCACCGATGCCGCCTGTTTACCTTCTGCGCCATCCATCGTGTACGGCAACCCAACCACGAGCGCCGTCGCTTGGCGATCGCGCACCAACTCCGCAAAGGCGATTACATCTTCGCGAAACGATTTTCGGACGACGGTTGTGATGCCGGTTGCGCCCATTCCCAGGCCATCACAGCCCGCAACACCAACCCGTTTTCGCCCAATATCAAGCCCGATTACTGACAGTCGTTCCATATCGTACTGGGGGCAGACCCCGAAAAATCGATGACGCGGATGCTAGACCAAAGATGGCGCTGACGCTCAAGAAATGCCTGGTGGTTCGGGTGAGAACCGTAGGCGTCAAGTGCAGCGGCGTAACCCAATTGGACGTAGACGGCGAGATCGTAGTCGCCGATGTGCACGTCACGATCGTCCCGCAGCTTGAGGCCAATATCGACGGAACAAACGCCAGGAATGCTGACAATCGAGTCCTTGCCGTCGGCGATCAGCGCTTCGATTTCCGCCTCGGTCACGGTGTCGATTAGATCCACTAAAACGATGTGATAGATCGGGGAATTCCCTCGATTCTGGTCTTCTAAGGGAAACAGCGTGAGCGGGATGGTCTCGATCGGCTTGATCGGGATCGGCTCAAGGGGGAATGGCTCGATCAGGAATGGCTCGATCGGCTCAAATGGGATGGGTTCAAACGGGAGTGACTCGATGTCCTGCGCCTCGATCGTGATCGCGCCCAAACTCATACCTGCGGTGATCAGCGCAAGTTTGAGAAGTTTCCGTTTAATCTGGTACCCGGACATACTGCAAATCCTCGGGGATTGACGCTAGGAACGCTGTTCGTGTTAATCATCTGGATCGTGTAGATCGCGATCGCCTGGAGTCGTGGGTTCCGTGACGGTATCGTTTTGGCGGCTCGACTCGTCTGGATTGATCGGTGTCACAGCGGCGGGATCATGAACCCCTGTTTCCGGTGCAAGTTCAGGTAGTTCAACGGTTTCTTCGGTTGCCGGGACTGCATCTGACTTGTGGGATGGGTCATCCGCGAGAGCCTCGAAGCGATCGAGCACCTGATAGGTGTAGGACTTGATGCTGGGGTAGACGTTATTACCGTAGGGTTGGGGCGCGGTACTGTTTTTCGAGGCGGCATTCCCGGCATACCAAATGGCGGCCACGTCCCGCACTTTTTCTTCGGTCGTTCTCGACTTTGCCGTCTTCCAATACTGTTCGAGCTTACAGTCGATCACTTCATTTTGCGCCCGTGCATCCTGTTGAAATTCAGCGGGGGTCAACTCCCGTCCTAAACACTGCTTTGTCCAACTGGGGACATTCTCCGGCATAACTTGCCCTAGGCCGATCGCGCCGCTATCTGGATTGAGCAAACTGACCTCAGCGCCGGATTCTTGCTCAATGATGGCCGTTTTCAGCCGCTCAATTTTGGCATACTCATTTTCATCACGCCGCCCGAAAGCGCCGCTTCGAGGTAAACCTGATGGGGGTCGATCGCAACGCCATCCTGTTTCTGTCCCCAATGCAAGTGCGGCCCGGTGGAATAGCCTGAATTCCCCGTTTCTGCGAAGACGCGCCCGACTTGCACTGTCCCTGACTG
>JAAUPN010000096.1 GCA_012033105.1 Coleofasciculaceae cyanobacterium RL_1_1
ATCGCGTTTGGTCAGAAAGTCCCTGTCATTTTCTAAAAAGCTGGAGAATCACCTTGGAGCGTTGCGCTACTTCCTGCGTCACTACAATCAGTCTTTGAACTTTTGACCATTACATTGCATCTCTACCAAAAAAAGATGTAACGGTGATTTGGAGTCGGGAAAATTAAATCGGTCAAGTCAGAACGGATAAATTAAACCAGAGAAGCGAGCGAGAACGAAAAATATTTTTTAATTGAAAAATCCGAGGAAAAAGCCAATTTTGTGTATTTCCTAAAGTTGAAGCATTGGTGAAATTTTGGCAAGTGTGAGAAAGTGAAAGATGAGTGACCTTTAAACAAATGAAGACTTAGTTATTTCAGCGTAGTCGAATACTCTGAGAAATAGTCTGGGTGTGAAGTTTCTTGAAACCACAACAACACAACGACTAGGCAAGATTCTCGAACTGTGCTGCCTGCGATCGTGCTGCCTGCAATCGTGTAGAAACATTATTCCAGCCGACTCACATCACGAGGGATGCCATCAGGACGATTTAGAGATTGGCCTACACAACGGGGTCTTGATGTTGGCAAGTGACTAGCCTAAACACAGCCAAACATCCTGAACCCGCGTTCGCTGCGTTTGAAGCTTCGCGATCGACCATGACCCAACGACACGATCGATCGCGATGATTCCGTAGACGACGCTCCTTATAACCTGTACGCATCGCGTCGATGGAGCTTTTTGTGATGACACATCAACACAGTCCGGCCTGGGTTTTTCAAGCCTGGGCATCCCTTTTATCTTGTCAGTCTCGGTGCTGGCTTTGGGGATTATCTACATGCCGGTTGATCCGTGGAAAAAGGCTTTTTTGGGAATGGGCGTCCTGTTTTCTGTGACGTCAACCTTTAGTGTGGCGAAAACAACCCGTGATTTACACGAGGCAAAACGACTGATCACGCGAATTGATGAGGCTCGGGTCGAAAAACTCATCGGTGAACATGATCAAACCTCCTCGATCGTCTAGTGTTCTGAACGTTAAAGTACGGCCAATCTTTACGATACCTCTCAGGTTTTGACCGGCTCATCGGTTTGTGACATGGCCTGATTTTGGCCTTGTCTGAGCGGTTCCGGCGGGATTAAGCTTGAGGGAACTACGTTTCGTGACGATCGCCAACGGGACAAGGGGCGATTTTCCTATAATTTGTAGGTATGGGGGCGCAGCAAGCCGATGTGATCAGCCTGCTGCGTCCTTCTGCTTTAACAACAACAGTTGCCCTACGTTTGTCTATACGTTTGTCTATGAAATCGAGTGCTTGCCGCAAGATTCGACGATTGCCCGCACAATGGCGATGGTTTTCCTATCTCAGACGTCGTCTTCAGCGTGTGCGCGATCGTCCGCACTCGATCGCCTGCGGTCTCGGAGTTGGTGTGTTTGCGGCCTGTTTACCTCTCTTTGGCGGACAAACAGCGATCGGGGTGCTGCTCGCAATTCTGTTTCGTGGTAATAAACTCTGCGCCGCGATCGGTACCTGGTTGAGCAATCCCCTCACCTACGTTCCCATTTTCTGGCTGAACTACAACCTCGGACTGTTGCTGCTGCCGACCTTTCAAGCGCCCACCCGACTGCGGTGGGACTCGTTTGATGACATGCTATCGCAGATGCGAGATATCTCGATTCCCTTGGGACTGGGTTCGATCGTGATGGGTCTGCTGCTCGGCTCGATCACGTATACACTGTCGCTGTCCCTGCTGACCTTGCGCAACCGACGTATCGCACAGCGGCGACAAGCCCGGATCGATCAGCGCGATCGTAGTACACCGGAATCAAACGAGCTAAACGAGCCAAACGAGCGACCAGTGGCACTACCCTCCGGGAAACCGCCAAAAATAGTGGAATATAATCGGTAAGTACGGCGAGGTTGGGGTCGAAAAATTCGTGATTGGTCAACTGCTCGACAGACGTTACAGAATCGTCAAGGTACTCGGTTCCGGCTCCTTTGGTCAGACCTATCTTGCGGCGGATTTGCGCCGTCCTGGGATGCCAAAGTGTGTCGTCAAGCAACTGGTGCAGGTGCGCGAGGAAGTCGATGGTAGCCAAACCGCCGAGCGCTTGTTTAAACAGGAAGCAGAAACCCTCGAAAAGTTAGGCAGTCACGATAGTATTCCTCGGCTGCTGGCCTATTTTGAGGAAAAGGGTCAGCTTTATCTGGTGAAGGAATACGTCAATGGTCAACCGTTGACCGAAGAGATCGTTCCGGGGCAGCCCTTGAGTGAATCGGAGGTTGCGGCCATTGTCTATCGCGTACTGGAAATTCTGGAGTTCATTCACGCCGAGGATGTGATTCACCGCGATGTGAAGCCCGAAAATCTGATCCGTCGGAGCGAAGATAACGAAATTGTCCTGATTGATTTTGGTTCGGTGAAAGAACTGAGCCAACAGATTGCAGGGGAAGCGAGAAACCGGACGATCGCCGCTGGGACGCCGGTGTATATGCCCGTCGAGCAATTTCAGGGTAATCCGCAATTTAATAGTGATATCTATGCCCTTGGGGCGATCGCTGTGCAGGCGCTCACGGGTGTATCGGCGAATAATCTGCCGAAGCTTCAGGATCGCGATGGCATCATGCAGTGGCGCGATCGAGCGAGTGGGGTTTCGGATGAGTTCGCGGTGATTATCGATCGCATGGTGGCCTATTCGACCGGGCAGCGCTATCAGTCGGCGCGAGACGTTCTCGATGATCTTGACCCGCTCATGTCCCGTTATCTGGTGGGGCAGGAGGAGGACGAGGAACCGATCAAGTCGGTGATCGATCATACGGCTCCTCCACCCAAGCCGCTGTGGAAGCTGGTCAAGGAAAAAGCCCTACGGGCGCAAAACCGCGTCCCTCGCATGGCTGGGTTTACACTGCTGGCGCTACTGGCGGTGCTGGGGGTGTTTTGGTTCTGGCAATATCCGAGTGCAGGACGGGCGCAGGCGTTTTATCAGCGGGGTTTACAGAAGGTTGAAGAGGGGGATGAACCCGGAGCGCTGCTGGATTTTGATCGGGCGATCGACCTCAATCCAGATGACGCGAATGCGTACTACAAGCGTGCCAACGTTCATTTTGACATGGGCAATTATGAGATGGCGCTCGCGGATTATTCCACGGCGATCAAGCTGAATCCGAATGATAGTGACGCCTATTTTAATCGTGGCCTTGCCCAGATGGATATGGGCAATCTGCAAGGGGCGATCACTGACTTTAGCAGTGTTTTACAGCTCAATCCCAATGATCCGGACGCCTATTATCATCGTGGTTTGGCGTCCCATGATGTGGATGATTTTCAATCCTCCATTCAGGATTACACCCAGGCGATTTTGCTCGATGCGGAAAATCCGTACCCCTACATTAGTCGCGGTCTAGCACATTCGGCGCTCGGCGATAAGCAAAAGGCGATCGCCGACTATACCCAGGCGATCCGCGTTGCTCCAGAGGAACCCGATGCCTACTACAGTCGGGGTCGTGCCTTATCGGCACTTGGCAACTACCAAGGAGCGTTGGAGGATTACAGCAAAACGATCGAGCTTGACCCCAAAAACGTCGAAGCTTACACCAATCGGTGCAGCGTTCAGCTCAATCTCGGCCAAGTGGACGCGGCGATTGACGACTGTTCCCAAGCCATTACGATCGACCGCAGCGCCTCCATTGCCTACACCAATCGGTGTGTCGCCTACTACCAGCTCCAAAAATATCCCGAAGCGATCGCGGACTGTTCACGGACGATTGAGCTGAATCCCGAATCGGCCAAGGGCTACAGCAATCGGGGTTTATCCTATGCGGCGCAGCAGGATTTTGAGCGGGCGATCGTGGACTATTCCAAGGCGATCGAGCTTGACCCTGATAATGCTGTGGCCTACAGCAATCGGGGCAGTGCCTATAACGACATCGGTGAATATCGTAAGGCGATCGAAGATCACACCCAAGCGTTGCGTTTAAATCCCAACTTTGCCGGAGCCTACTTTAACCGCGCCTTGGTTCGTCAAGCCCTGAACGATCGGGCAGGGGCGATCGATGACCTACAACGCGCCGGTAAAACTTGCCTCGATCAAGGTCAGGTTAGTTGCTACAACAACGCTCAGGAGAAGATTCAAGAGCTAGGCGGTGCGGCCAATCCGCTGTGATGCATGAATCATAAACTCGTAAACAATCCATCAACAACAACCAATCCCCGTCACTATGCAAACCCTCGAATTTCGCGATCATGATGCGATGCCGATCCTGGGTCTCGGAACCTGGAAATCTTCGCCGGGAGAGGTCGGGGCAGCGGTGAAGGCGGCGATCGCGGCGGGCTATCGTCATCTCGATTGTGCGGCGATTTACCGGAATGAAGCGGAGATCGGGCAAGCGCTGAGGGAGTGTTTCGCTGAGGGTCTGGTGCAGCGTGAGGAGCTATGGGTGACCTCGAAGCTGTGGAATGATTCCCATCGTCCGGAACACGTGCGATCGGCGATCGATCAAACTCTGGCGGATTTACAGCTCGACTATCTCGATCTGTATCTGATCCATTGGCCGGTGTGTTTGCCTCATGGTCAGTTGTTGCCGGAAACAGGCGAGGATTTAATCGCACTGGAGGAACAGCCGATCGCTGATACCTGGCAGGCGATGGAAGCCCTGATCACCGCCGGAGTTTGTCGTCATCTCGGTGTTTCCAATTTCAGCACCAAGAAGCTTGCCGCGCTCTGCGAGGTGGCAACGGTTCCACCCGAGCTGAACCAAATCGAACTGCATCCCCACTTACAGCAGGCCGTCATGCTGGACTTTTGCACGGCGCATAACATTCACCTCACGGCCTATTCACCCCTCGGATCGGGCGATCGCCCCGATGCGTTTAAAGCAGCCGATGAACCGGTTTTGCTCGAAAATCCGACGATCACCATGATCGCCGATCGCCACCAAGCCACGCCCGCCCAAGTGTTGCTCGCCTGGGCGATCGCCCGTGGCACTGCTGCCATCCCCAAATCCACCAACCCCGATCGCCTCGCCGAAAACCTCGCCGCTGCGGACGTAAGGCTCACCGAAACCGACCTGGCCGAGATTGCGACCCTCGATCGTCATTACCGCTACGTATCGGGCAGCTTTTGGGCGATGGACGGCAGCCCCTACAGCTTAGAAACACTTTGGGACGAGACCGCCTGACCGATTGCTTTGCAGATTGCTTAACCCGTTGACACTCTGTCTGTTAGCCTAAAGACCTCGCATCGTTTAACTGCGTCTAATCGCGTCCTATGACCTTGGCCACTGAGACCCTGCTTAATACCACCCTTGGCGATCGTGTTCGCTCGGACTTTCCCATCCTGGATCAGACCGTTAACGGTCAACCCTTGGTGTATCTCGACAATGCCGCAACCTCCCAAAAACCTCAAGCGGTACTCGACGCGATCGCACAGTACTACACCCGCGACAATTCCAACGTCCATCGCGGTATCCACACCCTCAGTGCTCGCGCGACCGAAGCGTACGAAGCCGCTCGCGATAAGGTTGCAGCATTCATCAATGCCCGATCGCGCAACGAAATCGTCTTCACACGCAACGCCAGCGAAGCGATCAATCTCGTCGCCTATGCCTGGGGAAATAGCACCATCAAAGCCGGAGATGAAATCATCCTGTCGGTGATGGAACACCACAGTAATCTCGTGCCGTGGCAGATGCTGGCACAGCGTACCGGTGCTGTGTTGAAGTTTGTCGGCCTGACGGAAACGCACGAATTTGACCGAGAGCAGTTCAAGTCATTACTGAGCGATCGCACCAAACTCGTCTCGATCGTTCATGTGTCCAACACCCTGGGCTGTATTAACCCAGTTGAGGATATCGTCAAACTCAGTCACGCCCAAGGCGCAAAAGTTTTGATCGATGCCTGCCAAAGTGCGCCCCACATGGCACTGGATGTGCAGGCGATCGGTTGTGATTGGTTAGTGGCCTCGGGTCATAAGATGTGCGCCCCGACAGGGATTGGCTTCCTCTACGGAACCGAGGCGATCCTCGAAGCGATGCCGCCGTTTTTGGGCGGGGGTGAAATGATCGCCGAGGTCGAACTCGAACAGTCTACCTATGCGGGATTGCCCCATAAATTTGAAGCGGGAACCCCAGCGATCGGCGAGGCGATCGCCCTTGGAGCGGCGATCGATTATTTGACCAATCTCGGCATGGATGCGATCGAAGCCTACGAGCATCATCTCTGCACATACCTGTTTGAGCGGTTGGCCGACGTGCCGCAACTCACCCTGTATGGCCCCAAGCCACAGCCAGACGGAAGCGGACGCGCCGCCCTCGCCGCCTTCACCTGTGATCTTGTCCACGCCAATGATCTTGCCCAACTGCTCGACGAGTCCGGCATCGCCATCCGTACCGGTCACCACTGCACCCAGCCGCTGCATAAGCTGTTTGACATTAGCTCGACAGCACGGGCGAGCCTGTATTTTTACAACACCGAGCGGGATGTTGATTTATTCATCGCGGCCTTAAAAGACACGATCGACTTTTTTGCCCGCATTATGGGATAAATCACCCTCAAACTCCCTATCCCTAGTGTTGTCGCCAGCGCTATAGCAAAAAACGATTTGGTTAGAACATAGAAAGAAACTGAGAGCACTGAGCGGAGTCGTTGGCGTAGCCTTCGCGAAGCGAATAGTGCGGTTTTAAGCTTAGATAAGAGGGTCTTAATCTAATTGCTACCTGCTATACAGTCGCTCAAAATTCTGTCCTAACTCAATTGCTGACGGACAAATCGGAGGTTGATACGACGGGGTCTACATGGCTCAATTTCTCCTCATGAAACTAAAATGCGCTGTAGATTGGCTTAATCTACAGCGCATTTTAGTTTTATTAAATTTCAGTCATGAATTAACGACGATGACAGCACAACACCAGTCATCGCCGTTCGATCATTGATTCCCGGATTAGCCGAGCAGTTCTTTCGCTTTAGCCACGACGTTCTCAACCGTGAAGCCAAACTCTTGCATGAGCTTGTCTCCCGGAGCCGACGCACCGAAGGTCTCGATCGAGACGCTCGCACCGCCCGCACCGACATACTTCGACCAGCCCATCGAAATTCCCGCTTCTACCGAAAGACGCTTGGTTACCGCAGACGGCAGCACGGACTCTTTGTACTCATCCGATTGCTCGTCGAACACTTCCCAGCAGGGCAGCGACACGACGCGAACTTTCGTACCATCTTCGGCAAGTTTCGCCGCTGCATCCACACAGAGACCCACTTCCGAACCCGTACCGATCAGGATGATATCCGGCGAATCGCAGCCACAATCAACGGCGATGTAACCCCCTTTTGCACCGTTTTCGATGCTGCTGGCGGCAAGGTTGGGGACACCTTGACGGGTGAAGGCGATCAGCGTTGGGCGGGTACGGTTTTCGACCGCAACTTTGTAGGCAGCCGAGCATTCGTTACCGTCTGCCGGGCGGAAGACCATCAGGTTGGGGATGGCACGCAGCGAGGCAATCGTTTCCACCGGTTGGTGGGTCGGGCCGTCTTCACCGAGGGCGATCGAGTCGTGGGTCATGACGTAGATGACACCGGCTTCGGACAGTGCCGACAGACGAATCGCCGCCCGCATGTAGTCTGCGAACACCAGGAAGGTGGCACAGTACGGAATCAGACCCGAACCGTGGAGCAACATGCCGTTGCAGATTGCGCCCATCGCGTGTTCACGCACACCGAAGTGAACGTTACGATTTTCGTACGCGCCTTTTTGGAAGTCGCCGGAGCAGTGCAGCTCGGTAAGGTTGGAGTGGGTCAGGTCAGCCGAGCCGCCGATCAGTTCGGGGAGGTTCGGCGCCAGAGCGTTGAGGGTGTTTTCCGAGTGCTTCCGGGTCGCGAGGGATTTGTCTGCCGGGGTCAGTTGCGGCAGATCTTTATCCCAGCCTTCGGGCAATTTGTTGTCGATCAGGCGTTGGAGTTCTGCGCCCTCTTCCGGGTACTTGGTTTTGTACTGAGCAAAGGTCGATTCCCATTCGGCTTCGAGGCTAGCACCGTTTTCGACGGCTTTTGCTAGGTAGTCGCGCACTTCGGAGGGAACCTCAAACGGCTCGTAGCTCCAGCCGAGGTTTTCGCGGGTCAGTTTGATTTCAGCGTCACCCAGTGCCGCACCGTGGACACCGGCGGTGTCTTGCTTGTTGGGCGAACCGTAACCGATCAGGGTGGTCACCTTGATCATCGTCGGTTTGTCGGTGACTTTCTTCGCTTCTTCGATCGCAGCGGCGATCGCGTCCAAATCCGTGTTGCCGTTCTCGACGTGGAGCGTATGCCAGCCGTAGGCTTCAAAGCGCTTCGACACATCTTCGGTGAATGACACATCGGTCGAACCGTCGATCGAGATGTGGTTATCGTCGTAGAGCGCGATCAGCTTGCCGAGACCCCAATGACCCGCCAGCGAGCAGGCTTCACCGGAAATACCCTCCATGTTGCAGCCATCACCAAGGATAACGTAGGTGTAGTGGTCAACCACGGTGGCATCGGGCTTGTTGAATTTTGCACCGAGGTGCGCTTCAGCCAGTGCCAGACCCACGCCGTTACAAATGCCTTGGCCGAGGGGGCCGGTTGTGACTTCGATACCTTTGGTTTCAAAGTTCTCAGGGTGTCCCGGTGTGCGCGATCCCCACTGACGGAATTGCTTAATGTCTTCGATCGTCACGCTGTCATAACCAAACAGGTGCAGCAGCGCATACTGCAACATGCAGCCATGACCGGCGGAGAGGACAAAGCGATCGCGGTTAAACCATTTGGGGTTCTTCGGATTAAACCGCATGAACTTATCCCAAAGGGTAAAAGCCATCGGAGCTGCACCCATGGGCAAACCGGGGTGGCCGGAGTTGGCCTTCTGGACGGCGTCGATCGCCAGAAAGCGAATCGCATTAATGCAAAGTTCTTCGACAGATTGGGTGGCGACAGCCATATCTAACTCTCTATGATTACAACGGTAGGGCGACAGCGTATCTCTCACGAGACTTTGCCGGTGGATGAGCGGGGCTCGACGGGTGAGCGGGGCTCGACGGAATAGGGTGCGTATGAGGGCATCCCGCGTTTCCGCCATACGGTTCGTAACAGACGATACGTTAAAGGCGACCGAGATGCCAGACGATGACACCACGATCGACCTTTAAGGATCAATTCAGCTAATCTTAGACGTGTGGCGTATTAAACGACGGTTAAAACCCGTACTCGCAAAGAATTGACACCATGATGCCACTAGGGGGATCGAGGGGCAAGACTTCAGCGCTGAATCAATTGGTTAATAACAGGTATGACCGTCTCGTGCCTGCGTGTGATTCTTGCCTTGTCGTAGCGTTCCTAATAGCGTCGAGGCGATCGTACAGCGCTGAAGCGTCGGATCATTGTTCGAGGTGACGGTCACCCGTCCCAACTGTCCGTTGATTCGACCGCGCTCGTTAAACTCTACATAATAGCGCCCGCCTTGGCTCGCAAAGGTGGTGCCATTCTGAATCGTCACGGGTGCTTGTATCCGTTCCCAAGCTTGCGGTGTTGTATCTCGGCGGTGAACCGACCACTCGACGCGATCGTCTAGTTCACGTATGCTCGCCCGCCAGTTAGATTTCGTCCGAATGGATCGATTTGCGCCTCTCGTATGGCCAAGTGGAGCCGCTCATTTACGGTATTCACCGTTTGACGATCGCGGAAAAGCTGCCACCCCGGCGCAGCGATCGCCGCCAAAATTCCCACCATGACCACAACGATCGCCAATTCAATCACGGTAAATCCGGCAACAGACTGGTGAGTTTTTGATATGAATAGATTGTGATGTTTTAACGTTACTGGCGATCGTAAAGCTGACAATTGCACCATCGAGAGACCCTGAAATTAAACGCACAAAATCTCGATATCAACGGCCATATTCAATGAGATTAAGAATATGGTTCTAGTTGATTTTTTCTAGAGAAACCGTCTGTAGAGTAACAACTTGTCTTGAATAAAATCGACAGAGAAAATACGGAAAAATAAAGGGAATGTTTATACGTCTAACTTGAGTAAATCCCTCTGATTCACATCGGATCTAGCAATGTTCACATCGATCTATGAGCCGCCTTGAATCTGACAATCGCCGTACCCTACACCACTGTGGATTTTGATCGTTGCTCTCCGTCATCACCGAGCCTCCCCCAGAATGAACCCAGCAGAATACTGATCCAATTCTGATCACGTCGTCTCGTCCCATCTCGAAACCTTGACGCTCCGATCCTGCGGTGGATACACTGATAGCCGCTGTTGTCGTCTTCGCTCTCGCCTGCTTTTGGCGTGCTTTTTCTATGACCCATGCCACCGATCTCGATACCCTCGCTCGTTGGATGGCCTCGGATTTCACCAATCAGCAACAAGCCTTTGACAACCCGCCGATTTTTGCGCACGTTCGTGCCTGTATGCGTCCGCTACCCGCTGGCATCCTCGGCGGGATCACGCTATATCTTGAGCAGGCGTACCAGTACAACCTCGATCGCCCGTATCGCACCCGTGTTCTCAATCTCAAGCTGGCAGAGATCGATGGGCAACAGCAAATCGTGATCGAAAACTATGCGCTCAGTGATCAAGAGGACTTTTTCGGGGCGTCGCGCGATCGCGTACGGCTTGCCACTCTAACAACCGATCACCTGAAGAAGTTGCCCTGTTGTGATTTTCGGGTGACCTGGACGGGGGAGTATTTTGAGGGCAGCGTGGAACCTGGGAATGGCTGTATGGTGGAGCGCAACGGCAAAATGACGTACTTGCAAAGTACGTTTCAGGTTTATCCGGATCGGTTTACGAGTTTAGATCGGGGCTATGATCCGCAGACGAATGAACGGGTCTGGGGGTCGATCGCTGGGGCTTTTGAGTTTGTGCGGGTGTCGAGTTTTGCGGATGAATTAAATACCGTGATCGAAGTATCTGAGCGTCATGCTTGAGCTTGTCAGCATGACGCGATCAACACCGTAATCTTCTCTATGAATGGGCGATCGATCTCAATTCTTTGAGTCAATTTACAGCGACTAAAAACGAAGCTGACGGGCAATTTCGCGTGAGACTTCCACCGCACCATAACGATTGAGATGGCTTGGATCTTGAAAGTAGCGATCGGGCAAAGTTGGATCGAGATCCATTAACGTTACGTGGCGGTATTGCTGGGCAAGTCGTGCGAGCAATTGACGAAATTCGCGCTCGCCTGCCATCCGTATGGGGTCGAGATAGCCCGTAGTCAATGGCAGCGGCACGAGGATCAGCTCGATGCCCTGGGCTTGGGTAAAGTCTAGTAGACGCTGGGTGGCTTCGCCCTGTTCGCCTGCGAGGGAAAAATTGGCGTAATCACCGTCGTATTGACCGGCGACGGGACTGCGATCGCGATAGTACCGATCAAACTGAAAACGGGTCTCGATCGCCAGAAAACCATCGGCACGAATCGCACTCGATCCATCGATATCATTGGGTTGAATCGTGAGATCGCCCCGCTTCAAAGCGCGATAACCGGGGGATTCCCGCAGGCTGCTATCCGTCCGATCCGGGCGTCCGCTATTAAACGCACGCACACCATCCGCCCAAATAATGCGACGCGGTAGCTGATCGCTCGGTAGAACTTCCCGCACAAACCGATCCACCACCTGCGCTGTCGCGCCATTAATCCCCAAATTGAGCGATCGCACCGATCGCTGTCCCCGCTGTTCCAGCTCCTGCTGTAATGCTGTCGGATCAATACCCTGCAAGGCTCGCGAGCTACCGACGATCGCAATCTCGGGTACACCCTCCGCCGCCACGTGCGCCGTATACAGCGCTAGCTTTTCATCAATCACGTCACTGCCAAACGTCCAAGCGACGCGATCGGATGCGCTCGCTTCAGCACGCTCAAAGGCATAGGCCGCCCCCGCGAGATATTCGCGCGTTTTCTTCTGCGCCAAAATCCAACGTGGATCATCCGTCGGAACCGACTGCATCGCGTAGGCCGCTCGCGCCCACCACTGTGCCACCGCTTGCCAATCACGGCTAACTTTTGCGGTTCCCGTGGCTTGCCATGCGGTGTGTGCGGCCTGGATGCCTTGATCGTAAGCGGGTGCTGGATTGGCGGGATTGGCTTGGGTGAGTGCGGCGCGATCGGTGGCGACGCGATCGGTGGCGGTGCGTGCATTGCCTCGCGTTAAGTCGAGGGTCAAGCTGTCCAAGGGCACGCCGGATAGTACCGATAGCACCAGCGAGATCAGGAATGCCGGTACGGTCGGTTTAAGCATGGGAATAACGATCAATCAACAGCATCGGGCAAAAAGGCAGGGGAGAGCGAGGCGTTACCGATATTAATCGCATACGGGGCATTCCGGCGGAAAGAGGATATGGCGGTTTAAAACCTGTCTAAAAATCTTAACGTCCGTGTTTTTGCTTGACCTGCGGGGGAAGCATCAGGCCAGAAACCAACTTAAACGCCCCACAGATGAGAGGACAAAATAAAGCGATGAAAACTCGATGAGCTGGTGTTTTCCCGCTCGGCATTGTCTGAAGCCGTTGCACGCGACGACATATCTACTTGAAAATATGGGTAACTTAATTCATAAGTTAAAAATGATCTGCGATGGCTGGAGATAAGCGTGACGGAAAATCGCTCAGAACTTAAGCAAGACCTCTTTGAGCAACTCGATCGCCACGGAGGAGAGACAAGTCATCCCGATGTTCATGCCGCGATTCAGGCGCTGATCAAGCAATGCCCGATCGCCGCACCCGCCTATCAGCATGACGCACTTGACGGCGATTGGCACATGCTCAATGCTCCCAACTTTCCCAATAGCCAACGATGTCAAGATGACCGGTATATCTACGCCTTGGGAGACTTGGCCTTCAATGCCTTTACGCCCACGGATTTGCAGATTGTGATCGATCAGGTCACACAGCCCGTTTGGCCGCTGGGAATCGGAGATCAGCGGCGATACGATATCGTGGTTGAGTTTACGGTGATTGATCAACGTGGCACGGGATTACAAGGCATCGTGCGCAACCTGGCGGTCTGTCAAGCCCTCGATGGACAGACCCTAAGCGTCTCGTTTATCGGGGGAACCTTGGAACCGTTGCCCAATTTGCAAGCGGACAAAAATATTGATCGATGGATGGCGCTCTTTTCGGGGTGCGAAGACACGATTGCTTCGTCTACATCAACACCGGCTCCGTCCCTTGTGCAGCGACTAAAAACGGGAGCCTCAAATCTATTGCTGAAGCTAATTTTTGGCTTGCAGCCCACCTCGGCGATCGATGAAATCGGTCAGCGAAATTTTGAGATGACTCGATCGCCAGTCGGCAAATTAAGGTTGTTCTATCTCGATGATGACCTGCGCATCACCTGCGGTGAGAAAGAACCCTGGATGGTGTGTCAGCGTTTATAGCGGCTACCAAGCAGCAGCCGATTGGGTTCGACTTCCGCAAAAAAACGACGGAGCATCTACCGTGGGTACACCGTAGAGACTCCGTAGAGACTTCTATAGATCATCTATCAGGACAATGAGCGATTGGATTGAGTCTGGCGCTAGGTCTCGCGATATCGGCGTAACACCGATCGCTGTACCGCTAACCACGATCGCCCCGTGGCTCGCGCGACCCGTGCGACATCTTCATACTCCGGCTGAAGATTGACGATCGCCCCATGACAATCACGAGCGATTTTAACAGCGATCGGCTGTCCATCCAGGTCGATCGTCTCAAACTCCCGCGCCAAGATCGTCCGTGTTTGCAACCGGTGGCGAATGCCAAGGGTGGTGGTTTCGCGAAAAATAATGGTCTCGCAAGCAATACGTAACTCCGGCGCACAAATGACCGTTAGTGCTAGCCCCGCGCGTGATTTTTTCATACCGATCGGCGTCGTAAACACATCCAACGCGCCTGCTTCAAACAGACGATCAAACACATAGCCGATCGCCTGGGGGCTGAGGTCATCGATCTGGGTTTCGAGGACGGCGACGGTCTCGGACGTACCCAGGGATTGTGCGTCAAGTTCTGGGTTCGCGATCGACACCGCCGGGTCTGCCACCGCGTCACCGACCCACAGGTGCAACGCATTCGGCAGGCTCAAATCGATCGTTCCCGCTCCCCAGCCGACGCGATCGAGCATCATCGCCGGTGGTTTACCAAACCCTGCCGCCAACTCCACCATTAAGGCCGCACCCGTCGGTGTCACCAGTTCGCGATCGATGCCATTGTCATACACCGGCACGCGACGCATCTGCCACAGCTTCAACACCGCCGGAACCGGAACCGGCAACCGACCATGCGCCGCCCACACCGTACCACCGCCCGTCGGTAGCGCCGAACAGTACACTGTTTCCACATCCAGCCAATCCAACCCGATACACGTACCCACGATATCGACGATCGCATCGATACCGCCGACTTCATGAAAATGCACCGCGTCCGGTGCAACACCGTGAACCTCACTTTCGGCCTGGGCGAGACGACGAAAGACGGCGAGACTCCACCGCTGCACGCGATCGGGTAAATCTGCGGTGGTGATCATGGTCTCGATATCGGGCAGGGTACGACCGTGTATGTGGTGGTGTTCGCTCGCGTGGTCGTGGTGATGATGCTCGTGATCATGGTGTGCGTGATGATGATGCGCTTGATCGTGGTGGTGGTGATCCGGTTCGTGAGCTGGAGGAGGCAAAAGCTGCCCCCCTTCACCTTCGGTTAAAAATGCATCGGAACTACGATCGCGCAAATCCACATGCACCTTGGTCGCCGCCTGCTCGTTCTTCAAAACCCGCTCAACTCGTAAGCGATACTGATCGGCAATGCCCAACCGATCCAAACCCTGACGCAATACCGCGATCGGAACACCCGCATCCACCAACGCCCCCAGACACATATCACCAGCAATTCCGGTCGGACAGTCAAGATAAACGATTTTTCCCACAGCCTATGATTCTCGTAAGTGTATGAATTGATAAGTGTATGAATTTACTGGAGTCATAACAAATCAAGTTGACTGATAGCTGAATTCGTTCTGAGTTAACTTGATTACTTCATTGATGACTTCAAATGAATGGAAACTGATCCCACATCATCGACGGGCTAGACGACTCCCAGCCCCACCACAAACGATCGAATCCGAGTTTCGATCGCGTCCCATGCCTGACGGTGAACCAGATCGGTAGGAAATAATTCGCTCGACAGTGCCACCGCGATCGCGCCTGCTTCCAAATAGCCCGCCACGGCTGTGGTCGTAATGCCACCGGTGGGGATAAAGGCCAGGTGGGGGAGAGGAGCCCGCA
>JAAUPN010000281.1 GCA_012033105.1 Coleofasciculaceae cyanobacterium RL_1_1
TGCGGTTGCGATCGCCCGCATCCTTGGTGAGCGGCGGCAGCACATCCACCCCGAGATCCATCACACCTTTCTGCTTCGAGCTGCTGACAGTACCCAATTTAATTTGCTCAAAGACTTCTTCGAGCTGCGTACCGAGATAGACCGACATAATCGCCGGAGGTGCTTCATTAGCTCCCAAACGATGGTCGTTGCTTGCCGTGGCGATCGCCGCCCGCATCAATGGCCCATACTTATGCACACCCCGGATGACCGCACCACAGAACACCAAAAACTGCGCATTATCCTGCGGCGAATCACCCGGATCGAGCAAATTGCCCTGAGTGGAGTTGCCCACCGACCAGTTCACGTGTTTACCAGAACCATTAATTCCAGCAAAGGGCTTTTCGTGCAACAGGCAAAGGAAACCATGTTTCTTCGCCGTATTTTTCAGCACAGTCATGATCAGTTGTTGGTGATCACTCGCGACGTTTGCCGCCTCGAAAAAGGGTGCAATTTCAAACTGACCCGGCGCCACTTCGTTGTGTCGCGTTTTGGCAGGAATACCGAGCTTATACAAGGTCTCTTCCACATCCTGCATGAACACCTGCACACGCTCAGGAATCGCACCAAAGTAGTGATCGTCGAACTCTTGGCCTTTGGCGGGTGCTTTACCGAATAACGTTCTTCCCGCAATCAGTAGGTCAGGCCGCTGGCTCGCAAAATGCGAGTCCACCAAAAAATACTCTTGTTCAGCACCGCAGCTTGAGTTGACGTGCGCAACATCGGTATGACCGAGCAATTTCAGCACTTTGCTCGCCGCCTTATCCATCGCCGCGATCGATCGCAACAAGGGAACTTTCTTATCCAGTGCTTCGCCAGTCCAGGAGACAAATACGGTAGGAATACAGAGCGTGGAACCATTGTCGGTTTCCATAATGTAAGCCGGACTGGTCACATCCCAACCGGTGTAGCCTCGGGCTTCAAACGTGTCACGAATACCACCATTCGGGAACGACGAACCATCAGGCTCACCTTGCACCAGCACCTTGCCGGAAAATTCTGAAATAACGCTGCCGTCGCCTTGAACCGAAATGAAACCATCATGCTTTTCCGCCGACAGGTTCGTCATCGGGTAGAAAACGTGGGCGTAGTATAGTGCGCCTTTAGACGTAGCCCAGTCACGCATGGCTGTCGCCACAGCATCCGCAATTAATGGATCGAGTTTTTCGCCCGTTACAATTGTCTTCTGGACCGATTTAAAAACATTTTTGGGCAGGCTCGCCTGCATTTTACTGAGGTTGAAGACGTTCTCCGCCCAGATGCCCTCTAGACGAGCCGGTGGCTTAGGCGGTAGTGCTGTGCGGTTGATAATCTGTTGAACCGCTTGAATACGTGCTTCATTTCCACTCATGATTCTTTCCGCAACTTTGTTTCCAAGACGTTAACTATGCAATCGTATTTAAGACGAACCATTGCAATAGACCTCAAACAGACAAAAACAGCAGTAACTCAACTGACGTTGTAGACACTGGGTTACTGTGTGACGAGGGGTATGACGCTGCTGCACCAGAAGATCTAGCGCAAGCGGCTCTATTGTATGTATGTTCGTAAAATTTTTTCGCAAGAACAGGACATTACTTAGTCTGATTTAGATAAGATAGAACCTAAAACTATGATCTTTTGTAAAAGGAAAATAATTTTAAGGTTTAAAATTCTGCATCCAACCGGTTTAGTAACACCCAGTAAAAAGTACTAACAAGACCTAATTCAAGGCTTACGAAGAAATTATTCAAGGCTTAAACTTGACTGAATGTAGTTATCTCACGAACGGTAGCCCCTAATTGTACTCAATGCTACAAATCCCTCCCCGGAAATATGGCTTTAAAAGATCGGAGTTCGCCGACTTGAGAGCATTAACAGAATACGCTCTGCTCAGACGGACAACCCTCAGCTAGACAGTCCTCCGGTTAAAGGTCTTAGATTATTGTTGCGACAAAACAAAGAGCGTATCCCAGCTTGTGAAGCTCTTTGGCTTAACATTTCTGGGTCTTCCCCTCCTAATTTTTACTTAAACAGTCTCTGAGACTGTGTTTTAAAGGTCTACCGCTTTCCTGGCTCACACGGGTTTGAGCGATTTTTGGAAATGCTGTGATCTGAGTGGTGTCCGGCTCCTAAAACACGTCATAAATGCCCTCCGAGAGGAAACTCTAGAAGACAGGTCAATCCATCTAACAGTAAATACAGCCCATACAGCGCAGGCTTGTGGTTCGATCGCCGGTTGAATCAGCTTGAGAACTGACTCAGCTTGTATCGTTAATTCAGACCTCGAATTCCCGTCAACCCCATTCCTGTTACAAATGTGTTACATCGATCGGCCTGAAATTGCACAAAAAACAAGCCGCATCGTCACCACGATGCGGCTTACTTTTACTTAACTTAGGTGAATTGAATCAGGTTAGAGTTATCAACCTGATGCTTGATTGTTCCGACTTGAAAGAGGAACAAAAGCATGATTGTCTACACTGCGGGCATTTTTTTGTGAGGGCAAAATGCAGTTTTAGGGTGTGCTATCGCTGAAGATTTTTAGATGGTTGAAATCAGGAAGAACTAACGTCCACTACCGCGATAAGGGGCAATGGAGTCATTGGAATTGTCGGGCTGGGTTGCACGAATAAAGCTGTCATTAAGCTGTGCAGATGCGTGAGCAGGCAAGGTTTGGAGATTGATGGCAACGCCGATCATAAGAAAGCTAGAAATCCAAAGAGCGTTAGAGATGCGCATGATGTTAATCGTTTAATGCGTTCATTTCTAAGTACTTCGGGGGATGAAGCGCATCCGGGAAAAAACAAAACGATCGTGTGTTTTTGCCTGACTTCCAGCAAAATCTAGCCCTATCAGGAAGTGGAGAAGGGTATCGCCGTTAAAACAGGATGGACTCGATCCGGTGCAAGCCGATCGCCTGAACCAGATCGAGATCCATCGATTACGTCAAATCCACACGATCTAAGCCATAGGAGCAAGCCCAGTATGCCGAGGGTCATGCACCGGTCGCGATCGCCCGATCAGTGCGGAAGGTTCAATCAATCCCAAGCCACTCAATTCAAAATAACCTTAAAACTTCCCGACAGCAGCGCTTGAATTTTGCCTGTATTTCGGGTTTTGGCTCACTCTGACCGCGAAATTCCCAGTGTTCTACTGTGGAAAGTCGCCATTGCTGACCACGGTGGTCATACCCCGCTAGCTCTAGGCCGATCGCGCGGCGTTGTTGCTCGAGCGGATCGTCATGAAAGCGGATCTGTACCAAAAGACTACGACACTGACTCGATCGACTCAGACCCGGAAAGTGAAATCCAATATCGATCGAATCGGGATCGACGAGATCTCGGGTGTCGGGATCATTCCTCCAGGGCTTGAGATCCGACCGTAGATCGGGAAACTCGACTTTAAATAAATTAACGATCGCGGCAATCTTGGTCGCCATGGCGATATCCCGCGCTTGTTCGGCAGCGTTCATCGGCGCTTTCCCCACGCTACGTAAACCTTAGTTTAAAAGGTTAACGATTTAGTGCAGATTCGCAAGCACTGCACGAACAATTCACTCAGTCTGCCGGTAATTGCGACGTGCGATCGCTCCGTTTCCACGTTTCACGTAAAACCTCTTTAAGATAGGTAAAGTCTCCTTGTGCCTCAATTATTATGCTACGTTCGATTGTTCATTGGGCTGTGCGTTGCCTGTTCACAGCGGTTTTCGGTATGGCGTGCCTCCTGGATCATGGAGCCATCGCCTACGCCGACCTCGCTTCGCCAGCAACGGCGGTGACCTTCCCGTCTCGGGTCATCGGCCTCACGGATCTCGATCTTGATCGACTCGATGGTGTCTCACGTGCGGCGACAGCAGCCGGAGGACGCGGCGATTTTGAACTAGCGGAACGAGGCTGGACACAGATTATTGAAGAAATGCCCGAAAATGCGGCAGCTTGGAGCAATCGTGGCAATATCCGCATCGGCCTCAATCAGCTAGACGCCGCGATCGATGATTACACTCACTCGATCGAACTCGCCCCCAACATCACCGATCCGTATATCAATCGCGGAGCGGCCTACGAAGCCCAGCAAAATTGGGACGCAGCGATCGCGGACTATAACGAAGCGATCACGATCGACGATCAAGACCCCGCCGCCTACAACAACCGTGGCAACGCTGAGGCACGACAAGGGAACTGGGAGAGCGCCCTGTCAGACTATCAACGCGCGATCGCGATCGATCCAAAATTTTCCCTCGCTCGTCTGAATGTCGCCTTTGCCAAATACGAACTGGGTCGCGACGACCAAGCGATCCGCGAGCTACGCAGCCTCGTGCGGAAATATCCCAGTTTTGTCGATGCCCGCGCCGCGCTCACGGCGGCCTACTGGCAAAGCGGACAGCGCGGTCAGGCGGAAAGCAACTGGGTTGCGGTCAATGGCCTTGACCAGCGCTATCAGGATCTGGACTGGGTTGAAAATATACGGCGCTGGCCGCCGCGTCTGGTCACGGGCTTACGCGCCTTTTTAGAATTAGAGTTGCCGAATTCTGTCACGTAACCTGAATTATCGTGCTTAAAAAAGTTAAATCAACCGAGTTCAAGAATTCACAAGACAGGTCTATAGCAACCCTAAATCATTTGTAGTCGATCAGAGGTGTATAATTAACTGTAGAAAATGAAGGTGTGAATAATGACTATAGTAGATGAGTTAGAGAAGTTTATCTCCCAGACAAAAAACTCGCAGG
>JAAUPN010000282.1 GCA_012033105.1 Coleofasciculaceae cyanobacterium RL_1_1
TGACATATACCGAACCGCTGACCGAACCGCAGAACCCCGGTGCGAGGCTGAGATCATTCGACGACATCGAGATTTTTTGCATCACATCCACCGCTTCGCCGATGAGCGTTGCACCCTTCAGCGGCTTGGTAATTTTGCCGTTTTCAATCAGATAGGCTTCATCCACACCGAAGTTAAATTCACCCGTCGGGCCGACGCTACCACCGCCCATTTTCTTGCAGTAAATGCCCTTATCGATCGACTCGAACAGTTGCTCGTTGGTGAAGTTGCCCGGTGCAATATAGGTGTTGCGCATCCGCGACGCTGCTGCGTAGGTGTAACCCTGACGGCGACCGCTGCCGGTGCGAGGTTCGCCGGTACGCATCTCACCCGCGCGATCGGAAATGAAGTTTTTCAGAATGCCGTTTTCGATTAGCAATGTCCGCTGGGCGGGCATTCCTTCGTCATCCATGTCGATCGTGCCAAACTCGCGATCGGTCATGCCCTCATCCCAGGCCGTCAGATTTTCGTGAGCAATTTTCTCACCTTTTTTATGTAAAAACGGTGTCGTTTCGCGCTCGATTTGCGTCGTTTCGAGTAGGTGGCCGCAGGCTTCGTGGAAAATTACACCACCGAAGGAATTCGCCATGATAATCGGGTAGGTTCCCGATTCCACGTAGTCGGCGTAGAGCATTTGCCCCGCCGATTCCGCGACGTCTGCCGCCGTTTTTCATAACTCCAATCGCGCAAAAAGCCGGGATTGCTGCTGTCGCCAATGCGCTGGGAAATCGACGATCGATTTTCGCCATCGGCACAGAGCAGGCTATAGCCGACGGATTGGGTCAGGCGAATATCGCGGGCAAATGTACCATCACTTGCGGCCACTAGTACTTCTTGCCAGTCGCGGAAATAGGCCGCACGACGCGATTGCACATGGCTCGCTTGGCGTTTCAGGCTGTCGTTAGCGCCGAGCAGTACGTCGCTCATTTCGCGCATCGAGCTGGTGTCACCGAGCCAGATGTTTTTGTTGCGGCTCGTGCCGTAGTCGCGCAGGGGTTCGAGGTTGACCTCGGGTGCGAAGGAGGTGGCGCTGGGCAGGGTCAGTCCCAAGGTGGAGAGCGACTTATCCATCGCGGCTTTGAGGCCGTTGAACGACAGGTCGTTGGTGCTGACATAGCAGTCGGTTTCGCCACGGAAGACGCGGACACCTGCGCCGGTGGAGAGGGCGGGCGAGATGCTGGAGATGGCGTCGTCTTCGGCAAGGGCGCTGATGTAGTTTTTGCGTTCGAGGAAGAATTCGATGAAGGTGGCTCCGGCGGCGCGTCCGAGGCCGAGGAGGGTGGCGAGGGGGTCGCGCCAGGTGTCGTCGAAGCGATCGCGGGTGGAGCGGTAGTCGCGGGTTTCGAGGTCTTGGGTGAGCAATGCAATCATTGGCGGTGTCCTCGCGATCGTGCGAGCGTGGGGAATTTGTTCAATCGTTAACGTATTTTAACAATTTCGTGGGATCACGGGTGATCCGTTGGCATGACTCCCAAACGTGTGTGGTGCGATCGCACAAACTCGGTTGCTTGTCCCCTAGGCGATCGCCAGCATCGAAGCTTCGCTGACCCTAGATCATCTTCTCCGCCTTACTCGAACAAATACATCGGACAACGATCGCCTTGCATGAATCAACTTTGCACCGACTGGATCGATTTGTCCAAGCCACACAAGGCGATCGTGATGCTATTACCAATGATGCTGTCGATCATTACCTTGATAGTGCTGATAAAGGCGATCGTGCTGACTGGGAAGACTCCACGACCGATGACAAACCGTAATCACCTAACATGAGCGCCTGTCGAATGCGATCGCCCACGGCGTGCGCCACTGGTGGCGGGAATGCATTCCCCACCTGTCGATAGGCGTTAGTTTTGCGCCCCGAAAATATCCACTCATCTGGAAACCCTTGCAAACGTGCCACCATCCGCACCGTTAATAGCGGCATCTGTTCATAGCCCACTTTTTCACCGCAGAAATCTGCCGCCGGTTCCTGATCGGCAAGACGATGAGCATTAATGTATAGCTTTTGCCATGCTCGTTTGGCACGAGTCGGACCTAAATCGGGGCCGCCGTGCTTTTTCGAGCCACCGACGATCGTCGGAGCTAATTGATTCGCTCGATCTCGCCACACTGAAGCACCTGACCAACCATTCGCCGCCATTAAATCATAAAGCCGCTCACCCACGGTCGCGGGTTGAATGTTGAGTGGATGAGGCCAGGAAAAATGGGCGGCATAGCTGGGTTTGAGCGCCACAATAATACAGCGTCGCCGATGTTGTGAAACGCCGAAATCGGCTGCATCTAGCTAATGTCCAAAAGACGGTGTAACCCAGCTCATTTAACTGGGATTCCATCGCCTGTCGATAGGACTCAAAGCGTTGATCCAATAAACCGCGTACATTCTCGAATAGAACGGCTTTCGGCTGAATCTGAGCGACGGCGGCGATCGCTGTGGGAAATAAGTCACGCTCATCATCAGCGCCCAGTTGCTGACCAGCCTTAGAAAAGGGCGGGCAGGGAACACCCGCCGCAATTAGGTCAATTTCGTCAAATTCTCCCGATCGCTCACGCACAAAGTCCCGTGCATCCCCCTCAATAATTTCGCCCCAGAATAGGCCGTGACGCAAATTATTATCGCGCAGAGTTTGGCAGGCATGGCGATCAATTTCGACTAAGGCATGATGCTGAAATCCGGCACGATGCAGCCCGAGTGCTTGACCTCCCGCGCCAGCACACAGCTCGATCGCGGTGTAGGTCGGATTAGGTAGGGAGAGTTGCATGGTAAAGCGCCTAAAGAGGGGAAAGAAGTCAACGCTTAGGAGTAATTGTACAAAAAATGGGTAAACATTTTAGAATCGCGGGTTATCCATTCAAAACTTACAATTGGATGACCTCGTTTTTTAGGCCGCTATTTGCATTGAGGTACGCCATGACCCCTACGTCGATCATTGAGATGCTGCGGTTAAATATTCCGGAGACATTGAAGCTAGCGGTGACGCCGGAACAGTTTGCGGTGCTTGCTGCAAGTAATCGAGAGTTGCGCTTGGAGCGTACATCCCAAGGAGAATTATCTGTGAATTCACCAACTGGCTGGGAGACGGGCTATCGTAATGTCAATATTTCGACGGAGCTTTGTCTCTGGTGGCGCAATGCGGGCGAGCTGGGGATGGTGTTTGATTCGTCTACGGGGGTTTACGTTGCCGAATGGTGCGATTTTGTCGCCGGATGCGTCGTGGGTGAGTGCAGAACGTTGGGAAAGCCTCACGCCGGAGCAGCGGGGTACGTTTGCGGCGGTGTGTCCGGATTTTGTGGTGGAGTTACGATCGCGATCGGATTCGCTGAAGCCGTTGCGATCGAAGCTGGTGGAGTATCGGGAGAATGGGGCGCGGTTGGGGTGGTTGATCGATCCGCAGGGGCGATCGGTGGAGGTGTTTCGATCGGATGGTGAGGTGGAGGTGTTGGTGAATCCAGCGGTGGTGTCGGGTGAGGATGTTTTGGTGGAGTTTACGTTGGATTTGGCGTGGGTTTGGGGGTGATTGACTAATGGATGAAGGGAAACGATGCTTACCGCAACCTATGCCTATAATTGTGAAGAAATTTCTTGGTTGTGGGCGATACGCATCCTACTACCTACCAAAAGTAGACGCTTCCAAATTATTCAGCTAATTTCGAGATTAACGACCGAAAAATTGAGTGGCACAATAAAGTATGGCTCTCGAAATAATGCACACTGATTACACCCACATCACCGTTATTCTCGATCGCACCGGCTCAATGCAAAGTATTCGCGACGATACGATCGGCGGTTTTAATGCGTTCCTGAACGAACAGCAAGCCGAGCCCGGACGCGCCACCCTGACCCTGGTACAGTTCGACTCCCAAGATCCCTACGAAGTGATCCACCATTTCAGCCGATCGACGCTGTACCGAACCTAACGCGCGAAACCTTCGTTCCCCGTGCCAGCACGCCCCTGCTTGATGTGATCGGGTGCGGTATCAACGATCTTGAGGCCACTCTCGCACAGCACCCCGCAGCAAATCGCCCCTCCCGCATCGTTATGCTGATTGTCACCGACGGTCAGGAAAATGCTAGCCGTGAGTTTGACAAGGCGACGATCGAACGCATGATCCAGGCAAAACAGGCCGACGATTGGCAATTTGTCTTTCTAAGTGCGGATCTTGCGGCGATCGGAGATGCGATCGCCGGGGGCGTGAAAGCAGCATCGGCGATGGCATTTGATAAGACGAAAAAAGGAGCAGCGGCAGCTTGGGGGTCGGTGTCCGATCAGGTGGCGAATTATCGTGCGGCACGAAGTCCGAGTGTGGCTTTTAGTGAGGACGATCGAGCCCAACAAGACAGCGAAAAACGTCGCGATCAGACTCGTTGAACCGATCGCAAAACTCTCTGGTCAGTTCAATCATGTTTAGAACATATCAAGAGCGTTGAGCGGAGTCGAAACGCGGTTTTTGGGCAAACAGAACAGAGTCAATCTGTCTCGTTTTTTATTGAACTGATACGAAATCCGCAAAACCAGCGTCAAAAATCTCATTATTTGAATTCAGGTTGAACTCCAGGGCTATTTCATTCTAAAGAGGCGCTGTAATGTCTCCAGGCCATACTTGCAGTATCGCTCCGCCTGCGCCATGTTTTGAAAGCCATCCGAACGATACAGATTCAGGGCAAAGTTGCGGGCGACC
>JAAUPN010000283.1 GCA_012033105.1 Coleofasciculaceae cyanobacterium RL_1_1
CCCAATCGCCATGATCCGTCAGGGTTGACAGGCGTTGCCAGTCTTGGGGGGGGGCGCTGGACTGAGCCGAGATCGGGGTGGAGACAGAGGAGAGGGAGTCCGCGTCGATCGCCGGTAGATTGATCGGGGCGGGGCGGGGTGGAGCGGCGGGGCTAGGAGTCGTGAGGGCGAAAGAAACGATCGGTGTGCTGCTTCGGCTGAGTTCGAGAAGCGGATCGGTGGACGGGTTGGGCGAACGACCGGATGTGGGGTTACTTGGGTTATTTGGGTCGCTTGCGGCTTGCTCAAGCTCAAGGGGCGGTATCCCGTTGGGAGTCGGTTCGGGGTCGATCGAGGGCGAAGCTTTGGGTGAGAATAGCTCGATCGTCGGTCGCTTGGTTGACGATGCCCGATCGGTCGTGAGCGTTTCGAGCCGATCGCGAGTATCACGACTGGTCAGATCATCCCCTAGCATTTGCTCCACGACGGAATCGGGAGATGAAACTGTGGACGTTGCTGCGTCGCGATCGGTGGTTTCCTCCAGCAAAATATCCGCATCAAAGATGCCATCATCCACCTCTGCCGCCAACGTTGAATTGACGCTTTGGTCTGGAGTGGCGAGATTTTCAGGGATTGGGTCTGTCTTGGAGGGACTGGCGATCGAGTTGATCGCAAAGGTGGCTGCAAACCCGCTGGCAGCGCTGTCATGGGGTGTCCCCAACGATGCTGGATCGTCATTCAGCGGAGGGGTCACACCGGGTTGTGATTCTGGTTGTGATTCTGGTTGTGATTCTGGGTTCGAGTCTAAGGCGGGGTCGAAAGTAGACTCAAACTCCGAGTCTGTGCGAGCCGCAAATTGTTCGAGCGGTAGGGTAATGGTGCGACGCTCTAGGCTGTCTCGCTGACGTTCGGCCTCGAAAATTTGATCCAGCACATCCCCCGGAAAGTCGGCTTGACGCTCGCTTCGATCGGGGTCGCTGGCCTGGGTTTGAGTTTGGAAATGATCGAGTTCATCGAGATCACCGAGATCAGCGCTTGCGTCCTCAAGAGTGTCGCTGTGGGCGTGGCGCGTTACGTCGATCGGCATACTGTGGGCAAGACGATCGTTCATCAAGCCAAAATCACGACGAATCTGCGCGATCGCCGCTTCGATTTCATCCACACGCTGCGGTAAGGGCGAATCGTTGAGATAGTCGATCGTGGCCGCGAGGGACTCGTAAACGTGGCGGTGTTGCTCTTGCAGGCTGACGATTTCCTGATAGACCAGACGAAAATCATCCAGGTCACGAATTCGTGCCTGACTGTCGCTGGTCTGTTGGGCGAGCTGGTGAAGCTGCTGAAGGCGAAGCTGACTTTGGGTCGGACTTTCGGTGGGATGATGTTCCGCGACCTGACGCAGACGCTGCTCGATCGCGGCGAGATCCTGGCTTAACTGTTGCTGCACTCGGACTACAGCACCCATGGTTCGCTGGTGGGTCACGACCTCAATCCGGCGACGGTTCGCTAAATTTAGCAGTAACGACAGCGACAGCGGCACACCCGCGTAGGCAAACTGCATCGAGGTACTGGCAACCACCGTCCCCACGGCAGAACTGACCCAACAGATATATTCTGCGAGCTGAAGTTGATTTTGTCGCTGTGGTCTGCGTGGTCTGGTATTCGCGCCCATTATATTTATGTTGGCGTTGGCGTTGGCATCCCGAACTGTCTCATAACCCTAGCAAACTTCGATCGCTGTACTGATCGGTCTGGGCTAGAGACCGCCTTGGAAATGGCTATTTTGTGGGTGTGGCGATCGTTTCACCGAGCTTAACGCCTTCTATTATTCGGTCTAATCTGATGAAATACACCAATCTAAGTCAAATTCAGGCAACGGGCGTGTCGCACAATCCGAGTATCCGTAAACAGGTCATGCTCGAAAATGGTGACTTCGTACCGTGCAATCCGATCGAAAGCACAAAAGTGATCCATTGCTGGTAGCGAAGTCCTATTTTTTTGCTAATGTCGTTTAGCATAAATGTTGAGCCTCAGTAGCTCAGTGGATAGCAGCATCCGCCTTCTAAGCGGAGGGTCATAGGTTCGAATCCTATCTGAGGCGCTATTGTTCGGCAGACTGTGTTGACGGCCTGTCGATTATTTTTGACTGGCAAAGCTGGGCGATCGCGGTTTTCCAGGCTGAAATAATTAACGGTTGGGACGATCGATGGTCGTCGCCTCAACGTCGATTGTTTGCGTATAGTTGGCGTCGGCGGCGGCTCGGTTTGGGGTCGATCCTGCGGTCGCGTCAGTTTGGGAGGGATCGCGGCGAAATCCGGCGAAGAGTGATCGATCGCGCACCGACTCGACTACCATTTTCGATAGCTCCGAGACCAGCAGCGCCATCAACGCCACATCATCAATTTGGCCTAGGATGGGCAAAATATCCGGCGAGAAATCCAGCGGGCTAATCAGGTAGATCAGCGATCCGAGGATCACCCAGCCGCGAGATTGCGGGTTGCGCAGGATGGTGCGGTAGGTCAGCGCCAGGGTCGAGAGCAGTGCATTCATGGGGGAGAGTCGAGGCAAATAGGCAAGCAGGCAAAAAACACGGCGCGATCGGCTATGGCATAAGCCGATTGTATTAGGACACTCTCGTCTAAGTTGAAAACCGCACTATTTGCTTCGCAAAGGCTACGCCAACGACTCCGCTCAGTGCTCTCAGCTTTTTTTATACGTCCTAACCAAATCGTTTTTTGCTATAGGATGCAAAACCCAGGCCAGACGCAAAGCCCTGCCAGGTTCAGAATTCGGCATTCTGAACGATCGCCCCCTTAGCCTACCAAGGACTTCCAATCATCGTGAAGGCAGCCCAGTAGTAGGGACTAGAAAAATCGCTGCTTTCCAGGTTGAGATTCGCGGGGACGTTGATCAATCCTCGGGTCGTCAAAAGCTGTCCGTCTTGTACGGTGACTTCACCGCGTAGCATCGCGAGTTGAGCTTCACGCAGGGCGAAGCCTCGGGTTGGAGCGGTGTGAATCGCATCATAAAATTGGCTCATTAGGCTCAATGTGCCTGCATCGCTGACGTACCAGAGACTCGCTAGCGCGGATTTCACCCCCGATTTGACGGCCATTCCGGCAAAACCTAGCTCCGCATCATCACTGCCGATCGCGGTTCGGCACGCACTCAGCACCATCAGTTCCACGGGTGGATTATTGAGGCGAAGTTCACGAATGCGATCGAGGGTGAGCTTGCGATCCCAAAGCTGAATATACGAGTTTGATAATTCTCCAGCGCTAAATTCAGCGTGGGTCGCGAGGTGCAAAATGGGTGCGGGATAGTCTGTACGCTGCTCAATCACATTGTTCAAGGTGAATTCATCGTTGAGGAAGCTGCGCCCACGACCGAGGGTGGTGATGAACTCGATTTCAAACGGGACGGCGGGCAGGGCGCTCAAGTCGACGAATTCGGAGGAGCCCATGGCGAGGACGGGAGATTCGCTGAGATTGTTGGGCGTGAAATCAACGAGACTAATGCTAGGAATCAAGCCGACGGCGAAGTCTTCGATCAAATAACGTTCACCGTCGTAGAGGGCGGCGATCGGGAGGCCACGAAAGCCGCGATCGAGCGAAAAGACCAGAGTATCGATGCCGAGGCGGGTGAGATCGTCGCGAATGGGAGTGATCAGCCAGTCGTAAAGCTGCCGTGCTGGAACGATGTGGGCGTTTGTACGCCGTAGTCGGGCATTCAGCAGGGCTGTTTGGAAGGAGGTGGTGGCGGCGGCAAGGGTTTCGCGATCGACATCGACGGAATGATAGATCGGTTGACCTTCGGGCGGCACGATGATGATCGATAGGCGATCGATTTCGGCAAACACATAGACCACCGCCGGAACCGTTCCCGTTGCATTTTGCGCGACGAGTAGTTCAGCTTGAGCCAGTTGAACCGCTTCAATACTGATGCTGTCGTCTGCGAGGGTGGTGCTAGTGGCGGCGGGATCACCGAGTTCAAGACCGAGTTCGAGATATCGGATAAATTCGCTGCTTATCTCTGCGTCCAGCAGCGCGAGTGCTTCGTAAACTTGACCGGATTCTAGGCGTGAATCGACTTGCGATCGACGTAATGGGGTCGAGCGATCAATGGCTTGACTCGTACGCGGCTCGAATGTCTCATTGGGAATAGAGCGCTCTAGATCGATCGCAATCTGCCGATCGTCACTATCCGTTCTTGGGTTGGGAGTCGGTTCGGGGTTTGGGGTCGGTTCTGGGGTCGGTTCTGGGTTCGGGTTCGGCAGAAGCGGCGGCGGCAGAGTCGGTGCTGGCGGGTTTGCTGGTATCGAGCCGGGCGCCTTGTATTTTGCGGTTGATGCTCCGGCAGTCGTCTTTGGCTTTGTCGGGCGTATCGGAAGCGATGAGCGCATTGAGGATGCGGGTGGAGAGGGGTTTGAGTCCGTTGAAGCAGGTCTGGCGGATGCCGACGGCCTGTTTGTAGGCAACCAACTGGGTGTTCACGTCTTGGAGGCAAGTGCGGGATTTGTCGAGCAGTGTCTGGAGCGCGGGGATTTTCAGCGACGCTTTGGCGGGATTGTAGTCGGGGCCGTAGCCGGTGCAGATGGAAATCAGTTTTTCAAAGTTGGCCACGTTGCGGGCGTGACCGGTTTCACTTGTGCTGGCCATGATTCAGATATTTTGAAAGGTGAACAAATCAGGGGGGATTTATTTCTTCCAAAGACTGTGGGGGAGGAGATTGTTAGGA
>JAAUPN010000005.1 GCA_012033105.1 Coleofasciculaceae cyanobacterium RL_1_1
CAAGCTTGGAACCATAGCTTCTATTGGAACTGTATTAAACCGGGTGGTGGCGGTCAACCTAGCGGTGACCTTGCTGCGAAAATTGAGGCCGACTTTGGGAGCTTCGATGCATTTGTCGAAGCCTTCAAAGCGGCTGGAGCAACCCAGTTCGGTAGTGGCTGGGCCTGGCTCGTTCTGGATGGTGGAACCCTGAAAGTGACGAAAACAGCGAATGCTGACAATCCCCTGACTCAAGGTCAAGTACCTTTGCTAACGATGGATGTGTGGGAACACGCTTACTACCTGGATTACCAAAACAAGCGCCCTGACTACATGACAACTTTTGTTAATAGCCTGGTGAATTGGGATTTTGTCGCCGCAAACTTGGCTGCGGCTTAATTTCGCCCGGTTTTGATTCACTCGATCCGAATGAGTCGCTCGAGGTCAATCCACTCAATTTACAGTGTTGAGCTGTTTAAGCCTCCCTTCATGCTTGGGGGGCTTTTTTCGGTCTTGGATTGGGGTGGCTTGTTGCTCCGGCATTCCGAAGAGCGTATGTCGAAACATGTCAGGGCGGGGTGCGATCGATAAGTTGTTCCGTATGATGGAAATGTTGAATCATGTTTTCCGTCATGCGTGCCGGATATCATCCGAACCGCAGCGGTAGTAGGGGATAGTCATGACTGCAATCGATACAGCTCAAATTCAAGCCATGAGCGCACAGGATGTGCGGGCATTGGCTGATCGCCTCGAAGCGGATGAATATCCAACGCCCTTTGCGGGTCTACAGGACTGGCATTTATTGCGGGCGATCGCCTACGAAAATCCCGAACTGGTCGAGCCTTATCTACATTTGCTCGAATTTGAGGATTGTGATGAGAGTTAAGCTTAGGGTGATGCGGCTCATCACCCTAGCCTTAACCTCCTAAAATCTGGACGATGACGATACAGCGAGAGCGACATTCCACCACGGATACGGCGCGGGTTTTGGTCTGCATTACGGGTGGTATTGCCGCCTATAAGGTCTGCGAGGTCATTTCGACCCTCGCAAAGTTGAGTGTGCAAGCGTTAGACGCGCACTTGACGGAACCTTGTGTGGAGGTGCGTGCGATCGTCACGGACGGGGCGCAGCAATTCATCACACCGCTGACAATCGCGACGCTCTGCCGTCATCCAGCCTATACCGATCGCGACCTCTGGCAAGCCGATCGCGGGCGTCCACTCCACATCGATCTAGGTGAATGGGCGGACGTAATTGTCATCGCTCCCCTGACGGCGAATACGCTGGCAAAACTGGCCTACGGGTTGGCTGATAATTTGCTGACCAATACGGTTTTGGCTTCGACGTGTCCGATTTTGCTGGCTCCGGCGATGAATACGGATATGTGGGGAGCAGGCGACCGTGCAACGCAATTGGCGAATCGTCAATGAGCTGGATCGTTACCACGCGATCGCGCCCGGTTCCGGTTTGCTGGCTTGCGATCGCGTTGGATCTGGACGCATGGCCGAACCGCGCGATCTCGTCAGTCAGATCCGATCGCTGCTCTACACCCACGGCGATCGTGATCTGACCGGTAAAACAATTCTGATTAGTGCAGGCGGTACACGCGAGGCGATCGATCCGGTACGGTTTATTGGCAATCCCTCCACGGGCAAGATGGGGGTTGCATTGGCACGAGCGGCAGCGCATCGCGGGGCAGCGGTCACGCTGATCTGTGGCCCGACGATGATTGATCTGAACTTGCCTGGAATTGCAGTGGTGCGCGTGGTTTCAGCCGATGAGATGCGATCGGCACTGCATGAATATTTCATAACCACCGACTGGCTGATCATGGCCGCCGCTGTCGCCGATGTTCGCCCCGCTCAGTGTCACATCAGCAAGCTAGCAAAATCCGATTTACCCGCCACGCTACCCTTAACCTACGTCCCCGACCTGGTCGCCGAACTCGCAACGCTGAAGCAACCTCACCAGCGAATTATCGGCTTTGCGGCGCAGACTGGCGATATCGTCCCCCCCGCTCTCGGTAAACTGCAACGTAAGGGGCTAGACGCGATCGTCGCGAATCCGGTCGATCGGGCCGGGGCAGGCTTCGCAAGCGAAACTAATGAGGCCATTTTTATCGATGCAACGGGTCAGCAAACGGCATTACCATCAGCGAGTAAGCTCATCCTGGCGCATCGCATTCTTGATCGAGTACAAGCTTTGCCAAGCTTGGTTTAACGGGTAATTTATCTCGTATCTAGCATTTAAATTACCCGTTTTTAAGCCTATCTCTGGCGCGTATCGCGGCTTAGTCTTCTAGCAAACTGCGTAACATCCAGGCTGTTTTCTCATGAATTTGCATTCGTTGGGTCAGCAGGTCGGCACTGGGTTCATCGTTGGCGTCATCGGTGAGCGGAAAGATTTCGCGGGCGGTGCGGACTACGGTTTCTTGTCCTTCGACCAGTAACCGAATCATTTCTTTAGCCTTGGGGACGCCCTCGGTTTCGGGAATCGAGGTTAGTTTGGCAAATTCGCTGTAGGTCGCGGGCGCGGGATATCCCAGGGCGCGAATCCGCTCGGCGATCGTGTCAACGGCTAGCGACAGCTCGTTGTATTGCTGCTCGAACATGAGGTGCAATGTTTGAAACATCGGCCCTGTCACGTTCCAGTGAAAGTTATGGGTTTTGAGGTAGAGCGTGTAGGTATCGGCCAGCAAACGGGAAAGACCGTTGGCGATCGTTTCTCGGGTTTTATCGTCGATTCCGATATTGACGGGAGGAGAAGTAATGGGCATAAAGTAATTCGAGTCGGTTCAAAGTGTTCAAAGGACTGATGGGTGTGCGGAAGTGCTTCTGCTTCGATCGGGGCGATCGGGTAAAACACGGCATCACGACACAGATCCGTACAGATTCCGTGGATCACGCACGCCAAAACGTGCTGCTCTCTCTCCTATTCTAAAGGCTAATATTCAAGGGCGTCGTCGCCCCAAACGCATCGTTATCGTGATCTGAGCCTCGTATGTGGCGATCTCAAGCACGGAAACAGGAGGCGTTAGTAGGCTCATTTCACCGGAGGGACAGGTTGTACTGCAAAGCCTAGGGATGGTACATCCACAGCGGTTGACCGTTGGTCGTCAGTTCAAAATCTACCCAGGCACTGGCAGCGTTGAGACGGGCGATCGTCTGGCTGCGGTTGAGGGCGCGATCGAGTGCCGATTTTTGGGCTTCGATCGCAAAGGTGCGCGTTTTCTCGGGATCAAGACCGACTAGTTCGCACGCCCAACGCCGCGCATCTTCCTCGGTTCCTAGCCGGTCGACCAAGCCCAGCTCCAGCGCCTGCTGACCCGTAAACACCCGCCCATCAGCAAACTCGCGCACCTGATCCGGTTCAAGCTTGCGACCTTTCGAGACCGCTTCGACAAACTGGTGATAGCTGCTATCAATCAGAGCTTGGAGGATATCGCGCTCGGGATCGGTGAGTTCACGATCGAACGACAGAATATCTTTATACGGGCCGGATTTAATCGTTTTGAAGGAAACACCGACGCGATCGAGCAACTTTTCGAGGTTATTACCGCGCAAAATGACGCCGATACTGCCGGTAATCGTGCCGGAGTTCGCGACGATATGATCGGCGCTGACACCGACGTAGACCCCGCCCGACGCGGAAATATTGCCGAAACTGGCGATTACTTTTGTTCCCTGGGTTTCGCGCAGACGCTCGATCGCCGCGTGGATTTCCTGAGAGTCAACGACGGTTCCGCCAGGGCTATCGATGCGTAACAACACCGCTGGAAATTTCCGTTCTTCAACGGTTTTGAGCGCTGTGAGGACTTGCTTACGGGTGGAAGCCGCGATCGCGCCGGAGATTTCCACGCGGGCGATTTGTTTACAAAAGTTGGGGCGAAAAGGCCAAATCATAGGAAAAATTGACGGTCACTCAAGCTTGAAATAGCCTACGCACGGTAACAATTTATTTACATTTTTTGTAGGGGTTGCGACCAGTTAGAGGGGAACCCTGCCTACGACAGCGAGTCTCTTGGCTCAACCTAGGGCAAACGTATACGCTGAATTTTTAGGTTCAAAGTCAGCACAACGTTAGCGAGTGAAAGCCTGAGCGGAGTCGGAGTCTGGTTGTGTCGGCAAAAAGTGGCCGCACTTTTCCAGAACTGACGCAAAATATCAAAATCCGTAGGGGCGTCATAGCAATGCGACCACGATATCACAGGGTTTCTAGCCGATCAGTGCGTTAGCCCTATCTCCGCAAGCGAAGGCGACACCAACAACTCCGCCCAGTGTTCAAATCTGCTTGTGCTTGATGGTCATGCTGGACAACGAGTATGCGTCTGCCCTGTGGCTCAACTTTATATCCCAAATTTTGAGATCGATGAACGGACAAGTTAAACCTTTGAAGACTTTAAATTTACTTTATAGTTATCAACTAGAGAATCTTCCAAAAATCTGTTAGAACTAAACGCAAAAGCACTGCAAAATTAACCCGCATTAACCCGTAAACTGGCAATTCATTTGCAATCTAGTTGCGATCGGTTTAAACGGATTAATAAAGCGATCTGAACTGTTACCAAAGATACCGCAGTGCTTTTTTGGTAATTCAACTCGCAACTTCGATTCCTTAAAATGCCCGATATTTTTTCAAACGCAGTTGCATTATCTCGAATGCAATTTGCCTTTACTGCAATTTTTCACATGCTTTGGCCGGTGCTGACCACGGGCATGGCGATTTACCTAGTGATTCTCGAAGTTCTGTGGCTCAAAACGAAAAACCCCGATTACTACCGTCACGCGCGGTTCTGGTCAAAACTGTACGTGCTTAACTTCGGAATTGGCGTGGCCTCCGGTCTGCCGATGGAATTTCAATTCGGTACGAACTGGGCGCCATTTTCCGAAGCCGTCGGCGACTTTTTTGGCAGTATTTTGGGCTTTGAAGGGTCGATGGCCTTTATGCTCGAAGCTGGCTTTCTCGGCATTATGCTGTTTGGCTGGGAGCGTGTCCCTCCCGCGATTCACCTACTTTCAACCGCGATGGTTGCCTTTGGTGCAAACTTGTCTACCTTCTGGATTTTGGTGGCGAATTCCTGGTTGCAAACACCCGCAGGTGGTGAGTTTGTCTCCGGTAAATTCGTGGTCTCCGACTACTTTGAAGCGATCCTCAATCCATTTATGGTCAATAGCGTCGGTCACATGTTTTTCGCCACGCTAGAAACGTCGCTTTTTGTGATTGGTGGAATTAGCGCCTGGTTTATCCTGCGGGGTTCCGATCAGCGTCATGCGGCCTTTTTTAGCCGATCGTTCAAAATTGTTCTCGCCGTGGCGATCGCCGCTGCACCCCTACAAATCTGGATTGGTCACCTCAGCGCCGAACAGGTGCGCGTCCATCAGCCCACCAAGCTCGCCGCCATGGAAGCTCAGTGGGAAACGATCCCCGCTGGCGCGAAAGCCGACTGGAGTGTGATCGCGGCTCCGAATGTCGAAGTTGAACGTAACGATTGGAACATTTCGATTCCAAATGCATTGGGCTACATCCTGGAACTTAAGCCGACCTTATCTGAGCCGGTTTATGGCCTGAAGCACTGGCCGGAACGTGATCGCCCCCACATGGTCGGCTTGGTGTACTACGCCTTTCGCATCATGGTCAGCATCGGTCTCTTCCTCGCAGGTCTGGCCGCCATCACCCTAGTGCAGTGGCTACGCGGCAAGCTAGCCGATACCGAAATCCACCAGCAAAAATGGCTGCTACGCGGTTGGTTGTTCGCGGCTCCTTTGGGTTATCTGGCGGTGGAATCGGGCTGGGTTGTGCGATGTGTGGGTCGTCAACCGTGGACGGTTTACGGTCAGCTACGCACAGCGGATATGGCGTCTAATTTGCCTCCTGGCGAGGTGTTGGCGTCGCTGTCGGGGTTTGTTCTGCTATATGGCTTCCTGTTCATCTCCGCGATGTTCTTCGGTCGTCGCATCATCATGACGGGTCCAAACCTGGAGCTAGCGTTGCCGGGGCAGGCCAATCAGCCTGATGCGATCGTCGCTCCCGTGGAACACAGTCCCGATCGACGCCCGGTCGAAACCCAGCAATAGCCCGTAGATTTTACCCAATTTTGCCCGATCGCCGACGGGCGATCGGGCTGCACTTGACCTGTCACTTTTTTTGAATCTATGGATGCTTTGACAAGATTCTTACCCCAAGTTTGGTTTTGTATTTTGGGGCTGTTTCTATTTCTGTACATCACACTCGATGGCTTTGATCTCGGCGTCGGTATTCTTTCGCTCACCTCATCGAGTGAAGAGCGCCGCAGCATTTTGATGACCAGTTTGGGGAATGTCTGGGATGCAAACGAAACCTGGTTAGTCTTGATGGGCGGTGCGTTATTCGGCGCATTTCCACTGGCCTACGCCACGATTTTAAATGCGCTTTACCTGCCTGCGGTGGGTATGATTGTTGGTTTGATTTTGCGTGCTGTGGCCTTTGAGTTTCGTGAAAATGCTTACCGAAAAAGCCTTTTGGAATGGTGCGTTTGGAGTCGGCAGTTTTCTCGCCGCTCTCGGTCAAGGCTATGCTCTAGGCTCAATCTTTGAAGGGATCTCGGTGGATGCGGCGGGACATTTCAACGGCGGCATGTGGGATTGGTTAAGCTGGCGATCGACCCTGGTGGCTCTGACACTTGTGCAGGGCTATGTGTTAATTGGTTCGACCTATCTAGTGCTCAAAACCAGCGGCTCACTTCAGCTCACCCACTTTAAAACGGCCAAAATCGCAACGGTTTCCACGACGCTTGGCGCAGTTTTAATCACAATCAGTGCGCCTATTTTCAATGAAGCCATTCGCGATCGACTATTTGAAGTGCCGCTGTTCTACATTTTTGCCGCGATTCCTCTCCTTGGCTTGAGCTTGATTGCAGGACTGTACTACAGCCTGATCAAGCAATACGAGCGCTTGCCGTTTGTTTTAACCCTACTGATTTTTCTACTGTCGTTTTTGGGCTTAGGACTGGTTGTCTTTCCCTTTATCATTCCTCCGAGCATCACGATCTATCAGGCCGCAGCTTCACCGAGCGCCCTGGTTTTTATGATTACGTTCATCGGGATTCTTATTCCGATCATGTTGTTCTACAACATCTATAACTATGTTGTTTTCCGGGGCAAAATTTACGAAGTTCCAGAATAATTTTGGTCTGTTCGTGATGCTCCCGATCGTGGGCGAATATAGCAGAAGCCGATTAGATTAGGACACTCTTGTCTAAGTTGAAAACCGCACTATTCGCTTCGCGAAGGCTACGCCAACGACTCCGCTCAGTGCTCTCAGCTTTTTTTGATACGTCCTAACCAAATCGTTTTTTGCTATATCAGCAACAAAGCCCCCCTTAACCCAATCGTTAAGGAGGGCTTTGTTTACTCTTCACTCCGACATATTGTCGTCAAAATCATCGACTACGCGAAGTGCTTAATAATCGCGTCGGCAAACTCCGAACACTTCAACGGTTCCACGGGTGGTTCCATCAAACGTGCCAGATCGTAGGTCACCTCGCCGGACGAAATCGCTGCACCGAGACCGGCCTTGATCAGATCCGCCGCTTCTTGCCAGCCCATATATTCCAGCATCATCACGCTCGACAGGATGACCGAACCGGGGTTGATCCGATCGAGACCTGCGTGCTTCGGAGCCGTACCGTGGGTCGCCTCGAAGATGGCGCAGGTGTCGCCAATATTCGCGCCGGGCCCCATGCCGAGACCACCGACGATCGCCGCTGCCGCGTCGGACAGATAGTCGCCGTTGAGGTTCATCGTCGCCAGGATCGAATATTCCGCCGGACGGGTTTGAATTTGTTGGAAAATGCTATCGGCGATGCGATCGTTGACCATCACCATATCTTTCCACTTTCCATCGCCGTGGCTATCCCAGATTGCCGCCAGGGTGTCTTCAACCTCTTGGCAGATTTCCGCCTGTTTACCGGGCGTCAGCGCATCGTAACCGGGATCAATTTGGCGTGCGTTTTCTTCGGTGGTAATCGCGGGATTGGCTTCTTTATTGCCCAAAATCCACGATTCACGCTCAGTTACACACTGATCGCGAAACTCTTCCGTTGCCACTTCGTAACCCCAGACACGAAACGCGCCCTCGGTGTACTTCATGATGTTGCCCTTGTGAACCAGGGTCACCATTTGCTTGTTTTTGGGTAGGCGTAGGGCGTGCTGAATTGCACGACGGACTAAGCGCTTGGTTCCCTTGACGCTAATCGGCTTGATCCCGATCCCCGAGTCGAGGGGGATTTGCTTTTTGCCGTGTTCCGGTGTGTTGGGGATCAGATCATTGTTGAGCAGATCGATCAGTTTTAGCGCCGTTTCGCTGCCCTCAGCCCATTCAATCCCCAGATAAATATCCTCAGTGTTTTCGCGGTAAACGATGATGTCGAGTTGTTCGGGGTTGCGGTGGGGGGAGGGGGTTCCGGCGTAGTATTTGCAGGGGCGAACGCAGGCGTAGAGGTCGTTAATCTGACGCAGGGCGACGTTGAGCGATCGAATACCGCCACCGATCGGCGTGGTCAGCGGGCCTTTGATCGCGATGCCGTATTCTTTGATCGCATTCAGCGTATCATCGGGCAAATATTGAAACGTGCCGTACTGTTCGCAGGCTTCGTCTCCAGCATAGATTTTGAACCAGACAATTTCACGCTGGCCGCCGTAGGCTTGTTTGACCGCAGCATCCACAACTTTTTCGGTTGCAGGCCAGATATCCACGCCCGTACCATCACCCCGAATGAAGGGAATAATGGGGTTATCGGGTACGATCGGCTCGCCATTTTCAAACGTGACTTTTTGCCCGACAGTGGGGGGCGTGATTTTTTCGTACATAGGGGTCAGTGGTCTATTCCTGATCTATATCTGATCTCGATGACGCGAGCCTAGCAGCCTCGCGCGATCAAATTCGTTGCAGTCCACACCATATCGCCTTTTATGCGGAATCGCGCCCTATTTTTGCGCGATCGGCACTGCAATAATTGTGGGATTTTTCGTGCTAGACCGATTTACCACGATCGCCCCGCCGCCCAAGCTTGCAGCTTTTTGACCGGCATCGAGGCGTTCACTGGCAAGCGCGAGAGGCGGTAGCGATCGCGCCACGGTAGTACCCGTAACAGATGGCTATCGTAGACGTAGCCCGAGAGATGGTAGCGCCGCGCATACTGAATCACCGTGGCATTGACCGCACCGAAGGGATAGGCGACGTGTTGCGCGACCTGATGATCCCGATCGCGATCGCCAATGCAGGTCACAAGCTGATCGCGGGCTTGCTTGAATTCCACCTTGAGCTGATCCGGATCTAATGTGGTCAAATCTTGATGATTGGCCGTGTGGGACTGCACATCATAAAATCCCGCTTCAAACCCCGCCTGTAGGTGTTCGCAGGTCATGCGCGGTAGCGTCGTATCCATTCGCCCGAGAAAGGCCGGATTAATAAACCAAATCAGCTTGATCGTTTTTCCGGTGCGCTTTTGAATATTTTCAGCCGCCTTGAAAGCATGGGTGTGGGCGCTGGCGTAACCATCATCGATCGAGATGGCTACCCGAGGCCGATGTTTGAATTCGTCGGGGATGGGATCGGGATCAGGTTTCGCAAAGTAGTTGTACAGATCGTCAGCAGAAAGAAACCAGTAGTTTTGATCGACCAGATAGGCTAGGAGCCGCTCGAAATCTTGCCGCGTATAGTCGGACTCGACGGGCGCTCGTGCCGGGGCGCGTTCGCTCGGGAGGTTGGGATCGATAATGTCATGAAATCCCAATATAGCAATGCGATCGATTTGCGCCTCGATCGATCCCACAACGATCGCCAGACCCAGAGTCAGGCTGCCACCGATGATCGCCGCCCGCTTTACGCTTGCCCGATTGATCCCCAAGCGTCGTAACGGTGGCGCAAGGCGCGATCGACCTAAGCGAGAAAGGAACCGCGAGCCGCGATCGGCCAAGGACGGCATATTCGGTTTGAACGCAGCGAATAACACAATTTAAAATTTAAGGAAGAAAAGGTTGTCATAAAGTGTAGCGACCTACGTAAAACGCCCTTCTGATACGAGGAACAGAAGCGTTTTAGCTTAGTTCAGTCTAGCAACGCGATCCACGATCGGCTGCGGTGGATGTGATTGATACTAATCAACCCCGACCAACTCTTTCGGGCGATCGCCGGAGTGAACGACGATCTTGCCGTCTTCACCCACATCGACCTGCGCCGTATCACCATCCTGGATACGACCCGAAAGGATTTCCTCCGCGAGGCTATCCTCCAGCAGACGCATAATCGCTCGACGTAACGGACGCGCTCCGTAGGACGGGTTATACCCTTCATCGACCAAACGGTCTTTGAACTTGTCCGTCACGGTGAGCGTAATGCCCTGCTCGGTGAGGCGACCAAACACTTCCTTGAGCAGGATTTCCGAGATTTCCTTGACTTCATCTTTCGTCAGTTGACGGAAGACAATGATCTCGTCAAGACGGTTGAGGAACTCGGGGCGGAAGTACTGTTTCAGTTCTTCGTTCACCAGGTTACGGATGCGGTTGTACTGAGCATCGCCCTTGCCGTCGTCAAACTCAAAGCCGAGGCTACCGCCGCCTTTCTCGATCACCTTCGAACCGATGTTCGAGGTCAAGATGATCAGCGTGTTTTTGAAATCAACCGTGCGGCCTTTGGCGTCGGTCAGGCGACCATCTTCCAAAATTTGCAGCAGCATGTTGAACACGTCGGGGTGCGCTTTTTCGATTTCATCGAATAGCACTACGGTATATGGACGACGGCGGACGGCTTCGGTGAGCTGACCACCTTCGTTGTAGCCGACGTAGCCCGGAGGCGAGCCGATCAGCTTCGAGACCGTGTGACGCTCCATGAATTCGGACATGTCGAGACGAATCATCGCCTCTTCGGAGCCGAAGAAGTAGGAGGCCAGGGATTTGGTCAGCTCGGTTTTACCCACACCGGTCGGGCCGGAGAAGATGAAGCTAGCGATCGGACGGTTCGGGTTCTTCAGACCGACGCGAGCGCGACGAATCGCACGCGAGACCGCACGCACGGCTTCATCTTGGCCGATGAGCCGTTGGTGTAGCGTGCCTTCCATGTGCAGCAGTTTTTCGGACTCGCTTTCGGTCAGCTTGTTGACCGGTACGCCCGTCCAACTGGCGACGATTTGGGCGATGTCCTCTTCGGTAACCTGGGGCATATCTGCCGAATCGTTGTTTTCGTCCTCAGCTTTCTTGCTTTGGGCGATCGCCTTGATTTCGGCTTTGATTTCCATCTCGCGATCGCGCAGTTCGCCTGCCTTATCGAAATCCTGGGAGCGAACCGCTTCATCTTTGTCCTTCAGGACTTGGCGCAGCTCTTTATCCAGTTCCTTCGCAGCGGGCGGCAGTTGCGAGTTGATCAAGCGTACCCGTGAACCGGCTTCGTCCACCAGATCGATCGCCTTGTCCGGCAAGAAGCGATCGCTGATGTAGCGATCGGACAGCGTCGCCGCTGCTTCTAGGGATTCGTCTAGGATTTTCAGCTTGTGGTGTTGCTCGTAGCGCTCGCGCAGACCGAAGAGAATTTCGATCGTCTCTTCTACCGTCGGCTCACCCACCATGACGGGCTGAAAACGACGTTCCAGAGCCGCGTCACGCTCGATGTGTTTGCGGTACTCATCCAGGGTCGTTGCGCCGATGCATTGCAGCTCACCGCGAGCCAGTGCCGGTTTGAGGATATTGGCCGCGTCGATCGCGCCTTCGGCAGCGCCCGCACCGATAAGGGTGTGGACTTCATCAATCACCAGAATGATATTGCCCGCCTGTTTGATCTCATCCATGATCTTTTTCAGGCGTTCCTCGAACTCACCGCGATACTTCGTACCGGCCACCAGGAGGCCAATATCGAGGGTCACGACGCGCTTATCTTCGAGGATATCGGGGATATCCTGGTTGGCGATCCGTTGGGCGAGACCTTCAGCGATCGCCGTTTTACCCACCCCCGGCTCACCGATCAACACCGGATTATTCTTCGTGCGGCGTCCGAGAATTTGGATCACCCGCTCGATCTCTTTTTGGCGACCCACCACAGGATCAAGCTTGCTTTCGCCCGCTTGCTGGGTCAGGTTTGTACCAAATTCATCGAGCGTAGGGGTTTTGGTGTTGCGGTTACCGCCACCCGAGGTGACCTCTGCCGTTTCGCCCAGCATCCGGATCACCTGGGTGCGAACTTTCGAGAGATCGACTCCGAGATTTTCCAGGACACGAGCAGCGACCCCTTCCCCTTCTCGGATCAGGCCAAGTAGCAAGTGTTCCGTGCCAATGTAGTTATGACCGAGCTGGCGAGCTTCTTCGAGCGATAGCTCGAGTACTCGTTTGGCACGAGGGGTGAAGGGAATCTCAACCGCGACGAAACCGGAACCGCGACCGATGATTTTTTCAACCTCGATCCGGGCGTCTTTAAGGTTGACACCCATCGATTTCAATACTTTTGCAGCGACTCCCGTACCTTCGCCGATCAGGCCAAGGAGGATTTGCTCCGTGCCAACAAAGTTGTGACCCAGGCGGCGAGCCTCTTCCTGAGCCAACATAATGACTTTGATGGCTTTTTCAGTAAATCGTTCAAACATGGCATCCTTCCATTGAACTGTTCCTGAGCCCGAGTTTTACGGGGACTGGCGCGATGGAATTAGCATAGCAAACGAGTATTGTGTCATGCCATGTTGTTATTACCGCGTTATTCCCACCCCGATCGCGCCGGTGGTCGCAATTTTTAAACCAAGCTTAACGTGTGATTCGGTTTCTGTTACAAATATTGCCGTTTGTGGGTAAGTTTGTATTGATTTTTTGAGTGGGTGTGATGCTGAACGATCGAGCTGTTACTGCGGTTGAGGCGGGTCGGGTCGGGGCTGGCTGACCTGAAGAAGTAAATCGAGGGGCGATCGCTGCTCGAGCCAATCGCGTTGGGCTGCATTTTTTGCCAGTAGCATCCCGGCAAATCCCAGCGCATTAATTGAGATGCGGCCCGCATCGCTGTCGATGCTTTCGCGCGATCGCGGCACAACGAACAACCAATCGCGTGTGACTAATAAGTTATAGGCTCCGGTTTGTGCGGTTCCACTGGGTGGCAGACCGATCGCGGTGAGGGCGTGGCGGTAGCGCTGTAGGGTTTTGCGGGCGCGATCGCAGGGTCGTCGCCCCAGGTGCGGTCGAGTGGGGCGATCGCGTGTCGAAAGGGCAGATCGGGGCTTGTGCCGATTGGGCTGCCGTCGAAGTTGGTCTGAAACTCGGCGCGATCGATGGCAGGGGCAATCGGGATCGAGCTGCGATCGGCGGCCGCGTCGGGAACGAAAGGAAAGGGGACAAGCTGAAGATGTTTATGGCGCTGACTGGCTCCGGCATCGGCTCCACCGTTATAAAAGCCAAGGCCACCGTTTTCGCGCAAACCGAGCCAGAGGGCGAAGAAGTCGGCTTCGTTGAGCCAGTCGGTTTGGGCTTCAAAGTCGCGGGTGATGATCAGCACGTGGCGATCGAACACGTTGTATTTGTTGAGAACGCAAACGTGGGTATCGCTGATGTCGGCGACGAAGAGGTCACGATCGTAGGGTAAAAACGGATTGAAATCGGCGGGTTTTGCCTGTTTCGCTTGGGTTTTGCGGCGGAGGTTGTCGAGGATGCGAAGGCTGAAGCGGAGGCCGTGATCGATCAGGGTGGTGTGGGTGGTGGTGAGGGGTTCAAGAGCGCCGCAGGCGAGGCCGTGGGCGGTGGCAGTGGTGGCGTGTTGCCAGAGGGTTCCGGGTTGGAGTTGAGTCGGATCGGGTCGTGGTGGGTTGGCCATGGAAAATTCAGCAGTCGTTTGGCTGCGATATCGTCATCTTTTTGGTCAGGGTGCGGTAAGTCGCCCAAGTAAATGAATGGAGGTTATGCATAGCACAAGCTTCGAGCTTCACGGAATTTTTCGAGCACTCATCTTCTTGTCAATGACCTATGAATCAGATTTGCCTGATGCATAGCGATTTATTCTTCAAATGGAAAACGCTGAAATTTTTTCACGGCTTCCAATACTTCATCCCAGTTCGCTTTGTTCGAGATAAAAATATGTCCATCCGGTATTTTATCCAATTTACAATCTAAACTTCCAGCAGGAACCACCAGAAGTCTACCTTCCATTTGCATGTGGGGTACGGCAGCTCCACATGTTATGCAGAATGCTTTGACATGATTGGATTTCTTCACTTGAAATACTCGTACATTATTTTCACCTTTAATCCATTCAAGTCTAGCTGTTGACGAAAACAAATTTGCTGCATGTGCAGAACCGGTATCTTTCTGGCAGTACCGACAATGGCACAAATAAAAACTCTCAAACTCTCCTACAACTTTATATTTAACCGTTCTACATAAACATGATCCCAGATATTCCATTCAACCAATTCTCCAATACACAATCAGGATTCAAAATCTGATGTTCATTTCGTTCACCCCAAACGTCGCTCTGGCGCTACAAGCGAGGCTCTTTCACCAGACAGTACTACCTGTTATTTGCTAACGACGCATTAGATGGCAAATTCAGGATAACTTCCCTTCGTGAGGTTTTGCCAAGTATACAAAGCGTTTAAAAGCCATATTGACAATGAGTCTCGAAATTTGATTGACGTGTAGGTATTAATTTGCGATATCAAATTGCAAAAGTGAGATACTCCCTAAAACTGCTATATTAGGCATCAAACATAGTGGGTCGAGCAACCATTAAAACGATACTTAAAACCGGTTTGAAACTCGATCGAGCCACGATCTTCACCATTAAAATCCGTTGAACCGCGTAAGATCAAATCATCACTTAACCGATACCGCACCCCGAAGCGAACACTATCATCTCGATCGAGAATCACCTGAAACGAGGTTGACAGCCGATCCGTCAGTCGTACCCCCACCTCTGCGCCCAGCCCCAAAGATGAGGTGCGCGGATCAAACGCCGGGAATAGCCGAAAATCGCGCAAGCCCAAGGCACGACTGACGATCGACTGGATTTGGGTTAACAGCGCCGAACTGGCGATCGCCACCGTTCCACCACCCTCGGTGGTTTCCGCAACACCACCACCAATCAGCGAATAGAGTTCCAGTGGAGGACGCGCCGGTGTACTGCTCAACTCAAGCTGATCAAACAGTTGGCTGGCTCGTCCTTGCACCGTCGCCGTAATCCGAATCGTTTCGACCCCGCCGCGCTCCAATGCCGTATCCTGCAACTCCCGCGATCGGGACACATCTAACGCATCCAAGTTACTGACGATGCGATTGCGGGTGGTCTGGGTGACCGCCGCACCCATCTGGACATCGAGGATGGGATCGCGGCCATACTGCGGGTCAAAAATGGCGGTGTTAAAGCGGTTTTGTTCGAGCGTAAATGCAGTGGTAAACAGGTTGACGCGACCGTCCCGCAGGAAAATTTTACCGGCGGGGGAGGGATTGTCGAGCAGGCCACGCACGGTTAGGAGACCCTCGGCAACAAAGTCAAGGGTGGGAGGGCTGACGAGGCGAATATTGTCATCAAGACGAATTTTGAGGTCATCGTAGCGGATTACGGGGGTCGAGCCGATCGGGTCTAACACCGGAGCTGGGGCGTCGGGATCGGGCAGAAACACCAGACCATCAGTAAGGGTCAAATAGCCGCCAATACTGGGTAACAGTGCCGACCCGGTAATGTCGATGCGCCCGTCGATGCCACCGCTATAAATGCGCTTAAGGTTGAGCGCCACGCGATCGAGGACAACGGTTAGCAAGCTATCGGTGGCAAAGGGATCAAACAGCGATAGGTTCCCCGTGGCTTTGACAGCGCCTTGCTGGAAGTTGCCGACGAAGTCGGTCACGGTGATGCGATCGCCATTGAGGTTGATCGTGCCGTGGACATCGGTGAGCGGTTCGGGAAGCTGCGGTGACTGGAGGATTGCACCATCGAAGATCGCCGTCCCGAGAGTCCGCTCTACGTTATAAATCCCGTTCTGACGCCGACCATCTAGGGTAATATTCGCTTCCCCGCGACCACCCAGCCAGCCGACACTATCCGTGAGGGCATTGAGAAAGGCCATACCGTCATCACGGGTAGAAAGGGTGACGGAAAAGCGATCGTCGGGGTCGAGTTGGGTCGCGCCAGGGAGGACAAACGGTGATGTGACTCGTATGGTGACGGCAGCGCTGTCTACGGGGCGTGACGGGTCGGGGTTGATTGGGGCGTTGATCGGGGCGTTGATCGGAGCATCGATCGTATCGGGTTCGTCGAGGTTGGTTGATTCTGGCGATTCTGGCGATTCTGGCGATTCTGGTGATTCTGGCGCATCACGTCTCGTCTCTAGACCCGCCGTCAGTAAATTTCCACCGAAGCGTATCCGGCCATTTTCATAGAAAAAACCACCCTGTTCTAGCTCGATCGGCTTGCCATTGAGCCGCCCATTCGCCAGGTGCAGCGTGCCACGTAAACGCGGATCGGCCTGGGTTCCCGCCAGAGTTGCCGACACGTCAAGTACGCCCGAGGTGCGGAACTGATCGGGTAATTTCGCCGCTTCACCCACAAAGGAGAGCGGCAAACCCGTTAGATCCAAATTGGCCGATTGCAAATCGGGGGACATAATGCCCTTGAGATCGAGCCGCGTTAGGACATCAGGCTCTAGATTGACCGTGACCCAGGAGGGGTCAAACTCTAGGCGACGATCGCGGTAGCGTCCGACCAGTTGCAGACCAGGGATGGTGTAGGGTGACCACTGCCAATCCTGACCTTGAGCTGCAAACTCCACCAGTGGATTGGAGACTGTACCACCGATATCCAGCTCGGCACTAAACTGGCCTGCGAGATCGCGGAGATCGGGTAACGCAGCTCGACCGATTGTCCGTTGTTCGCGCTGTTCGCGCAGGAGGTCGATCTCGACCAAGCGTCGAATGCTATTGAGTAGTGATCGCGCCGGATCTCCCACAGCCACGGCATTGAGATCCGCGATCGTGCCTAACTCTAGCGGCGCAAATCCGCGCAAAATATCCTCAATTTCAGACCATTGCAGCAAGCCCAGCAAGTCTTGTAAATTCCCATCGTTCACGCTCACCTTCAGGCCAAGTTGTGGATCTTCGACGAGGTTAATCGCACCGTTGAACTGGTAGCGGGTGTCGTCACGCAGGATCGTCAGATCCTCCATCCCAAACCGCCGATCGCGCCACGTCACCGCCCCGACGATTGCGTCCGCCGTCACCGCGCCCCACTGAGGTTCGAGCCAGTTAATTTGACCGGCGAAGGATCTCGCCGTGGGGTTGACTTGGCCGTCAAACCCGAGATAGCCTCCCACGCGACCCGATCGGGAACGGGCTGCAATCCTAACCAAAGCAGCGGAAACTGATCGGCGGTAAAGTCGCAGCGATCGGCACTAGGGCAACGACCCGCCGCCCGTAGATCGCCCAATTGTGCCTCGAACAGTCGGGGCATGAAGTCGCTCGTTAGCTGTAGGCTAACGTGATCGATCGCGGTGGAACTGTCCGGTGGATTGTTGGGGTCGATCGGCTCGGTCAGGAGGATCGAAATATCATCGGCCACGTCTGCCGCGTTGAATTGGGGGAGGTCGCCGTAGCGTGCCACCACCAGTGGAAACGCGGTCGTGTTGCCACTACGGGGCAATGCACCGCGTTTAAGTTCACCGATGAGTTTGTCGCTAATCGTTTCGCCATTGAGCGTCAGGTCAGCAAGCTGAAGACCACTAGTTCCAAGCTGGATATTGGTCGGAATTGCGCCATTCCAGCCGCCCGTTACGGCGATATTGGCGGCCAGTTGCCCACCAATATCGGGGGTAGCGACACCGTTTGTGAGGCGGCGATCGCCGGACTGGATAACAGCGCGTTCAAATCCTGGGGTGGGACTACGATTCCCGCTTGCCACTGGTCACGATTGAGGTTGAGATCCACGGCGATGCCACCGGTGGGATTACCATCTGCATCGCGATCGGTGGTGGGCAATGCGGCCACGACACGCCCGACGATCGCGCTCGGTGAAAAGTCAAAAATTGATCCAGAGAGCCGAGATGGGGTCGCCGTGCTGGTCGCGAAGGGAAACTGATCGCCCCACGGGTCAGGAATCGGCAACGCAAATTGGGTGAGATCCACCGTCCAGCCTGCATCACGCAGCGCTAACGTTCCCTGCATTCTGCCGTTGTCCGCCGCGATCGCAAAGGCTCCCTGGGCGACGATCGTAGCCAGATCAAAGTCCGTTGTCCCGGCAAGATTGAGCTGAGGTGAATTGAGCCGGGGTGAGGTCAGCGGTAGATTGGCGGGCAGCAGTTTCGCAAGGCCAACATTTTGGATGCCCAGTTGACTTTGCCAGCGATCGCCATTGAACGTCACATTGCCCGCAACCAGGCCACCTTCCACCGGAACCTGACCGCTACCACCGATTTGTGTTGGGATTAATTCCAGGCCGGAGGTCACCCCCGCCGCGACCACCGTACCGCTCAGGCCGCCAATCTCCAGCCGTGCGATCGGATCAGCCAGGTTGACAAACGAGGCGATCGGTACATTTTCAAGCTGAGATTCCACACGCCATTGACCATTGCCAAGCTGTGCGCCGAACTGGATCGGCTGACCGTTAACACGGGTGACGCCGATGCCCTGGAGCGCGATTTTGCTCAGATCCGGCGCGGAGAAGACATCGAGCAGACCCGCCACCTGGGCGCGACCGCTGAACGCGCCGAGATTCACCGTTGGGGTCAAGGTCGGATCGATCGCAAGATTATTGACCGCGATTTCGCCTTGCCAGCGATCGCCGCGAATCTGGCCGACGATTTGCCCCAATCCCTCACCGATCTCGATTTGCGGAATCGCAATCCCGATCACGTCGTTTTGCAGCGTCACCCGACCGCGTGCGCTGACGCGATCGATCGGCAATGACGCGCCGTAGTCGAAGGCGATCGCGTCAGCATTAATATCCACCATCGCAAACTCGGCCAGGGCTTGCAGCGATGTTTTATCGTCGGGCGGTAACTGTACCTTAACCGCTGCTTGGATCTGACCGCCGCTGGCGGGAACTGCGTTGAGTTGTTCGAGGACAAACTCACCTGTGCCAAAGGAAAACCCGAAGCGTCCATCGAGATCGCTAACGGCAAAGCGATCGATCTCCAACGGCGAGAGATTCGTCACCTGACCGACCAAGATGGGCTGATTGAGTGGCCCCCGTAAAATAAGCTGTGCGCCGATTTCGCCCGACCCATCGATCGCAAAATCCGGGACGATCGCCTGTCGTGCCACGCGCCAATCCACCGGTGGAACCAGCATCGGCAGTTCGTAGCCCCGCTGTAGGTCAATCAGACCGCGCTCGATCGTGACCGGCAACGGGCCATACTGCCCGATCGCATCTTCAAACGCAACTTGCCGCTCTTTGAAGGCCAGATTGCTCTTTTCAATGAAAATCGGTTGCGGCGCACCGTCGATCGCCATCAGTACATCAGTTCCCCGCGCCGTCCCAGACATCAGCGGAATTTCGCTGAGATTATTCACATCCAGCGCAATTCTGAGATTCGTAAACAGCCGACCGCCGTATAACTCAAACGGCAGCGGTAAAGCCGTCGTCAAAGCTTCACTCACCACATTTTGCGCCGCAACGGTTAGCAAAATCGCCCCACTCGCGGGCTGTACTTCGCCTTGCACATCCAGGCGGCCAAACTGACCATTTTTACCAACCGTCTCGAAGGCCACGCGCTGCCCTTCATCCTCGATTGTCACCTCTCCTTCAACATCGAACAGCCGCAGGGAGGTCGGCGGCGCAGGCAGAGTGTCGATCGCGGGTAACTCGATCGTATTCGGAGCTTGGACAATCTCCACCTCCGACGACTCACGCTCTCGCTGCGGGTCATCGTCATCGGTCTTGATCGTCGATGTGGATGCGCTCCCGGCTTCGCCCTCGCCGGACGGTTTGGAGCGTGGGGCGGTTTCGTTCGCTTCTGTCGGTGCAGAGTTCGCTGGGGTTGGGGTCGAGTTTGGGTTTGGGTTTGGGTTTGAGCTTAAGTCCAAACCTAACCCCAAATCGACCAAATCTTCAGGGTTTAATTGACCCAGTGCCGACAAATCGCCGGAATCTGTTGGCGTTGAGGGAGCGGGTGCAGGCGTCGCTAGCTCGGGAATCGCCGGGTTTGGGTTGGGGTTCGCCTGATTCGGATTGGTCAAGTTAGGATTGACCGAATTCGCTGAGTTGGCTGAATTGACCGAATTCGCTGAACTGGACGTATCTGTACGATCGGGGCGGGAAAGGTTGAGCGGTGCTGAAGCGGGAGCGTTGGAGTTTGCCCCAGGTTTCGCGCCCGGTTTGGGGTCAGCTTGTGTCGGCCTCGGTGCTGCAAACGGAACCAGGCTGACCTTACCGCCCTCGATCGCCAAGGTATCGAGCCGAATCTTAAACCCATCCGTGGGCTTAGTCTCCAGCTTGATATCGAGCCATCGTCCGCTTTCCGCTTGGATCAGCGTCACCGTCGGCTCTTCCAGCGTCACGGTCAAATCTAGCTCACCGCCGATCGCCTGAAATGGGTTGAAATTCGCCGTTACTGACGGGATTTGGGCAAAACTGCGATCGCCTGCCGTCGCCGGTAGCTTGCTCGTATCAAAACTCACCGATGTTAGGCCAAACCCACTCACCGCCCCGATTTCCACCGGACGATCGAACAGCGTCGTCAGCGATCGCGCCACTAGCGGCGACAGCTTCGTTTTGACCAAATACGTCGCCACACCCGCTGTCCCTGCCGCGACGATCGCGATCGTCGCCCCCGCAATCACTAGCCACTTGGGTAAACGTGGCGCTGGGGAGGGACGTTCAGGGGGCTGAGGTGACGGCTCGGGGGTCGGTTCAGGCGGTGACGGAGGAATCGCGTCGGTCATCTAACAAGACAGCAGGACAGGACTACGAGAAATATCGAACAGACGGGACGATTTTGCTTGGGATAGCTTGCGTCAGATCAGCTCTCAAAGGATATCAAGTTCGCGATCGTCATGCTTGATCGATCGCGAGTACGAAGAGTGCGGATACCACGTTGTAGAGTAGACACGTCGGACTGAGCGATTTCGGATCTAAGGGAGAAAGACGAGCCATGCGCGTGTTTGTTCTACTGTTTAATGCAGGCACTGATAATGAAGGAATCCATACGATTCGGCTTGTTGGCAGCGACGGACGCGAACACAACATTGTCATGATGTTTGAGTCGGCGGAGGATGCGGAACGTTACGCCATGCTACTCGAAGCACAGGATTTTCATGTCCCCACGGTCGAGGAATTATTGGCGGAGGAAATCGAGGAATTTTGCGCGACGGCGAATTACGAAGCCAAGTTAATCCCCATCGGGTTTGTGCCGCAGTCCGAAGAGGAGCGGATTTTTCTATCGCCTCCCGCCGCCAATACGGAAAAAACGGATTGGTCTGAAGATGATAACGATCGCGACGACGATCACGCTAATGATCGCGACAACGATCACGAAGATGAAACGATGGTATCAAGCGAGCTCGATGATATTCGCCGTCGCCTAGAGGGATTGCTGTAACAACGTGGACGGATTTCTCAATCTTTATAAACCCAGCGGCTGGACTTCGCATGATTGCGTCGCCAAGGTGCGGCGCATTCTCCGACAAAAAAAAGTCGGCCACGGCGGCACGCTCGATCCGATGGCAACCGGTGTTTTACCGATCGCCCTCGGACGCGCCACCCGCCTAATCCAATACCTCCCCGGCGACAAAGCCTACACCGCCACCGTGCGCTTTGGGCTGACCACCAGCACTGACGACATCGAAGGCGAGATCCTCACCACGCGATCGACGGCAACCCTAACCCGTGACGCTGTAATTGCCGCGATCCCGCCCTTCCTCGGCACGATCCAGCAAATCCCCCCGAAATACAGCGCCATCCAGGTAGACGGTAAACGGCTCTACGATCTGGCGCGATCGGGTGTTGAGGTGGATGTTCCGGTGCGGACGGTGACGGTGACGGCGATCGAGATCGGGGATTGGCGCGACGGCGATCAGCCTGAGTTAGACCTGACGATCGCCTGTGGTGCGGGAACGTATATCCGGGCGATCGCGCGGGATCTCGGGGAAGCCATCGGCACGGGCGCGACGCTATCGCAGCTCGAACGCATTCGCAGCAGCGGCCTCGATCTGGACTCAAGCGTGACGCTGGAGGAGTTGGCGGCGTTGATGGAGGCGGATTCAGCACCATTCACGCCGATTTCGCCGAATGTGGCGTTGGCGGGGTTGCCGATGGTTGCGATCGAGGGTGAGATCGCCAGCGCTGGCGGATGGGGCAGACGGTAACGATTGATCCGGCAATGTTGTCCTCTGCGGCGGATTTGCTTGGTGCGGCGATCGCGACTTCTGCGGCGAGCGATCAGGACGAAACCGATCACAACGATGCTGAAACAGCTACACCCGTTGAAGCCGGTGAAGCCGTTGAAACCGGTGTAACAATGGTGCGTGTTTGCGATCCGGCGGGGGACTTTCTCGGGATCGCTCGCATGATCGGGTCAGAAACGCCAGAGGTGCGGCTCCGTCCGAAGATGGTTTATCTTCCAGCCTGAATCGGCGCGAAGTCGCGATCTGAAGTGACATGGATGCGCAGCCTTGCAACATCTTTCTCAGTTTTACACTGTCGCCATCACCTTCGCTTTCAGAAACTCCGCCACTTCCTCGATCGCCACCTCCTGCGTTGCACCCGTCAAGCGCTCGACAATCTCCACCTTGCCCGACTCGATCGAGCGACCCGTCACCACCCGATACGGAATCCCAATCAACTCCGCATCCTTGAACTTGACACCGGCTCGCTCCTTGCGATCGTCCAGCAACGTTTCGACCCCCGCCGCATTCAGCGCCTCATAAAGCTGCGTCCCGATCGTCATTTGCGCTTCGGTGTTGATATTCGGCACGACGACGACGGCATGATACGGCGCGATCGCCACCGGCCAAATGATGCCATTTTGATCGTGGGATTGCTCCACCGCTGACTGAGCCAGCCGTGACACGCCGATACCGTAGCAGCCCATGACTAAGGGCTTATTCTTGCCATCTTCATCCGTGAACGTTGCCCCCAGCGCCGCCGAATATTTCGTGCCAAGCTGAAAGATATGACCCGCTTCGATGCCCCGCGCGGTTTGCAGGGTTTGGTTCGGGTCGTGGAGGGCGCGATCGCCAACCATCGCGGTATCCAGGTCGAGCGTATCGGGCAGCGTGTAAGTCTCGCCCCAGTTCGCGCCAACGGTGTGGTAGCCCGTCTCGTTCGCGCCCGTGACGAAGTTTGTCAGTTCCGTGACGGTGTTATCGGCCAAGCGGAGGAACTTCGGCGCGACGGTTTTTGAAGCTGCGATGTAATCATCGGCGAGATCCGGCGCGATGTAGCCCAGGGGCAACGGTTTCGCCGCCCATTTTGCTTGAGCGTCAGCATCGGGAACGTCTAGGGCGATGAGAGTTGTGGCCTGGTAGTCCGTCGCGCGGCGGGTTAGTTCGTTGGTCAGTTTGGTTTCGTTCACGTCGCGATCGCCCCGAATGCTAACCAAGACTAACACCGTCATTCCGTTGTCATACACCGCTTGATACAGCACGTTTTTGACGATTTGGGTCGGCGAACAGTGGAGGAGATCGCATAGCGTGGCGATCGTTGCGGTGTCCGGTGTGGCACGTTTTTCCGTGGTGGTGAATTCCGAGGCGATCGCCGCCGGTGGTAACGACACCGCCTTTTCCAAATTCGCCGCATACTGACCATCCTCGGTGTACATCACCGCATCTTCGCCCGCATCGGCCAACACCATAAACTCCTGGGAGCCGGAACCGCCGATCGCGCCCGAGTCCGCTTCCACCGCCTGAAACTTCAGGCCGCACCGCGTCAAAATATTGCGATAGGCGCGATCCATCTCGGCGTAGGTTTCCTTCAGGCTTTCCTCACTCGCGTGGAATGAGTAGCCATCTTTCATAATGAATTCTCGACCACGCATCAGGCCAAACCGAGGGCGAATCTCATCGCGGAATTTGGTTTGGATTTGATATAAATGCGTCGGCAGTTGGCGATAGGAGCGGATCGTCTCACGGGCGATGGTGGTGATCACTTCCTCGTGGGTTGGGCCAAGTCCCATCTCGCGATCCTGGCGATCGGTCAGCGAGAACATAATCCCCTCAGCCTTCGTATAGGTATCCCAGCGCCCCGACTCCTGCCACAGTTCAGCGGGCTGAATTTGCGGCAACAAGCATTCCTGAGCGCCCGTTGCGTTCATTTCCTCGCGCACGATCTGCGACACTTTTTGCAGCACACGCCACATCAGCGGCATATAGGCATACACCCCACTGGCGATCCGGCGAATATAGCCCGCCCGTAGAAGCAATTTGTGGCTGGGGATCTCGGCTTCGGCGGGGTCTTCGCGGAGGGTGACGAAGAGCATCTGGGACAGGCGCATGACGGGTGTGGCTCGCTCGTAAATAATGGCTGGGACAGTGCGACATTATCGCATGGGACTTGCACACGAGACTTGGGGAGGATGAATGATGAGCGTGGAAGAGCTAAAGCCCAACGACGATCGAGCGATCAGAATTGTGCTGGGCAACGACTCGCCGCGCGACTAGCGCTTCATCTTGCGCTTCAACTCATCCAACTCGTCATCCATTTCCCAGGAGGCAAACGCCTGTTCTAGCGGATCAGCCGCCTTGGTATAGGATGTATTGCCAGCATCCCAACGATCGTCCGTTGCTGTATAGCCGTCTGCCTGCGAACTCGATCGCGCTGACGCTGACGACGAAGTGTCCGCCGCTGCCGAAGCACTGGCCTGCTGGGCTTGCAGTTCGGCGGCTTTGGCCTTCAATGCCCGACGACGCTCACGAATCTCTGCCTGTAATGTCTTGGTCTGCTCTAGCCGATCGCTCGCGGCCTTCCGCTGCGCCCAAAGCTGATTGCCCTCCCGCAATAGCGCCGCCTCACGTTCTGCCGCTCCATTCGCTAACTCAGTTTGCCCTGCTTGCCGCGCCTTTGCGACTCGCCCATGCCAAAGCTGAATCTTTTCCGCCGTCTCCAGAATCTTCGCTTCGAGCTGCTTTTCCTTGAGCTCAAATTCCGTGATCAGCTTGACCGTATCCGCTTCTTGGTCGCGCAACTCATCCTCCAACACCTGTAACTCCAGGTGCGGATTGTTTTGTAAAAACTCATCGAGTCGATCTTCGAGAAATTTACTAAAGTCGCCGAATAAGCTCACGGATTTCGCCTCGATATAGATCCTAACGATCGCGCGATCATTTTATTTAGTTTAACGATTGCATAAAACGAAACCTCAGGATAAACAGACTAGGGCAAACGCATACTCGTCTAGCTCGATCTGGTGTCGATTGATCGTCGGGCGCATTGCCATGCGCCCCTACGAATAAAAAGGATTAAAGCGAGGATTTTTCGGTTTGAAATGGATAAACAATGGTGATTTTGTAGGGGCGCATGGCAATGCGCCCGCGATCTCGTATCGCTTTTATCGATCAATCCATTCGTGGTAGGAGTATGCGTTTGCCCTGATAAACAGACCCAGGGAATCAGACCCAGGGAATTAACAGTGATGTCCAAAACATCAAAGGTTTCGCTCCCGCGATCGATCCACCTTCTGACCAGGACGATTGAAGCCCCAAGATAGCCTCAAGATAGCCTCACGCCCAACCTGGCTAAAACTCCTGACCCACTGAAAGATTGCGCGTTTCACCATTGCGCTCGATCGTGGCTCGATCTTCCGTCACATCAATCACCACCCAACTGCTATTACCGATCGTCTCACCCACATTCACCCAGCTCGCCGATCCATTCACCTCAAACAGCGCCGCCGGACGCCCGCCATTCCCTCGATCGAGCGTTCCCACAAGCGCATAACTACTCGCCGCCGCTGCCGGTTCTTTTTGCTCGGCGGTCGGTGCGGGGGCAGAATTCCAGGAATCGTTGTCATTCATCGGAGGGGCTGGCGGTGGCGGCGCAACCACGGGCGCTGGAACCCGTACCGGAGGCAGGCGATCGGCATTGCTCGGGTTGGGATTAGCGCGACTGTTGGCGCTCGCATTGGCAGGGTTCGGATTGCTGCTCGTGTTGTTACTATTAGTTGCGGCTGAGGGGTTGGCGGGCGCGTTTGGCAGCGGAGCCGGACGTGAGGAGACTCGCTCTAGGGCGCTGGCGATGCGATTGAGCGATCGCAACATGGTTTCGGACGAGGCTGGATCGACGGGAATTGACAGCGTTGCGGTTGACCCCGCCGTAACTTTCGGCAGCGCATCACCAATCACCGAATTATCTTCATCGTCGGGAATCCGGCCTTCGATGCGATCGAGCGATTGGGTGATGTATTCCGCAAATTCTTGCTCACGTAGAGCTTCGGGACTGAGTTCTACCTCAACCTCGGCGGTTGTTGCGGGAGCTGGGGCGGCAGCCTGCATCCAGGGTGGTAGGTCGCCGCGTTTCATCAGCCACAGCAGGATCGCCGCTAGCGCTGAGGTGGCAAACAGGGCAATCAGAAAGCGATCGAACCAAACCAGGGCGCGATCGCGCTTCGGTTGATCAACGTCAATGGTTTTGACCGATGTATCCGGCGTCGAGACGATCGGCTGCATGACGATCGGCGGAATCTGGATCGGTTGCAGCGACACAGGTTGATATTGCTCGACCGGTGTATCGAGTGGCGTTTCGGCTAGGTCTAGCCCGCGATCGATATCCTCGAAGACCTCATCCATTAATTTGTCGGCATAGGCTTCGACCGCCCAGGGTTGTGGAGTCGAACGACTGGGCGAAGCTTGGATGGCTTGGGGTTGCGATGAAGTTCGATCGGACATGGCGATGGCGTTCGGATAGAGGGAAGCGCAAGAGTCACGGAGCATCGGATCTGGAGCCGAGGAGATGCATCAGGCGCAACAGCAAGTGTGTTGATCTGGGCGATTAAAATCGTAACCGATCACAGAATTGATTCGACGTGTCATGAGAGTTCACGCCATCAACCTGGGATTATGACACTGAAGATCAGAGCCACGATGTGAGTCCACAGGAGCCAACGTTATTCAACGCCACGATAGCGCATCGTTAGTTTAATACAGGTTTTTTAGACGGCTTAAATTCTGAGCCACGTTCTTGTTATCGATCGTTCTAACCCATACTTCACGAACACTTCACGAACACTTCACGAACACTTCCTATGAGTTTCCCCACCCGAGATGAATTCGCCCGCGCTGCCCTGGCCGAAATTCCGCGCATTTTAACCCTGCTCGATCGCAACCCCCACAGCCCCACCTATGGTTGTTTCGATCGCAACTTCTGGCATTACAAAATCGTGGACTTTCCGAGCGGCATGTCCCAGGAATTCGTCTGGCCGTTGGCTTTGGTCTATCAGCTCGATTTACCCGACAATCCCTACTATCAACAGGCCAGCATCCGTAACTGGGTCGCCGCCGGGATTTTATACGCCGCCCGTAGCGCCCACCCCGATGGCTCCTGCGATGATTATTTTCCGTTTGAACGGGCGGGCGGTGCGACAGCGTTTTCGCTGCTGGCCTGTGTGGAAAGCTATACGTTACTTAAGCTGGACAATGCCGAAATGCGCGTCTTTTTTGAGCATCGTGCCGACTGGCTAGCCCACCATAACGAAAGCGGCCAACTGACCAATCACCAGGCGCTGATTGTGCTGTGTCTCGAACTGGTCGGACGCTTAAACCGCACCTCGAAATGGTCGCGAGCCAAGGCGACTCGACTCGATCGCGTCCTGGAATGGCAAAACTCCGAGGGCTGGTTTACGGAATATGAAGGCTGCGATCCGGGATATCACTCGCTGACAATCTGGTGTTTGGCGCGGTTGCTGGACTTGCACGCGATCGATGATGAACGACTACGGCCAGCGCTGATCAAGGCGATCGAACTCGCCAGCCAGTTTGTCCACCCCGACGGAACCTACGGCGGTGAATACGGTAGCCGCAACACCTACAATTTCTTTCCCCACGGTTTCGAGCTGGCCGGACGCTGGATGCCGACAGCGCTCGATCTCAACGATCGCTTTCTCATCGGTCTCGCCAACGGTCTCGCCCCTTGCTACAGCGACGACCACATCATCGGCCACCACACCTGGAACTATCTCCTCACCTGGCAAGATTTCGTCACCGATCGCCACAATCCCAACGAGCGCCACCTCACCCACCCGATCGGTCGCATCCATCTGCCCAATGCAGGCTTACTAATCGATCGCCGCGCTGCGTTCCCTGACCTACCCGACGCCAACGGCAACGCCGACTTGATCGAACCTTCCCCCCACCGACCGGGCGAAGCCAGCGTCGAGCTATACATCGCCCTCAATAAAGGCGGAACCTTCAAACTCTTTCGTGACGGTCAACTGTTGGCTTCCGACACGCAGGTTTCGCTCCGGGTCGAAACCGGCGGTAAACTCCGTAACGCCGTCGGTCATTTGGTCGATGCCTACGAAACCGAAATCAGCGATCGTGAAATCACGATTCGCGGCAAACTCGGCTGGGCAAAGCAAACCCAAATGACGCCACCCAAGCTCATCGTGCTACGGGTCGTCATGCTCACCGTGGGTCGCTTTTTCCCAAACCTGATCCGCAAAACCTTACAAAAAATGCTGATCGTCGGCAAAGATCCCACGCCCTACACCTTCGTGCGTCGTTTTACCTGGGATAATCACCATTGGACGATCGAAGATACGATCGCAGCTCCCACCTGGAGCAACATTCAAGCCGCTGATATTGGCGGCGATCGTACCTCGATTTACGTCGTCATGAGCCGCACCTTCCAGCGCCATCAGCTCCAGCCCCCCACAGACTTGACCGACTCAATCCGGCAGCTACGCGACGGCCAACCGCTCACCGTCACCCGCCAGTTTTAACCCTGCATCACACAGACGAACCCGCAGTAAAGTACTGGATCAATCTAAATCTGGATCAATCTAAATCGATCTAATCTGTGGTGTTTGAGATCTCCGTGATCTCCGTTAGTTTAATCACACCTTGAGCCGCCGTCGCCGCGTTCGATAGTTCACGCTTCCACGACAGTTTTTTCTCGATCGAAGCGATGATCATCCCCGCGATATCCTTGCCCGTCGCCGCCTCGATACCCTCCAAACCGGGCGAAGAATTCACCTCCAACAACAGCGGCCCCGCCTGCGATCGGATAATGTCCACCCCGGCCACTTGCAGACCAAGAACCTTCGCCGCCTTCACCGCTAACGTCCGTTCCTCCGGTGTAATCTTCACCACCGAAGCCGTCCCACCCTGATGCAAATTCGCGCGAAATTCTCCCGGAGCCGCTTTCCGCTCGATCGATGCCACCACCTTGCCATCAATCACAAAACAACGCAGATCCTTACCATTCGCCTCCTTAATAAACTTCTGAACCAGCAAGTTAACACCCAACGACTTAAACGCATTCACCACACTTTCCGCCGCCTTGCGTGTTTCCGCCAAAACGACGCCTTTCCCCTGCGTCCCTTCAAGCAATTTCACAATTAACGGCGCACCGCCCACCATATCAATTAAATCATTCGTATCCGTCGGTGAATTCGCAAACCCCGTCGTCGGAATGCTAATACCACTCTTCAGCATCAACTGTAGGGAAAACAGTTTGTCGCGCGATTGTGAAATAGCCGACGAGCTATTCGTTGTATAGATCCCCATGCTTTCAAACTGACGAGCTAAAGCTGTGCCGTAAAAGGTGACACTCGGGCGAATGCGTGTGATCACCGCATCGAGATCATTGAGCAATTTCCCACCACGATAATGCGCCTCCGGCTCCAGCGCATCCAATTTCATATAGCATTGCTTGACATTTAGAAAAATCGTTTCATGACCGCGCTCTTCCGCCGCTTCAAGCAAGCGCTGATTACTATATAGCTCTTTATTGCTCGCCAAAACAGCAATTTTTAAGCCGCTATTTGTTGATTCTTTTTGACCATAAAACGTTTTCAAACTCTCGATCGAGACATCCCCCGTCGTGCAGCGCTGCGATGGGTCAACGATTAACCGTCCATTCATCGCTTCACGACCTAAAAGCATCCGAAAGCCCATCGAGTCACGATTCGCTAACGTCAGCTCAATATCCCACGTCATCTCACCGAGCTTGATCGGCACTGAAATGACATAGCGCGTTTCCGCAATCCCGCTAGAACTTTTGACAACGCGCTTATCCACCACAACCTGCTCGCAACGAATTAATGTTTTGCGATCGTTTTGTAACGGATGAATTTCGAAGCTGACCCAAGATTGATTATTGCGTCGAAACGCTTGGATATTAAATGCATGAATGGAGGATGTTTTTGCACCAGAATCCACCCGCATTTTGATTGCCGGAATGCCCAAAGCTGGTAGTGCACACCATTCCTCACGACCAATAATTAACTTTGAATCAAGACTAAATGCCATTTCTATTTTTTGCGCTGATACTGCAAGTTTTGTAAGCGTTCTATTGTTTCTAAACGACCCAATCTAAACTTTGGCATACTCAATATTATTGTCTACGCTCAAATATCACACGATCGCAAGCTGGCTTTCAACAAAAGTACTGCTAATATTTACTGCCTGAATTCAAAACCAAGGGATTGATTTCTACGAACAGTAAGCATTAACAGAAAAAAGGCTTCTTGTAGCTGATTAGCTGCGACTTAGCGAAAGAATATAGAAATTCGATTTAAATCAAGGAATCAAACCAAAATTCATACATTGCCTAGCCAATACTCAGGCTGTAGGTTTTCTTGGATAGACTTGGATGGTGTCGTGTAGCTCAAGAGACACTTTAGCACAGCCAAATCATGCTTGAAAAAGCTTATCCTTAAATTAACGATAATACGAATTATACGAGTCGAGACCGATCAATGTGGATCAACGAGAGCGGCGCTATCCTGAAAATAGATTACGTTGATGTTTCAGTGCGTTTAATCAGTACGCTTCAATATTCTGTGCAAGCTCTAACGTGCGAAAAATATAACACTATTTAGAAAAGAACGTATAAAGAAATACAGTACCTTGAGTCTTTCAAAAGAGTTCAGATACTGCATCTTTAGGATTGTTGAATTCATGGTTGAATTTGCCTTACCTGATATCCGCGTCGGCAACCCACACGCTTTCACTGAGCAACCACTGAGCAACCAGAGTTGAAAGGCTAGGTTGAACGATATGGATGAGAATTCAGGATTAGGGGCTAGTTTTCTCTGTGGTATCTCGTCCCATGAGACTCAGCAACCAACGAACAAATAAGAGGTAACCCGTGACAAGGAGCACGATCGCGGCGGGAACGCTAAGAGGACTAAAAATCATGGTCGGCGGCGGGGGGTGAGGAGCTAGAAACAGGCGAGGCAATAATCCGGGCTTAAACTCAGCGGTGCAAAGTCTAGGCTCAAAGACGGTCTAAAGATGCAAGGTATAGCGAAGTGAACCGCAGCTATGAGCGCAATAGCGGCGGCACAGGACTCAACCAACGCGGACTGTCTATCGTGGTGATAGCAACCCGGAATTGAGATTCGTTTTACATCTGCTTATGCCGATCCGGTCAGCGAACCGATAGACAACTCCCAAAAGGACGTTTACATTCGCTGCACTTTACGGATAAGCCCACAGTTACGGTCTGGCGATCGCAGTCACTGTGGTGGAAAAATTAATCTCCGAATGTGCTGGTATTTTTTTGGCAAGGTCGGTCGAAACTGATCAAGGCTCGGGAAAGCTAATCTTGACGACGTACACCTTTGAGCGGGAGCTAGTGGGGATGCTCCCGCAATACCGTCAGCCCAAGCGCGAATGACTTCTTGCTTGGTAATTCGGAGCTACTGCAATCTTTGATTTAAATTTAACACGTTAAATTCATAAATGTCGCGTCTTTTCTAATGTTTTTTGAGCGACATCCGCAAGCGTTGATTTTGCGTGAGGACGAAGCTGAATGCGATGTTGAGGATCGCGTCAGGTCAGGTCACGAAGCGGCATCACGATCGGACGAGGCCTGGGCGGGGATCGCGGGAAAGCGCGATCGTGCCGTGAGAATTGGGTGAGATCGAGAGGCTAGAGAGATGTCAACATCAAGCTTTGGGCGATCGCGTGTCAGCGGTCAATCCCAGACCCAAATTATCCGTCTATAGTGTTGTTGATCGGAACTGTCTGGCTAAAATTGCGGACTGATTGCGGAGCTAGGGGTGGATGTTATCGTCATTTTTAAGGGTCGGACGTTCTTAAAAGCGTCATATCTTACGGACGGGATCACGCTTTTGTACTATGATCCCGTTTCGGCTTTAAAGCAGAAGAGAAATGTTGTTATGGGTCTTAATCCACTCGTAGCAGCTAACGGTATCGAGGAATCAGAGATTGCTTTTAAACGATCAACTGAATCCAAAGGGTTAAATAGAGCGTCCTTTTTTTTTGGTAGCCAGTATATATACTCGTTCATCGTCGAGTTTGGCAAAGGGGGTGAGGTGAACCAGATCGATAGAGTTCGATATAGTGAAGTCAGTGTTTGATTGGCCAGTGTGTGAGTCTTGCGACTGGATACTTGCCAGATAATTGTCTTGAAGCTGTTGTTAATTTTCCTCTATCTTCCTTCCATACGCCTATGCTGCTCGGGAGTAACTATCCGTCATCATCGCTCAACGATCGCGCCCTGGAGATGACCCTCCGTGATCGCCGTCGTCGTTTGGCGAATGAAGTGAATTTTGCGGTTGTCCTCTGGTCAGGGCGGGGCAAGTCGCGTAACTTTCCGGCCAATCGCTATCCCTTTCGGGCGAGTAGTCATTTTCTCTACTTTGCAGGGCTTCAGCTTGAAAATGCGGCGATTCGTCTCGATAATGGTCAGCTCGAATTGTTTTACGACAATCCGTCGCCGAGTGGTGTCCTATGGCATGGTGAGACGCCGAACCGTACGGAGTTAGCGCGGATCATGGGGGCGGATGCGGCGTTTCCGCTAGCGGAACTGCCGTCACGCGCGAAGGGTGCAGCCACGATCGCGGTGCAAAATGATGATGTGCGCCAGCAGCAGGCGGCGATTTTGGAGCGATCGCTCTCACCGTTGGATGATCTGAGCGGGATTGATCGGCAGCTCGTGCGGGCGATCGTCAAGCTGCGATCGCAACAGGATGCCGGGGCGATCGCCGAGCTGCGACAGGCGGCGGCGGTGACGATCGAGGCGCACAAGATCGGCATGGCGGCGACGATGACGGCGAATACCGAAGCTCAGGTTCGCGGCGCGATGGAAGGGGCGATCCTGGGCTACAACATGACCTGTTCCTACAACAGCATCGTGACGGTGCGCGGCGATGTGCTGCACAATGAGCGCTATCACAATCCGCTGAATGCGGGAGATTTGCTACTAGCGGATGTGGGCGCGGAAACACCGGGTGGCTGGGCGGCGGATATTACGCGCACCTGGCCGGTGAATGGCACGTTTTCGGCGACGCAGCGGGATATCTATGATGTGGTGTTGGCGGCGCACGATCGGGCGATCGCGGCGATCAAACCGGGTGTGGAATATCGCAATTTACATTTGATGGCCTGCGAGGTGTTGGCGGCGGGCTTGGTCGATCTGGGAATTTTGCGCGGTGAGGCGCAATCGCTGGTCGAAGCCGATGCCCATGCGTTATTTTTTCCCCACGGTCTCGGCCATCTGCTCGGTTTGGATGTTCACGATATGGAAGACCTGGGCGATTATGCCGGGTATGGAAAAATCGGGCGCGGAGTTCACGGTTTGGCCTGGGCTATCTGCGTCTGCATCGTCCGCTGGAGGAGGGCATGTTGGTGACGATCGAGCCGGGATTCTATCAAGTGGATGCGATTCTCAATGATCCGCAGCGCCGCGAAACCTATCGCGATCGGGTTAATTGGGAGCGGTTGGCACAGTTTCAGGATGTGCGCGGCATTCGCATTGAAGATGATGTGCTGGTCACAGAAGACGGCGCGGAGGTGTTGACGGCGGGGCTACCCACTCAGGCCGAGGCGATCGAGGGATTGGTGCGTGGCGGTTAACGATGGTTGACTCGTCCGCAACAGCCATTGAGGAGTTATAGAGGGTTTGGAATGCGACGATCGATCACGTCCATTGGCTGTAAGGTCTGCAATGTAACCTGAATGGTCGGAGCAAAAAGACGGGGATTGCTGGTCGAAAATTCAAATCCATACATTCGCTCGGGAAATTCTCCCCGAAACCATGGCTCGATCTCGCGCTGGGTTTGGGGGAAGGGCGAGAGCAGGATTCCACTGGTTGCATTTTCCGGTAGCACTCGATAGGTCGAGGTCTCGCCCGCGCTATTCCAGAGGGTAAGCTGGACGGGCGGCACGCGAAAGAGGTGGTTCAGGATGCGCCCCCAAAGGGTATAACGCACGTGAATAATGGCGCGAACGATCGCCCCTTGGGGGGTGGTGATTGAGATGCGTTGGTTCCAACTGACGGAGAGTGAGCGTTCGCTCTCGGGGGGGCGGCAGCGATCGCGATCGCGCGGTGTGAGGGCGAGCAGATCGACCAGGGGAGAATCTGGATCGGTCTCTGGAATGAGCGGGATGGGTAAATCCGGCGCAATTTCGTAGGTACACCAGAGCTGAAAGAAGGTGGCGGGTGCATCGAAAAAGGGGTGGTAGCCATTGGCGGGGTCAAAGTGGTAGAGCAGCAGATCGCGCGGATCGTTTTGAAGGGCGTCGCGATTGAGTTGATCGAGGTATCGCGTGTAGGCGAGACGGGTGGGAACCACGGGGAGCGGTGACCAGTTGAGGTTGTTAGCAGCGATGATCGTGGTTTCATTGGGGAGAACTTCGACGCGACGATCGCCGATCACCTGGCGTATTTCAGCGGGAAATTGTAGCGGTGCGAGATTGGCTGCGCTTTTTTGCTCTAGAGACTCTTGCCAACGCTGGGGATTGAGGAGGACTCGGCCTTGATGCGAACCCGATCGGTGCAAATACCCGTAAACGATCGGTGGGATAGTCTTCCACGTTGACGTAATAGGCATAGGACCAGAGGCAAAAGATCAGGGTGAGTAGATGAGCGGCGCAACCCACTTGGCGCAGGAGGGACGATTTCCAGGTGCTGATGACGATCGCCAGTAAAAACGGCAGGGTGAAGATAAAAATTAAGACGTCATCGCTGCGTCCGGTTAGGCTGCGATCGACCAAGGCAAAAAATATCGGGAAAATGGCAATCGCGACGGCGGGGTTGCCCAACGGTACGGCGATCGCGATCGCGATCCATAGCCCGATCGCTTCCAACAACACGAGCCGCAATTCAAGCGCCGATCCACCATAGTCCAGACCCGCAGGCAAGCGATCGAGCTGATCGGTCAATGCGGCAATATATCCCTGAAGATAGCCGCCAAAGCCGACGATTGCCTCGCTTGGGGCTTGGGTCATGGCACTGCTGTTACCCAGGGTGAGTTCAAGGTAGCTGCGTAGGTAAGCCGCCAGCGAGGGTTCGGTATAGTTCGCGAGATACATTAAACCCAAGCCAAAGACCAAACAGGCTCCCAGTTCTGCCAAAGCATTGTGGGTGCGATGGGAGATGCGATCGAGGCATTGAACGAACTGTCCCACATGGGGAAAAAGACCGTAGATCCAGGTGGCACGGCGGACTAAACGCGGCATCAGGCCGTAGCCGATCGTCACCGACACACCAATCACGATCAGCAAACGCCACACCAGATCGCCACTTCCCGGCGCGAGGCTCAGAAACGCCAGCGCCCCAAACACCAGCACAGTTTCGATGAGCTGGAAGACAATATCCGTCGCTGTTTCAAATTGGGGTGTCACTTGCCAACGTTGACCACCCCGCACGAGGAGAAATAGCATCAGGCTCGCGATCGCGCAATCCCGATCGACGCATTGGCATTGACTAAAATACCCGCTGCGGCTCCAAGTCCGAGCGGCCAATAGTGCGTGTCATCCGCCCAAATTTCAGGAAGCGAGAGCAATAGCAGTCCAATAAAGACGATTTGCGATTCGGTTTGCAGGGCAGGGTCAATCTCGGCGATCGTGTAGGGAAACAGCAGACTGATCGCTAAAGCAAGGCGGGTGAAGTGATCGTTCAGCCGTGAGAGTTTGAGCAGAGCGACAACAATGAGCAGCAGGTGAAGGCTCAGACGAACCACAAACACCGTATCGAAGTTATCGCCGACGATCGCACCGCGCAGCCAATAGCCCAGCGATCCATACAGCGATACAGCATCACGACCAAAAATCGCGCCATTGAGGTTGAGCTGACTCAGGCGATACTCCCATGCGGTGCTGGCTCCCGGTGTGATCGGGTCGGCAGCGGAATGAAGGCGATCGTCAGGTAGAGGATCGTGATGACGATCGCTAGCATCAAACTCGCGGTTTTCCACGATCGGCTCGCCCAACGGGAAACATCACGCCACGCGTAACGCAAAAGGTGCAGAGGATTGGAAGATGAGGACATGCAAACAAGTCGCCGGGATACGGACAAGATTTCAAACCGATGCACATGCGTTAGATGCTGGAGTCGCACTAACCCGTCTACATTGCGGGTTCACAGGTAAACTCATGGAGAGACTCGAACAGGAGCGTATCAGAAGATTTACGTATGTGCTACACGGATTGAGATTTGCTCACCCTGTACACACAACCGATTCACTTGGGTGAAGCCGCCCATTGGTCGCTAAAGTTTCGGGCGCAAAATCTGGCGCCATCGATCGACGGCGTAGGCTAAACCGGCGAGGATGATGAACCATAGCAGCGGCCACAGCGGACGCAGGTAGCGATCGCCAGACCCGACCGGCCAGCTCGTCACGTCAATATAGGCGATGGTCATGACCCGAACCGCGATCGCCACGATCGCCACGCACACCAGACTGAGGGGCATCGGACTGGATGCGTGGGTTGATTGGGGTTGGGCTGAATTTAAGGCTGGATTGGAGCGGGAGCGATCGTGAGCATGGTTTGATCGGCGTGGTCGGCGTGGTCGGCGATGATCAGCCGAGGTCGTACCCGTCGCGCCAACCATCTGCCCTAGCTGCATCCCGCTTTCGATCGCAATACCCAGCACGCTCAAGCCGATCACAATGGGAAAAATCAGCCGGTAAAGATCCGCACCGAAGCTAATGGCAGCATCTTTGCGCTGATTTTCGGGGCGCGATCGCTGGGTCACAAACTCCGCCGGTTCGCCAATAATCGGCTCGTAATAGCGCTGTCGCAGAGCGATCGTCTCCGCATCCTGGGGTGAATCCAGCTTCAGCACGATCGCCGTTCGCCCTAGTTGACGTGTCAGCCGCCCCATGCTGCCCAGCCAGCGCGGGATCGTCTGCCAGCGCAACGCCGGAACCATGCCCCACAGCCCCGATCGACAGCGCAGCACCCCATCATCACACGCCGCGTTAATCTCCGCCGCTAGTTGTCGATAAAATGCTGCCGCGCGATCGGGCGTCTCGTAGTATCCCGCCGCCGCCGCCGCATCACGCAACGCCCAAAAGAAAAATCCCCCGGCATAATCATCGCAAATTCCCTCGGCACAGGATTGCGATCGCCAGCCCGTATTCGGCGGAACTTCCAGGGCGGGACGCAATTCGCGAAAGGCGGGGCTATGGTCATAGATGGCCGCACGGGCGGAAGCGGGAACAGGAACGATCGCCGCTGTGTCGATTGTGTTAGGGGAAGGTGACGAGGTCGATGAGTTAGAAGAGTTGAGCGAATTTGAGGGATTTAGGGAATTTGAGGAATTTGCAGGATTAGAGGAATTAGTAGAACTTGCAGAATTGGAGGAATTTGAAGAATCAGTAGAACTTGATGAACCTTCGACCCGAGATAAAGCACTATAGGCCGCTGCAAATTCCGGCGTTTTAAAGTCAGAAGTCACGAAAATCCCAAAGTTTGCGGCATTACTCCAGCAAATCCCGAGGGTCACGATCGTCACAGGCACGATCGTCAGCCCCAGACCGATCAGCAGCTCACGGGCGATCGCAACGATGTTTATTTTTTCTGACGCTTGGCCTCGATTTTGAGACTCAGCACCAGAAGACTCAGCTTGATGCGCTTGATCTTGATGAATATCTTCCGAGACCTGAAACTCGGACAGCGCAGGCAGCTCGGGCAATGGGGGCAAGATCACGCCGTTTAACTGGGCTTCAAGCTGCGCTTCGATCTCACGCTCGATTCGATCCTGGCGTGCCGCTTCCGCTTCGAGCTGATCGCGATACTCCGCTTCGAGCCGATCGCGATCAGCTCGCCGTAACGCCTCACGCTGTGCCTGGTAGCGTCGCCACCCCACGATCGCCCAGACCAGCATGATCGGCGGAACCATCAACACCCCCTCCGGTCGTGTATTCCACAACCCAGCCAACACCGTGCCACCGCCCAGCGCCCCCAGCCACCACCGCAGGCCGCGACACTCCACAACCGCGATCGCACAGCCCAGCCACGCCGCCATCAGTGGCAAATACAGCACCTCTTGCAAGGTTTGGCGATTCCAATGAAACGAGAACGGTGCTAGGGCATACAGAGCGAAACCCAGGGTTGCGAGACGCGGACGGCGATAAACCCCACCCACGATCGCGGCGAGGAACGCTCCCCCCGTCAGATATATCGCTTCTTGCCACAGACGCAGCGGGATACCGAGCCAGTGCGCCACGGCGATCAACAACGGGTAGCCCGGTTGACGCAGCAACGCAAAGGCATCGTAGGTGGTGTCGTGATGGATCAGGTTGGTCGCGAGGATGACGTAGCGCAAATTATCGCGATCGGCATCGAGAGCGCGAATCGGCAGATGTGCCACGAGCCACAGTTTTAGCCCGATTAGCAGCATTGCGATCGTGATCCAGCGCCACAGGTGCGGTCGATCGTCCACGGGTGGGCGTATACGCCAGTCTTGTTGAGTCCTGATCGATTCGCTGGAAAACCGTTTATCTTGAGGGTTCATCGTTGCTCGATCGGCCTACCACACTGACAATCCGGCTTAAAGTCTAGCCTGATCGTCCGTGATGATCGCAATTCTCCGACATTCGGAGGGCTAGATCGAGGCGGTGGCTAGTTGGCAGACTGCGATAGTCGTTTAACTGCTTCGCCACCGAGCAGGTCGTGGGTTTCTTTGAGTAACGTCGGAATCCGATCGCGGTGCGGGCTTGCCTGCAATGCCGTCGCAAATTTCCCGACATTCCCATCCTGTAACCGTTTTCCAGGAAACCAGTGACCGCCTTGGCCGAGCAGGTTGTAACGCATCTTGCCGTATTCGGTCATGTCGTAGGCGATCGCCAAATTTCGCAACCACAGGATCGTTTCCAGGTTCACATCGTCCGGCGTCTCGCTCCAGTGCGGCAGCCCCACCGTCCAGGTGTGATACCAATCTGCACCCAGGGCATCGATCGCCGCCTGTTCTAGCCGCTCGATGATCGGCGGTAAAATTTCATCGGCGCGATCGAGCAGATCGAACGTTTTCAGATGTTCATCAAAATCCGTTGGTTTTGCCGCACCGACGCTCAGGGTATGAACTTGAGGATGGTTCAAGCAAAACAGATTGTTAAACACCATCGGACTGAGCGGCGCACAGAGATTGATGAGCTTTTGCGGTGCATGGTAGAGCATCCCGCCTTTGTTCGAGGGACTGATGATGAAAACGCCCATGTCGTGGTGCGTGGCGGCTTCGATCGCAGGCCAGTTGCGCTGAAAAATGTAGTACCAATGCAAATTGACGTAATCAAACGCATCGGTTTCGATCGCCTGGACAATCAAATCCGTCGGCCATGGGTCGAAAATCCGACGTGACCGATCCGTCCCTGAGCTTGCCAGCGGCGCACCACATCTAGGCAACCACCCGGGCGAATCGTCCAGTCCAGATGCTCGGGTAGGTTGATGCCGTGAATGCCGAGCAAATCGACGCGATCGAGCTGGAGGTTCGCGAAGGAGGTTTCAAGTGTCGTTTCAAACTGGCGGGCATCTTCGTAGGGTGAAACCTTGGTTTGGACGATCAGGCGATCGCGCGGAAGATCCGGCAAAATCTGACCGAGTTGGAGTTCCGATGTGCCGTAACCGCGTGCGGTTTCGATGTGAACGATATCGAGTTCGAGAGCGCGGCGGATACTCGCTTCCAGGTTGGTTTGACCGTCAGCGGGAATACTGCTCCAAGGTTGATCCGTCCAGGAATGCTGATAGCGCATCCCCCCGCAGGAAAACACGGGCATCTGGAGACCGGTTCGTCCGAAACGTCGAAAGCGCATAGTCAGGTGTCGCAAAACAGTTGAGCAAGGATGGATGGGCGAAATCTGGGGGAGGTTTATGCCCCATTTTAGCCAATCGCCCGGTGCAAAGCTGCGATTGTCGTGTACGAAACGCTACAGCACCTCGCGCTTGAGGTACGGCTGTAACACCTCCGGCACGCGAATCGTACCGTCAGCAAGCTGATAATTTTCCAGGACGGCGGCCATGGTACGCCCGATCGCCAACCCCGAACCGTTCAGCGTGTGGGCGAATTGTGTCCCTTTTTTGCCCTTTTCCCGAAAACGAATGCTCGCCCGACGTGCTTGGAAATCGCCAAAATTTGAGCAGCTCGAAATCTCGCGATAGGTTCCCGCTGCCGGTAGCCAGACCTCTAGGTCATAACACTTCTGAGCGCCGAAGCCGAGATCGCCAGTGCATAGCTCGATCGTGCGATAGGGCAGTTGTAGCGCTTCGAGGATGGCTTGGGCATCCTTGAGCAGGGCTTGGTGTTCGGCTTCGGAGGTTTCGGGGCGTACGATTTTGACCAGTTCGACTTTGTTGAATTGGTGCAAACGAATCAGGCCGCGTGTGTCTTTGCCGTAGCTGCCCGCTTCTCGGCGAAAACAGGGAGTGTAAGCACAGTGATAGATCGGCAGCGTTTCGCCGTCGAGGATTTCATCGCGATATAGGTTCGTCACCGGCACTTCAGCCGTCGGCGCAAGCCACAGGTCATCCTCAGCGCACTTAAAGCTTTCTTCGGAAAATTTCGGCAGTTGTCCCGTGGCTTGGAGCGAGGCGCTGTTCACCAACACGGGGGGCAACACTTCGATGTAACCAGCGGCGATTTGCCGATCGAGCATGAACTGAATCAAGGCGCGTTCGAGGGCGGCTCCGGCTCCCATGAGCGCAATAAAGCGACTTTGGGCAATTTTGACGGCGCGATCGGTGACGAGGATGCCCATTTTTCGGCGATATCACCGTGGGGTAAGACCTCGTGGGTGATTTTGTAGTCGTCGCCCCAGCGATCGATCTCGACGTTTTCGGTTTCATTGGCGCCGATCGGCGTCGTTTCACTCGGCAGATTGGGCAGGCTCAACAGCAGCGCCGTCAGTTGCTCTTTGAGGTCTTTTTCGGCGGGTTCCAGTTCGCTAATCTGTTGCTTGAGGTTGTTGCCCTCCTGACGCAGGGCCGCGATTTCATCACCTTTGGGATCGGCTCCGGCTTGGATGTTTTGGCCGATCGTCTTGCCGATTTCGTTGCTGCGGGTTTGTAGCTCGGTGCGCTGCACTTCGAGTTCACGGCGCTGGTGTTCCAGGTCGAGAATCGGAGCGATGTCGTAACCTTCGCCGCGCTGACGAAGTCGATCGCGGACAGCATCGGGGTTTTCGCGAATGAGTTTGATGTCTAGCACGGCGGGAAAGGTCGAAAATTAAGGATAGGTCTTGAGGGTGGCACGATTTGGCCTCACCTACGCTATCAGGTTTTGCCAAGGGGGCTGACAGAGTTGACCAAAAACTGGCCTAAACGGTCGTGCGGGTTAACGCCTGTCGTACCAGTTCGGGAATCTCTGACGGACGATGCGCGACTCGAATACCCGCTGACTCAAAGGCTTCGATCTTGCGTTGGGCTGTGCCGATCGTCAGGTCATCAATGCGCTGATAAATCCCGCTGAGGCGAGCATCGACAATTTCGCCCGCATGACCAAAATGACTGTCCAACGTGGGGGCATATTGTCCGGCGATATAGGCAATCACGGGTTTATCGATCGCGGCTTCCACATAGCGAGCGGCGACCTCTTCCGCCGTGCTACCCACCCGACCAATCAAAACAATCACCTCTGTGTTTTCATCCTCATCGAGCAACTGCAACCATTGGGCAAAGGATGAACCGAGGATGCCATTACCGCCGAGTCCCACACAAATGGACTGACCGAAGCCAGCTTCGGTTAAGGTCAACGCGACTTCATAATCGAGCGTACTGCTGCGACCAATCACCCCGATCGATCCGGGCGCGTAAAATTCCACGGGATGTGTCCCCATCAGGCAAGCCCCCGGCACAATCACCCCCGTGCTACCGGGGCCTAACACCAGCGCTTCCGCCGCATCCGCCGCACGGATCAGCTCGATCGTGTCCATCGGCGGCACACCGTCCGTCATGATGACAACCTGGCGAATCCCCGCTGCGATCGCTTCTAGCGCTGCATCGAGCACCTGATAGGGCGGCACAAAAATCGCTGTGAGATCAATCGATCCGACCGCTTCGATCGCCAGACTGACCGTATCGAATACTGGCACTTCGGCAATCATTTGATCGCCATAGCCCGGACTGACGGCAGCGACGACGGATGTACCGTAGGCACGCATCCGAGAGGTGTGGATCTGTCCGAGGGGTTCGGTAATGCCTTGGATGAGGACGCGGGTGCGATCGGAAATGTTCATGGTTGGTTTGGCTAGGCTTACGACGAAACGGTTGGTGATAGGTCTTGCGATCGATCTTGCGAGGGATCGTGAGCCCACAGACCCGCTTCAATCGCCGCATCAAGAGTCGGACAATAGATCAGATCGTGGAGGAGGTCGGGAGCTTCGAGCCGTTGACGGCCTAACGCCTGATCGTGACCGGCTAACCGCACGATCCAGCGAAATGTGCGTCCCAGTTGGGCGAGGCGATCGGCTGTGGACAGGATGGTTTCCGCGATCGCATCACAGGAGGTGACGCTACCGACCAGGTTGATCAACACCGTCTCGATCTCCGGGTTGGCCGTCATCAACTCCAAGCCCCGATCGAGCCGATCGCGTAAACTCGGCCCTCCACGCCAGTAAATTTCATTACTGAGATTGAGAAAACTGGTGGGACAAGCACCCGCCTGACACAACAGATCAACCGTCGCCAGGGTCAATCCAGCTCCGTTGCAGACCACACCAATTCCAGAATCGTCGCGATCCTCCTGATCCAGGGTGACCAGCGAGGCACTCAGGGGATCGCGTGAGGGGTATTTCGAGCGCCGATCGCGATCCGCCTTGCGATCGCGGGCGTATTGCGCCAGATCCGGGTGACGCTCGATCGCATTATCATTCGTCGTAATCTTGCCATCCAACGCCATGATCTCCATGATCTCCCCGTCCTCGCGTAGAGCCAACGGATTGATCTCAACCAAATCAAGATCCTTGGTCGCGAACAGCGTATACATCTTTTCAACCACCAGGCTGACCGCCTCGATCGCGGCTCCCCGCAGCCCCATCGCCACCGCCAGACGCCGCGCATAAAACGGCGAAAACGTGTCATCCACCACCACCCGCTGGAGCGACTGACTCGCCACCTGAAGCCCACTGCCACCATCGGGAGAACCCAGCAACACCGGACGGCGAGCATTACGATCAATCACGATCGCCACATACAACTCACGATCGGCGTCATACTTCGCCTCCGCTAGGACAAGCTCTGGGTATAGGCCATAAATGGGCAGATGAAAGATCGCCTGAGCCGCTGCGACCGCATCGATCGTATTCGCTGCCGGTTTGATGCCCCCAGCCTTGCCCCGACCGCCCATCGGCACTTGAGACTTGACCACAATGGGGTAAGGAATTTGTAGATGCTTGAGTTCCTGAGGGTAATAAATTTTCTGCGAGGGCAAAACGGGAATACCCACCTCGGAAAATAGCTCCTTGGCTTGATATTCGAGCAGATCCATAGGGTAAGACACAGGGTTTGGAGTGGTTACCCTACCATAGCGAGATCCGCGCCATCGCATCTAGCATTACAAACTCTCATTTTTCTAGTGCTATGTCCCTCCTCCCCTTTGTTCCGATCTCAACGCCAGACTGTTCGATCATTCGTCTCCATCCTGTCTCGGCTCCGTGCTTTCGCCCAGCCAGCGAAGATAGGACGACGACCCCGCCACGATCGGCACGGCGATACATTCCGGCACGTCGTAACCATGCAGCTCCGCGATCGCAGCGGCGATCGCCTCCCAATGCTCGCGTCGCGTCTTAATCATCAACTGCCACTCCGGCTCGCGTTGAATCGCACCATCCCAGCGATACACCGACGTGGTCGGCGTCAAGCTAACACAGCCTGCCAACTGCGCCTTGACCAGGGTTTGCGCGATCGTCTGTGCTTCCGCTTCAGATCCCGAGGTGACGTAAACAATAATAAATTCGTGGGTCTCAGGCATCGCATCAGTCTTCATCACGATCGAATCCTGGGTGGTAGAGATGCAATGTAATGGTATAAGAGAGTAGAAGTAGAAGGAAGCCGCACAAACCAAAGCCCCATGCACTGCCCAAATTGTGAATCGAGCCAAATCATCAAGTACGGTCGTATTCGTACCGGCA
>JAAUPN010000097.1 GCA_012033105.1 Coleofasciculaceae cyanobacterium RL_1_1
GATGAATGTGGTTTGGCGTGTGGGCATTCCTTCGTCATCAAAGGGGCAACTGTAGGGGCCGGAGGTGGGATGTTGCGAGAGGGTGATATTGGAGGCAACGACGGGTTTACCGACGAGATCGCTCCAGGGGGATGACTGCTCGAGGGCGCGTTTGCCGCTGAGGGCTTCGTGAATGGTATCCCAGAGCAGATCGGCGGCTTTGGAGGTGAAGAGGACGGGGAGGCGGCCACTGGGGGCGGAGATGTTGCGTGTTGCCCAGTGGAGGCGCTGGAGGATCTGCTGGGCGAGATCGTGGGGATCGAGCCGATCGCGTTGGGTTTGGCCGTCGGAGACGCTGAGGAAGTCGTCACCACGTATCCATTCGGCGGCAATGTAGCTGCTGAGGGTGGTATCGGTGTAGGCGCAGTCTAGGCCGTTGGTGTTAACGAGGCGGGTGGTTTCGGTGTCGCATTCCCATTCGGCATTGCAGATCACATCGGGGTATTCCTCGCGGATGAGGCTAATGGACTCTTTGCCCAGGTGATGATCTGCTGAATCGGGACTTCGATCCCAAGGTCAGGATAATGAATGTCTACGGCTTCACCGAGTTCGATCGCCTCGGGGGGGTTGAGTTGGGCGATCGCCAAGGCGCGATCAACTAACGCCCTGGGGTCGGTCGGCCCGTAGGATACGGCTAATCCTGGGCGCCCTTTGTGCCACAGCCGTAGCGTGGTTCCTTCAGAGTCTGTACTTTCGAGTTGCTTCAGTCGGTTCGCCTCGAAGTAAACCGGCCTCGCGTGCGATCGAGACTGAAATACTTCGGCAGCATCGGCTCCTCGATCCAGTGCTGCATCGAGAAGTGCATCGGCAAAGCTATTGCTGGCTGTCGTCATCGGTTTTGGCTTGACCCATCTGAATCTGCACATCTCGATCGTGGTTCACACTTGATCTGCGTCGTGAATCTACGCAGGGTGATCCTAGGTAACTAGATATCACGAGATGTAACCCTCTCGTGATGTTTTGTCTTTAGCCCTGTGTATTCAGAGGGGCTGAGATCTCGGGCTATCAGGGGAATGGGGCGTCTTGTTTTAGGCTAAATTCAGTTCTTGAAGGAGCCAAAATCCGGCAAAGGTTTCGGAATTGGGATCGGACTGAACCGCTAGAAAGTGGACACCCTGGGCGGCTTGCTTGGCGGCTTCAAATCGCGCGGCCTCTGTTTGGGTGGCCTCGCTGACCACATCTGCCAGCACCCAGGCATCATTTCCGCCAGTTTCTAAAATTAAACGCGGGGTGCGTCCTGTGGTGTACTTTAAAAAGCCCAGTTCGAGACCTGACATCCAGGCCGCGAGGGGAAAAGCACGCGGCGAAAAGACGATCACGCCGGGAATGGCACGATCGCCAGTCAGATCCACCAAAGACAGCGGAAATCCCTCACCAAAATCAATCTCCCAATCCGGCATCTCATCAAAGGCACTCGCCTCCAGCGTCACAAACGCCCACTGCTGACCCTGAAGCGCATCGGGCAAGGCGAGCGGGACAGGGGTTTGGTACTGAACGGCAGGTGAGGTGATGGTGGTGTCTTGATAGCCCGGTTCGTTGGGGTAGACGTTAACCAGGCGGTCTTCCATCCAGGCATTGAGGGCAACGGTACGGCGTCCGAGTTTGGCGTCTAAGCCGACATCGGTGCAAGCCTTCAGGATCATGTTGTTCATCTGGCGGCGAAAAAAACCGTACGACCTGCGGTGACTGCCCTGATTTTTCTATCGCTTGCTTGAGGGCATTGCCGAGCCATTCGGAATTGACAGCCGTGCTGGGGCAATAGTAGGCATCCCGAAACAAACTCGCGGATTCACGAGCCACACTTAAGGGTGATTCACAAATCAGCAATTCCCATAATTTCTTGCCGTTCTCATCGAGAATCGGACGCGAATAAAAGTCAATTTCCCAAACCGTTGCCATAACTGGACTGCCCGCGTTTTTATCATGATTTTCAAACGCTATCCATGATACGGGCTGACGTGACGGCTCTGGCGTGGCGATCGGGTTCCCCCACTCAAAACCAACCCAAAACCAACCTAAAACCAACTCAGGGCATGGGAGCCATCGGGTCAAAGGTTCCGGCTTCGATCTGATCGATCGCTTGGCGTGAGAGCTTTGCAGCTTCCAGTTGGTCTTGCTTTTGAAATAAACCTTCTGCAACTTCTAGATCAAGGACGGCCTTGTCAAATTGCTGCAATTGCGCCAAGACCATGGCTCGGTTGTACAAGGTTTTCGAGTCGGAGGCATTGAGGGCAATGGCGCGATCAAAATCGGCGAGGGCGTGTTCATAGTTGCCGAGATCGAAGTGGAGGCTGCCACGATTGACGAAGGCGATGTCGTAGTCCGGCTGGAGGGCGATCGCCCGGTTGTAGTCGATCATGGCGTTGCGGGTTTTGCCGAGCGCATGATAGGCGCTGCCCCGATTGGCAAAGGCGCGAACATCGTCGGGGCTGCGATCGAGAACTTCGGTTAAATCGGCGATCGCCGCTTCGTATTGCTGCATTCGCAACCGTGATAAGGCTCGACCGTGATAGCCAAAAATGCTGTCTGGCTGAAGTTCTAGCGCTTTAGAAAACTCGGCTTGAGCCTTAGCATAGTCGCCTGCTTCTAGGGCGGCTGTCCCGTCCGCAATCGCGGCTTTCAGATCCGCCGTGCGGCTCGGATCGATCGATCGCTTCGTGCTTGGGGCTAAACCCATCGCTGCCAACCGAAACGAGTTGGCGAACACGTAAGCCGGAATCGGCGTGGTGGCATTGGCGGTTTGCTGCGAGAGCTGCATCATGCCACGTGGCACAACTAGGCCGAGAACGGCTAGAGCAGAGACCAGAAAACCGGCGTATCCCCAGCGTGGATGTGTATCGGTTGAGTGGTTCATACTATGAAACGAGGGAAAGGAATAAGCGGATAGGGTTGGGGTAATTCGGTGGATTTAGGGTTCGTAGAGACACAGGATCTGTAGACCGAGTGTAGTGGACGCCAGTTCTGAATTCAAAGGGCATCATGGGCAGAACGTGACGCCAATTGACGCAAACTGATGCCAAGTGACGGGAATTGGGCTGGGGTCGTGATGGGGTCATTAGAGCTGGCCGGATTGCGTTGCGAGCCAGCGTTCGATCAAGATAACGGCCACAATGTCATCGATCGGGCATGGGATCGATCGGAGCTTGGCCGGAATTATACGTGATAAACCCCGAGAGGGGTGTAGTGTCCAGTAGCGATCGCGAGCTTCTTGGGTGCTGTTGTATTCATTGACGGTAACTAGCGTAACCGTAGCGGGCAAAATCTGCTCGAGCTGCGTACGCCAGTGTTTCGAGCTTGTGCCATCCCCCATCACAACTGTCGTGATCGGAAATTGTTGGCACTGTGCCACCACATCCGCGATCGCCGATGCTGACTCCACCACACGCATTCGATCGATCAAGACACTCGCAGTAAACGCTTGTTCCGCGCCGTGAGCGGGCGATCGACACAGTAGCTTCACTCGCGCAATCCCGCACTTATCGCGTCCCGGATCAAAGCCGATTACAAACTGGGACACCCTGCTGTTGTTGATCATAAGTTTCGACTGGCTGCGGCCTACCACTGTAGAACACTTCCACGCTCATTCAGCGTTATAGGGAGTGTTGCATAAACTTGCGACGCAAAATAGCGCAGCCGCGATCGCAACTGCGCTATTACAGGTTTATCAAATATCAAACGAATCCATCAAGATTGGGCGGGATGAAGACGTTGCAGATGTTTCAAGCATTGAACGTGCGGCGATCAAACACAGCGGCGTCAACCACCGACTCGATCGCCCACAACATCAACGACCACATCACCCACCACATCGCCCACAGTCCTGACAGCTTCAGAAGACATCTGAAGACCATCCAACTTAGAAACTGAAGCGCGTACGCACAGCCACAACAACGATATCGTCGTTATCGTTATTCGCTTCCGGATTGATCAGCCAGATGACACCCGGTGTGATGTCGATGCCTTTCGTGAGCTGAATACGGTAGAGCGCTTCGAGGTGCCAGGTAGAATCTTGGTCTTCTCCTGCACCGTTGTTACCGTCAGTAACACGCGGTGTTTGACCGAAGATGATACCTCCGAGGTTGCCATCACCACCCAGATCCGGGAAGGCGAGGTTAGCCGCCCAGTTGAAGATCGTGGCCTCTTGGCTCGTACCGTTGACCGCATCGGCTGCGACCAAACCAGCCCAGCCACCGAGGGCGAAACCATCACTGATTTGTGCGGAGGCTTGGAGACCGAAGTGATCACCCGAGGTTGCCACCGTGGAACCAAACGGATCTTGCGACAGGTCAGAACCGGTCGAACCCACCACGTTCGGGTCTGCCGAGTAGCTGTGGAGATAGGTTAGTGCGAGGTGCAGATCATCGGTCGGCATGAAGTCGATCTGTGCGCCAGCCGCGTAGTCGCCGTTGAACAGACCGTTGTTGGGCGAGGAGTTAGAGGCACTGCCATCACTTGCGAGGTATGCTGCCGAAACAGAGAAGGCATCGCTGAATGCGTGGGTCAACGAAACACCAGCGCCTTCAATCTGACGGTAGACCGCCGGGTTACGACGACCAAAACGAGACAGCGCACCGCTACCACTGCTTTCAAAGTAGGGGTTGACGACATCAAAGACGTTATCCCAGTCGAGACCGCTCGTACCGACCATGAAGGTAGTGTTGTCGCCGAGGGTTCCTTGGTACCACAGATCGTCGATCGCAACGCTGTTGCCACCACCAGCATCGTGACCAAGACGAGCTTCGTCAGTACCGGTGCGGTTGTTGAAGTTATCGAAGTTGCCAGCTTGCAGACGAGTACGCAGTTTGTCGCGACCGGTGAAGCTCGATTCAAAGTTCAGACGAACCCGATTGCTAAACGTGGTTTGGGTTGGGTCGCCATCGTTTTGGCCGATCGCCGGGCCGAAGGTATCCGCAACCGTGAACAAAACTTCCCCTTTCAGTTTCGTCGTGGTCGAGAACTGTTGAGCTTCAACCGTGTCGAGACGCGATTCGAGGCTATCAACGCGGCCACGCAGACTCGCGAGCTGGGCAGCGAAATCATCTTGCAGACGGCTGATGGTGTCGAGGTCTGCGGGATCAAGACCATCACCACCGACTTGAGCCAGAATTTGATCCAAGCACGCATTCAAACCAGCCGCGAATTCGTAGCGGGTCAGGGCTTGGTTGCCACGGAATGTACCATCAGGGTAACCCGCAATACAGCCATAGCGCTCAACGAGGGATTGCAGCGCTTGAAATGCCCAGTCTGTCGGTTGAACGTCCGACAGTTGCGACACAGACGTGACTTGATCCAGGCTAGCCGGAGCTTCATAGGACGCGAGGTCGTTGACGGACAGCATTTCAGCTTTAGCATCTGTGCCAAGGCCGAAGACCGCAGCAACACCCAGGAGTGCTGGGGAGACGCGCAAAAGTAGACTTGAAGCAGTTTGAAGTGTCATTAGTTCTCTCTCACAACCAATAGTGACTTGGAAGTTGTTTTACCAATAGTGGACAGCAATTGACAATTTTTGTCAACAGCTTTTGTACTATTCGCTACCGAAGTTGGTAAAGTTTGTCCGTAGTCAGCGATACAGCTTGTATTGTACGCAATCGCAGATACAGGTTACGGCACAATTGAGTTATGCCGGGTTAACACAGCGTTAATCCTGAAGAAGTCAGCGAATATTTGGCTGTAATGCGCTGTTCTGGCTAGGATTTGCTGATGGTGTATCTCGTGTTTACTTATTACTCTCTCTCGGATGATCCTTCCTGTGCCTGCTGATCATGTTCCCGATCGCCCCGATCACAACGATGCAAACCCAGCGATATCGGATAGCCCAGATCATGAATTATCAGCTCGTGAATTGATCGAGATTTCGATCGTCATGCCCTGCTTAAACGAATGGCAAACCCTTGCCGCCTGCATCGGGAAAGCCCGCACGGCGATCGAGACCTTGGGCCTATCTGGCGAAGTGGTGATTGCGGATAATGGATCGACGGATGGATCGCAGGATCTGGCGCGATCGCTGGGGGCGCGGGTGGTAGATGTGCCGGTGCGGGGCTATGGTGCCGCCTTGATTTGGGGGATACGATCAGCGCGGGGTCGGTATGTGGTCATGGGCGATGCGGACGATTCCTACGATTTTCGTGAAGCGGTGGGCTTGGTGGAGCGGCTGGCGCAGGGGTTTGATCTGGTGGTGGGGACACGGCTGAAGGGGCGGATCATGCCGGGAGCGATGCCTTGGAAAAATCGCTATCTGGGGACGCCGGTGCTGACGGCGATCGTGAATACGGTGTATCGCTCTCAGTTTTCGGATGTGAATTGCGGGATGCGAGCATTTAAAAAAACGGCGTTCGAGGCGATGCATCTGGAGTCGAACGGGATGGAATTTGCGTCAGAGATGCTCGTTAAGGCGGCGATTTTGGGGCTGAAAACCAGTGAAGTTCCGATTACGCTCCATGTGGATGGTCGCGATCGCGCCCCACATTTGCGACCCTGGGCGGATGGCTGGCGACATTTAAAATACATCTTATTGTTTGCGCCAAAGCTGCTGTACTGGCTGCCGGGATCAGTGCTAATGGCGATCGGCCTGGTACTAAACGCGATCCTGGCGATCGCCCCGAGTGGTGAATCGGTCTATCTCGGAACGCTACGTTTCGGCGATCATTGGGTGGTCGTGGCGGCGCTCACCTTTTTGCTGGGCTATGAGCTTATCCTGACGGGGCTACTCGCCCATCTCTACACACTAACGCACCGGCTCCAACGCCAAACACCGCGCATGTCCTGGCTGGTGCGCGTGGTCAAGCTGGAAACGATCGCGATCGTAGCGCTGCTCACCCTCGGCGCAGGCTTGGGGATTGAACTATCGGTGCTGCGGGTTTGGTTTGATGGCAACTTTGGCCCCATGAATGCCATTCGTCCGGCAGTTACCGGCATGACGTTAATTTTGATCGGCACACAAACTTTATTTAGCGGGCTATTTTATGCCGTATTGTCCGATGGCTACCAAAAGGTACTATCAGACACGGAAAAATAACCACGAGGATCAGCAGAATCTCAGCCCTTCGATCAGTTTAAATCCTCCGCTGCAACGGAACTGTTCAGCCCACGTGATACCGTAGGCGCTTCCTAGCAACGTCTGGATACGTTACAGAATCAAAACATTTTTAATCTTGTTCTGCCATTGCTATTTGAGAAACTCTTGATTCATGATTGAAATGTCTTTCGACTAGATTTAGAAAAGCTACTAAACGCTGACCAACAGCCAAAGCTAGATTAACTGGGACTGCATTGCCAATCTGCTTGTATTGACTGCTCAGTGATCCCAAAAATCCCCAATCATCTGGAAAGGTTTGAATACGAGCATACTCTCTCACCGTAAGAGGTCGCGTCTCTTCCGGATGGCAACGCTCTGTTTGTTTTTGTGCTGGTGAGCAGGTCAAGGTTAAGCTTGGCTCATGCCAAGATAAACGACGTGCCATACCAGTTTTCCCGCCCCCGAGAAAGTAACTATTTTTCATATATTCCCGCTGAAGCTTGTCGGGTAAATCTCGCCAATATCCTCCTGGAGGAACATGTTCTAAAATTCGCTGCTTGGAAGATGGATAAGTCTGCCCTAAAGAATCAGGTACATCACAAGGATATAGCTCCCCTCCTTTTAATGCATCTTGCAAGTTCATGATGCGGCAGTATGGAGAAGGCCAGGTAAAATGACCGTATTTCACCAAGTCATGACGAATACCAATGATAAATAATCGCTCACGTTTCTGAGGTACTCGATAAAAAATGGATTTCAGAACCTGTGGAGGAATAATGAAGTATCCTAAACTTTCTAAAATTGAACAGATTGTTTGGATTGTATGTCCACCATCATGACTGAGTAAACCACGTACATTTTCACCTAAAAATAGCTTTGGTCGTGCTTCTTTAATTGATCGAGCAAATTCAAAGAATAAAGTACCGCGAACATCTTCAAAACCTAATTTTTTTCCTGCATATGAAAATGCCTGACAGGGAAAACCACCGGAGATCAAATCTACGTCCTGATATTTTTTGAAGTCTACTTCATGAATGCTAGACTCAATAACGTTCCATTCTGGGCGGTTATAGCGCAATGTTTTGCAGGCATCATGATCAATTTCATTCACCATGACATGCTGAAAGCCGGATTTCTCAAGGCCTAAGGCAAGTCCTCCAGCGCCAGCAAATAATTCAATAGATGTAAATGGCCTAGCTGCTGTGATTCTCGATTCTTCTTGCCAGTTGGATTCCAACATATCTTTGATCGGCTGAAAATCACGCAAATCTGATAAGCTGTAGAACACTTGTCCATCTTGCTCACAAGATGGCAGTAGTTTCCCAGAATTTTCCCATCTCTTTAAGGTTGCTTTAGACACGGATAGTATATCTGCAACGATTGGAAGTGGGGTTAAATCGTTCATAATTTATGTTTTTAATCTAATCAATTTTCAAGTTATCGAAACCTTCGTAGTTTTTGAATGCCAGTAAATATAAACTTTTCAATAAACTATGAGAGGTCTTCTGCAATTCTTCTAATACGGTGCTGGTATGTAAGGTGCTTTGCTGCTCTTGAATTACATCTTCAATCACATGAGGTAATACTTCACATAGACAACGAAATGCATTTTTCTCTTTGGTTACCATTGAATAAAAACGATCAATTGAAACGCGACGAATAGACGGGTGAGAGGTGCGCTCTCCATCCAAGCTTACAAGCCACACTTTGTCTTGACTTTCTTTTGCAATAACTTCAACGAGCAAACAGGTTGCATCACTTTGATGTAATAGAGTATTCTGCATTCGCATAAATGTCTTTTGAGAAGAAGAGGAGTTCATCGTATTATGTTTATTCTTCATCTCAACATAAATCTTCTCAGATTTATTGACGATATCATAACCCTTCTCTGGCACGCACCAGTCAGGACTTATATATGCGAATATATTTTGGTGGAAGTATCCGATACGGTTACTGATTGTTTTGTCAAGCTGTCTTGCGATTTCACGCTCAATTATTTCTTCTACACTTCTCTGACTAACTTTCATGTCGAATGTCAGCTTTATGGGATCAATAATGTTTTTATTAAACTCGCTTAGATCTAAGCTAAAACGATATGCTTCCACTACACTTTTGACACAGGAATATAAGCCCTCGTCGTTAATGAAGCTCAGTTTGTTGTGCGGCACTGGAATGATTTTTATAAAGTAATTTTTCGCACTATATTACAGTAGTGGGGGAAAGTCCAAGATAGTTTGATTGAATGTGAAGTCTATTAATTTTATGCAATCTCTCCAATATGTCCACAAAAAAGTCGTGATGTCACGACGGATCTACACCCTTGCGAAGCACATCGCGAAATTGTTGCCGATCGCGGAGAGTGACACGGGGAAACTGACCGGGCTAGATGTGGGCTGCGGCAGTGGTGAGATTGCGGCGGTGGTGGAAGGGTTGGCGCCGCAGGTGACGATCGAGGGGGTGGATGTCTTTGTTCGTGGCGTGACCCATATCCCGATCTCGGAATACGATGGCGAAACGCTCCCATTTGACGACAATAGCTTCGATTTTGTGACGCTGATCGATGTGCTGCACCATACCGATGCCCCCGATCGCGTCCTGGCGGAATGTGTCCGCGTCGCCCGCCGTGCCGTCATCATCAAAGATCACTATCGCAATAACCCGTTTGACGATCTGCGTCTGCGTTTTATGGACTGGGTTGGCAACCGTAGCCACGGTGTGCGCTTGCCCTATAACTATCTGTCGCGTCGTCAGTGGCGCAATTTGTACGGCGATCTTGGGTTGTTTTCCGACACGACGATCGAAGCCCTGAAGCTTTACCCCATCCCGTTTCGCTGGGTGTTTGATGGTCAACTGCACTTTGTCACGCGCCTGCGCTGTTTGGATGGCTTGCGGGATACGTTGGAGGATCGAGGGGTGATCGAGCCACGCGGGGTCACGCCACATCGCGATTTACGAGACCTTGGTGATGGTTCAGAGGATCTTAAGTTTTCTGGCAAGCCCGTCGCAGAGCATCCAGAGAATCAAGAAACGTTGTAGGTAGAAAATTGCTGGGGTACTCTGGATAATCATGGCGATCGCGCCTCCGATGGCTGAATATGTTGCTCCGATCCCCTGATAGTTCTCTTGAATTTTCCTCCTAACATGTCCCTGGACATTGGCTCAAGCCCGAAACTATTTTAGGTTTTGGAACCGACGACAGCCCTGATTAATTTACTGCGATCGTTCATGATCTTCACCGCACATCATCCGCGACATCGACGGTTCAGTTCACGCTTGCGAGTCGATGCTAGCCAAACCCTGCGGTGCTGGTTTGTCGCGATCGCTGCGATCACCTGCCTCGTCATCGCCAGCATTACTCCACCGTTTCAAGCCGCCGATGAATACCTGCACTTTTATCGCGCCTACCAGATTTCTACCGGTCAGCTTATCCCTGATCGGCAAACAGGCTCCTGCTCTGGCTACAGCTATGATTTCAGCAACGAGCTGTGTTTAGGCGGTGCATTGCCGCGTAGTTTGCTGATGACGGTACGTCAGGCTTCAGCGGAAGATCTACGCTTTGACGCCACACGAAAACAAGACTGGGCCTCATGGCGTCGCCTCTGGTCGCTGCCGCTCAATCCTGACGATCGCCACTTCCTGAAATTCAACACCACCGGCCTGCACGCACCGATCGGCTATGTTCCCCAGGCGATCGGCATCGCGATCAGGCGTAGCCTTGCACGACTTCCCGGATTTCCGCCACCGCCACCGATCGCCCTCATGTATTGCGGACGCTTGGCAAACGGCCTCCTCTGGACTGGTTTTGTTTATTTCGCCATGCAGCTCGCGCCAGAATTTACCCTCGGTTGGTTGGCGATCGGGCTGCTGCCGATGGCACTCTTTCAGGCATCTTCGCTCTCCGCAGACGTACTCACCAACGGGCTGGCTTGCCTCCTCGTCGCGCTGGTGGTGCGCTACCGATCGCGTCCCTGGGAAGCCTCGATCGTTCCTTGGCTGCTCTCTCTCCTGACGGCACTCTTCGCCGTCTCGAAATTAGCCTATGCCCCGATGGCGTTGCTATTGCTACTCGTTCCGGCGCGATCATTTTTCCCCCTCTGTACCCGTCCCCACTGCACCCTATGCCGTTGGCTTTGGCTGGGGGCGACCGGATTTTTGGCGATCGCCTCGGTGTTTGCCTGGTCGCAAGTGGTGGATCAAATTTATGTCTCGCTCCACCCCGAGCTTGACCCCACCGCACAAATCGCTGGAATTCTCGCCGATCCGCTGGGTTTTATCGCCATTGCGATCGTCACACTCACCACCAACGCAGGCCACTATCTCCGGCAATTTATCGGCGTTTTTGGTTGGCTCGATACTCCACTACCGACGCTCCACGTCATCGGCTACACGATCGCCTTAACCCTAGCGGTACTGTGTGGACAAACTCGCGTCAATTTGTCGGATCGGTACGTTCGACCCTGGCGTAAACGCGATCGCTGCATTGCAGCTCTGGCGCTGGCCGGGTCGATCGGCCTGCTCTGCGTGCTGGCCTATCTCTGGAATATCGTCGGGGTTGATCGAATTGGTGGGCTTCAGGGTCGCTACTTCATTCCGCTCGCGCCTCTATTGCTGGTGATCTGTAGCCCGTCACGATCGCGCTTGAAGCTGCGATCGCTCACCACCGGAACGATCGGCTTGGCGCTGATTTCGGGTATCTCGACGATCACCACCTTGGTGCAACGCTATTACGCGATCGGCAGTTAGTCGGCCAGACGGATTAGCGGCTTCACTGACCATGTAACTGTCGGCTAATCCGGTCATCACCGGAGAAGGACGAACCATCGATCGCCACGATCGGCAGTGTGGCATTACCGAGAGCCGCGAGAGCGCTGGGTGTGAGCAAGGTATGAGCCTCGGGATTGTTCATCAAGTGGGCGCGGGTGAACGTGAGAGCCAAAGCTTCGAGGTTGCGGTGGGCGATCTGTGGATCGGGTCCGACCAGGATGCTGGGTAGCGAGATTGACGGCTCTTCGCCAGCAGGGATGGCGATCGAGGAAAAATGCGTGCCGCCTTGCCAGAGGGCAAGCTGGCGATCGGCCATCGGCAAACGTTCAAACAGCGGAATTTGTTCGAGGTAGGCGGGGGCGATCGTGTCGGCAGTCCCGGCTAGCATGAGTACTGGTACGGTCATGGCGGCTAAACCGCGATCGTCGAAGATGGCATCGCCGATCGGAGAGATGAGGATCACGCCGCGCACGCGTTCATCGCGCCATCGTGTCATCAGTGGTGCATCCTCGACCAGTGTGAGTAAGCGACATTGCAGCAAGAGCGATAGATTCCACGACCATTGCTGATCGAGATCCGTGCAGGTTTGACGCAGGGCGGTTGTATCGATCGTGGCTCCGGCCAAGGCGAGTGCTGTGTAGCCCCCAAAGGAATGACCAATCACGATCGTGCGGGAGGTATCGATCTGTCCGACAACGCTAGGGTCAAAGGCCAGTCGTCGGGTGACTTCATCCAAGAGCAAACTGATATCGCGCGGGCGATCGTCAAACTCGCTGGGTTTAGCAATCTCGTTTTCCGAACCCCGGAGCAGGGCTTGGAGATGCTTGGCATTGCTGCCTGCGTGTTCGGGAACCAGGACGGCGAAGCCATGAGATGCGAGGTATTCCGCCAGGTAGTAGAAGGTATGACGATCGGAGCCGACACCGTGGGAAATGACGATCAGCGGGGCGGCGGGTGCTTTGCCGATCGAGTCTGCCGGATTGATAGAGCCTGCTGCCGTCGGTGAGGTATTTGATGTATGTGACGTATAGGGCATGTACAAATCCGCGCTGGCACGATGACCATACGGGAAATTACGCGTCCGATCGCGAATTTCGATCGGCTCGATGCGCCATTCGTAAGCACCCCGTCGCCGAAGTGCTTGCCACTGATCCCGTATGGTTTGATCGGCGGGAGGGGCGAGGGCTGCGATCGCTTCGATCCGCGAAAGTTCCACTTGGCTGGTATCGAGCGTTTCGCGGACGCTATCAACCGCCGCGATCGCCTCGCCAATTTTGAGATATAGCGTCCGGGTTGGGAATGCTTCGAGCAGGGCGATCGGCGTCAGCCCGGTGGGTGAGTTGGCCGCCGTGACGATCGCACCGCGCAAGCCCTTAAACGTCGTCTCGCAACTGCGATCGCTAGCATCCGTCGAAAAGACAACACTCAGGCGCTGGAGCAAAAATTCACCCTGGGGCGAATAGAGAAACTGTGACGCTTCGACCGCTCCGATCGGTAGCGGCGTAGACAGCAGCTCGGGCAGCCGCTCGCGCGTCGCGGTTGGTAAATAATCCAGATAAGCACTCAGCTCATCATCCGCGTCACCCGTCGCGGCATAGTGCGCCAAGCTGGTAATCGAGATCGATCGCTCCCAGACGCGATAGCGTATCGCCAACCGTTCCGCCGCCTGTACCGGCGCGATCGACTGCAATACCCAGTTCGCTGCCAGACCCAGACCGCAGGCGATCGCCACACCGCAACGCCTCGCTAAGATCAAGCTAAATTCCGTCATAGATCTGGTCATAGATCTGAATGTACGCTGAAATTTTGGCCGCACTTAAACCCATGCTCGAATTACCACCGCAATACGACGTAACTCCGGACATTAGATGCGATTCAAGGTGAAAACTGCTGTTTGCTAACCCATTTACCCACCCATTTACCAATCCAGCCCAGATCGCTATGCTTGCAGCGATCACCCCCTTTCAATCCAATCATGAAAATCTTTAACTCCCAGCTTTTTCTCGCCACCCTCATCTTGACGATCGGCACTTGGGTCTTACGCGGTTTTGGCCTCCTGACCTTCCTTCCTGGCCTCGTAATTTGGCTTGGAATTTTCGCGACCATCAGCGTGGCGATCGTCGCCAGCTTGCAAAACTCTCAACGTTGGTAATCTCCGTATTCGTTTCCCGCAAGCTTCGGTCTATCATTAAACTATTCATCAAGCTTCTGTTTTCCTCGTGAAAACGGGCTTAACCCAGTCTGTCGCACCCCCTTCAGTCCCTATGACCTACGCAGCCGCCACTGCCAAAGCTGAAATCAACGAACTGCGCCGTTTGCGCGGCCTGCTGCCGCCAGAACTGCAAAGCTGGGTCACCGTCGAGAAAACCACGGAAGTTGATCCACCGCTCGTGCGCAGCGAAGAACTTAGCAAAGATGAGGTCGAGATCGCGATCGATCTCGTCAAGTGGGATCGTCTGGCGATCGATCAGCGAAATCTTTTGTTCTGGCATGAAGTCGCCCGCATCCAAAACGATACAGTTCCCAAAGAAGGGTGGGAAATGGCTGCTTTGGCGATCGGCCTTGGGGGTGCGGTCGGTGAACTGTGGGTACAGGATGGTTTACTGCTGATGTTGGCGCTCACCCTCTGCGGTGTTTCCGGCTGGCGGTTGTATCAAAAAAATAATAGCGATCGCAATCTCCAATACGAAATCGAAGCCGATGAACGTGCGATCTCCCTCGCGAGTCGGTTTGGCTACACCCTACCCAACGCCTATAAAAGCCTGGGTAGCGCCCTCAAAACTCTCATCGAACAAACTCCCAAGAAAAAACTGCGCCAGCGCTACCAAGATCGTCTCAACGCCCTGCGCAAAAGTGCAGCCCGTGCCAAATCGCGCACCCAAGGATCAGCTCCCAGCACCAGTACTAGCACCAGCCGCACCACTGAGCGCATCCGCGAAACGTTCTAGCGCAGT
>JAAUPN010000098.1 GCA_012033105.1 Coleofasciculaceae cyanobacterium RL_1_1
GGAGTCGGTCAACCCTATGCTGAGGCTACGTTGTGCTTATCTCAACGGGAACCTCACCGCTGCCTGAGTATTCTTGCTCCTTACCTTAATGAGATGCTCCCTGTCCGATCATTAGCATAATTCGGTGAAACAGCTATTTGTAGATCACCAAGTGTTGCGATCTGTGTATCGCGGGTTATGGCCTCCCAGTTCTTTCCAGAGTCTTCACTTTTATAGATGCCGAGTTCGCCAGACGTGAATAACGTTTGGTCAGCTTTAAAGTTGGGAGAAATAACAAGAAATGAACCATAGTTTCCCTTGAAGGGGGGGCGTTTTCCTACTACGGTGAAATCTTGTGCACTATTCGTTGATATGTAAATTTTTGGATCTTCACTGGAGACGAAAAGCGTTTGATCTTGTACGTAATCTGGAGATAGTGCGATCGTTAAACCGCGCATTGTTTTTGGCATCGCAAGTAAATTCCAGCTTTTGCCTGTGTTATGGGTTACAGCTAGTTTTGTCCAGAGTGTGGAGGCGACAATTGTTTGATCTATGCTGTAGGTTGGCGAAAATTGAATGTCAAAAAAGCGTCGGGGATCATAATTTGGCTCGACGGCATCAAATGTACGCGTGAATCGAGGAATTTCTAAACCTCGGTTGGTGATTTCCCAGGTTTCTCCTCCATCGTGACTGAGATAGAGATGCCCAACATAGGACGCGACGGCTAGGGTTGAGTCATTGACGTAGTTGGGGGAAACGGCAAGGGAGACGATCGTGTCTCTTGCTAAAGTCTCGAGCGATTCCCAGTTCTGGCCTTGATTTGTAGAGCGAAAGAAACCATCAAACCCAGCCATAAATAGCATCTGGCCATCGGGTGAAATTTCGAGATCACCGAAGTTTGGCTCGCCCATTTCCTGAGCTTGTGGGTCAGTTTTTAAGCCATTTTGTTGCGCTTGCCACTGACCATCTGCGGTGAGTGAAAATAATCCGTTTTCGGTGGTTGAGATGAGAATCGAGGGTGTTTTTTGTATGTCTGCTGGTGCTACAACTTCGATATCCGCGACTGAGCCTGTGAGCGTGTCGCCGATCACTGTCCAAGAGTTACCGTCATCGGTACTTTTCAACACTCGTCCGCCAGTTGTGCCCACAAGTAGCGTGATGCTGGTTGGTTCCTCGGCATAAAGCTCAAGCGTGGCGAGCATTTCGTCTGAATTTAGCTCATCAGTAACTGACCGTTGTACCCAGTCTTTTGCATCTCCTTTAGCCAGCCAAAGGCGTCCATCTTTTGTGCCGACCGCTTTGAGCGCTTCTGTCGGCCATGAAATATCGATCGCGGCGATCTCACCGTTTTTAATCTCTAAAGTAGTCTCCCAGCGTTCACTGTTAGCAGCGAGTTGATAGACTCGTCCGGTTACATCCGAGGCTAAGACGAAACGATTTTCTCCTTGAGCCGCTTCAATGTGCTGAATTTCGAGACTTGCAAGACCGGGATCAAACTTTGTCCAGGTACTGCCCAGATCTTGTGATCTAAAGATACCATTGTGATTTGAGGCAAGAAAAAATTCCTCTTGGCCTGTATTACTACTGGATGATAATGTCAGATCGGTCAGACTAGAAGCTAATTTAACATCTAAACCGTAGGTAAGCCTCTGCCAAGAGACTCCAGCATCAGCGGATCGAAATAGATTGCCTCGTACCAAAATTAATAGGATTTGATTCGTATCATAATCCTGAGAGGTCTCGATTTGTGTGACGACATCATGGGGGCGATGGGCATAGGCTGCAACTTGCAATAAAAGGCTGAAACTTATACCCACAGAAGCTTTTATTGTAAAAGCTATAGCCTGCCGAGACGGTTTGTTTTTGCTTCCTATTCCGTGAGCAGATGCATTTTGGTCTGTTGTCCGGCTTAAATTCTAAACAAAATTCATTTAGCTTTACCTCCAAATACGAATTATCTAAAAAGCTGTTATAAAGCTAATTAATGTTTACTATTTGAAGATATCACAGGGTATTTAGTAGATTTACAAAAAACAACAATCTCCGAGTCTATGACTATTTATCTCGGTAGATAGCTTCTTCTTTTAGTTTTGCTCCATCGGGATTGAGCCAGACTAGATTGATCGTAGTGACGGTTCCATTGGTGATTTCTATGAGGGAGAATTGATGGAGGGTTTGGGTGTCCTGTTGGATAATGCGCGGTACACGGGCGGCGTTGAAGAAGAGTGTGCCGCTGTCGTTGTGGTGGATGGCGCGGCGCAGGCGATCGGATCGGTGGCGGAGGTTGTGGTGCATGTGGCCGAAGACGACCAGGGGGACGTGTTTGTCGATGGCGATCGCCTGGTCGATGGCGGCGGCAAAATCCGGGTCGCCGTAGTCGCCGCCGATGGGGTTCCAGTCTTTGCCGCAGGGGTCTTCAGGTTGGTCGCCCATACCGGTGGGGCCGGTGTGACCAAGGAAAATGAGGGTGTCATGGGTGGCCTGTTCGATCGCCTCGACTTGTTTGGCGATCGAGTCGGCAAAGTTTTTAACACCGTAGCGATCGCGATAAAACTTTTTGTATTTCCACTCTGACCCGCCCCAGCTAAAGGGACGCCCGCCAATCACCGACAGATTGAGGTGGGAAAAATCGCGATAGCGGTAGCCAATTTCGAGATCGTTGAGGATTTCGAGTTGTTGCTCGAACCAGTTGTCGGTGTGGATGTCGTAGGGGCGTTTGCCGCGCCCCCAGGGTGAGGCGGTGTACCAGGCGTCATGGTTGCCGTAGATGGCGGCGGCGGGTCGAGGGACGCGGGCGACTTGGCGGATGGTGGACAGGGATTCGTTACCAAAGTCGCCGACGAAAAGGACGAGATCAACGTCAAGCTGTTCGATTAGGGCGTTATCGGTAGCGCCCCAGCAGTCGTGAATGTCGCCGATCGCGGCAATCCGCAGGGTTGGGCGAAGGGTCGAATGCGGCAGTGTAGCGGAGGCGGATGAGGCTGGCGCGGTCATGGGTGCAACAGGAGAAGAAAATAATGGGAATGAGGAACCGTAACGACAGAAACCCAATTTCTCAAGGAAACTGGGTTTCTGTGGGGAGGCGAGTGAACGGGCTAGGGGCTGTCATCAATTAAATTTCTAGCCCTTACCCTGTCAGGGTTTCAGCCCCTAGCTTTTTTTGTTGAGGCAGGCGTTTAACAGCTTACCCAATCAGGGTTCTACGATTAATTGATGACACGCCCTAGGCGGAATTAATGAAATTCAGGTACGGGCGCTTCTCCGCCTTGTAGTCCCATGCTTTCGAGCATGGCGTGGTCGCGATCGGGCGGCTGTCCCATGGTGGTGAGATAGTGGCCGATCAGCATGGCGTTCATGCCCGCTTGGAAACCGAGGTTTTGCAGTTCGCCCATGACGACTTCACGGCCACCGGCATAGCGCAAAATCCGCTCCGGTAGCATCAGGCGAAAAATAGCGATCGCCTTTAACGCTTCGTAGGGCGAGAGTCGATCGCGATCGCCGAGGGGTGTACCTTCGCGCGGGTTGAGCAGATTAAGCGGGATCGATTCGACTTCGAGTTCACGTAATGCCAGGGCTAGATCGACGCGATCGCTCCAGCTTTCGCCCATGCCAAAAATGCCACCCGTACAGGCTTGGATGCCCGCTGCTTTGAGATTTTTAACCGTGGCGACGCGGTCTTGCCAACTGTGGGTCGTGACGATTTCTGGGAAAAAGTTTTCCGAGGCTTCGAGGTTGTGGTTATAGCGGGTGACACCCGCAGCGGCGAGCTGTTGCGCCTGTTCGGGGGTGACTTCACCGAGGGCGCAGCAGGGTTTGATGTTGGTTTCGTCGATGATGCGCTGGACGGTTTCGAGGATTTGGCTAAATTCTTGAGCCGGTTGGCCGCCGTATTTGGGGCCGCGACCTTGGGAAACGAGACAGAAGCGTTTGGCTCCAGCGGATTCGGCGGCGCGGGCTTGGGCGAGGATTTCGTCGGGGGTTTTGAGGCTGTAGACGGGGGAATCGACGCCGGGATGGTGGGCGGACTGGGAGCAAAAGCCGCAGTTTTCGGAGCAACCACCGGATTTGACGTTGACGATGCTACACAGATCAACGGTGTCACCGCAGCGGGCGTGACGAACCCGATCGGCAGCGGCACAGAGTAGCAAGATGGCATCTTGGCCGTCGATTTCGGTCAAAGCCAGGGCGGTATCGCGATCGAGGTCTTCCCCGGCAATGACGCGATCGCTCAGATCAGTGAGCCAGAATTCGAGAGCCTTGAGGTCACTCACTGGGGGGGTGTTGCGGTGCGGTCAGCCTGAAGTTTGACGGGGACTTGAACCACGATCGGCTTCTCCTGTGTGAACGTAAAGTTATGTCGCGGTGGAGTCGATAGTGCCACCGCGAGGAATGGTTTACGCCGGTTTTATAACGTTGAAACTCTTGATATATCTAGGTTTCGCGTACTTATAGGCGTCTCGCCATTCTATCACGCACGTCTCAGGCTACCCATGATTTCGAGGATGCGCCCCGCTGACATCGAGACGATCGCCTCGCCCACACATTCCGCCTCGGCGCGATCGTGGGTGACCAGAATCAGCGGCGTCTGGGTTTCATCGCAAAAATCTTGCACAACACGGCGTAATGTGGCGCGTAGATCGGGATCGAGGGCGTTAAACGGTTCATCGAGTAGAAGCAAATCGGGACGGGTGGCTAGGGCGCGGGCGATCGCCACCCGCTGGGCTTGTCCGCCGGATAGATGGGTGATCCGTCGATCGAGCAGGTCATCGATCCGGCAACGACGCGCCAGATCGACGATCTGCCGATCGCGATCGTGCATCGTACGCGGCACACCAAAGCCGATATTGTCCGCCACGCTGAGATGGGGGAACAGCGCCGTTTGCTGGAAAACGTAGCCGATCCGTCGCTGGTGTGCCGGGATGTCAATCTTTTGCCGATGATCGAAGAGCGATCGGCCACTGCCACGAATCCAGCCCGATTGGGGGCGATGCAGTCCCGCGATCGTCTGCAAGAGTGAGGTTTTGCCGCAGCCGGAGGGACCCCAGAGGACGATCGATCGTGCTGCACTGCATAACGCAACATCGAGGGTAAACGCAGGTGCATGACCCGCCCCAGGAAAACGGACGCAAACATCAATATCGATCATGACCAGTGGTAGAGCAATCCCAAAAGTCTATGGGACAACAACCCCACCGGACGTAGGACACATCGAAGCAGACAGAATTCGGATGCAACCTTCTCGATGCAAAAAAACGCCCGGATCAAAAACATTGATCTGGCGTTGCCATCAGGGTGCATCTACTGAAGTTAATATAGCTCTTTAGGGGTTAAACCCCTCATGCTACTTAGCAATCTGTAACAATCGTGGTGGGGTGATCTACGCCGTTTGCCACAGTTGGGCAATTTCAGGGGGTAATATGTCGGAAATCATGCGTTCAGAGGTGGGGGAAAGGTCGGCTTTTGTGACGTGAAAGACCGCTTGAATTGCGTCCTCGGGTGTCATGCCGTTCGGTAGGCCGCCGCCTTCTTCGATCGCCCGACGTAGAAAGCGATCGGTCGTAACATTCAGCGGCCCGCGTAGACGACTCAGCCAAGAAACCAGCGGGTTGGTATCGTTCCACAGTTCGGCGACATTACCGTTTAATGACTTATCGGACTGGATTGAAATGGGGGTGAATTCTAAATCACGGGCGATCGAGTCAGACATTTCTGTCGTCATCAGGTCGCGTAGGGTTCGGAAGACGATGACGCTAAAGTCGCGTGCATCATAAATGTCGGGAAATCCGGCGCGTGCATCTACAGATCTCTGGACATCGGCTTGTCAGACACCAACTTGCCGTGTTGTGTCTACACCCTATCGTCACCACGACGGCTTTACTACCGGTGTTAACCGCCTTGACAAGCGTAGGGATGCCGCTTAAGTTCGTGCGACGGTACGTTCTGGTGAGGTGGTGTGAGGTGGTGGCGAGTGAATGGCGCATCGCCGATAGAAACATGGGTTACACGCGATTGTTGTTGGAGAGAATGGGGGGATGTGGAGGTTCGTGAAACGCGAAGTTTGCCAGAGTGAGTTAAACCGAACCAGCGAAGCCGTGATACCAAAAAATCCAGCCAAGAGCAGAGAGTGAAATTCTCTGTTCTTGGCTGGAAAGGGATTAGAGCGTTATGGGTCGAACGAACTGATGTTTGAGCTCTGATGTCTTGATCGTTTTATTTATGCATCGATTTATGCATCGATTTATGTATCGATCACGGCGTCGGTGGAAATTGAGATTGACGGTGCGCTCTGGGGATCAAGTACCGGTGCATGGGGGCTGTGGAGCGTTTCCGCCGCATTTGCTGACTGACAGGCCACCATCGTTTTCACGTGTTCGCCTTCGTCATCGCGAATGGCAACAAACACATCGTAGAGCGTTTCGATCGTCGGGCGACGCGATGCGGGAACCTGTGAAGTTTGAAATTCATCAAACATGTACAGATCGCCGTCACGATAATAGTTAATCGCAACTTGAGGTGGAAATTCTGTCTTCAGTTGATCTGCATATTCTGTGAGGAATTCATCATAGGTATGATACGCATGTTCTTCGACCAATTCCATGAAGTGATACGCCGCCTTGGGTGAGACAAAATACACACCGACAATAATCCAGTAATAGATCAAGGCGACGGTTCGGGCGAGGATGCGATCGAGCCAGAAGTGATTTCCACCGAGCGATTCCATGATCAATAGGTGGTGTAGCTCATTCCAGGATTCGGCGAAGTGAACTTTTAGCCAATCAACCTTGCGCCAGAGCCCCAAGCTTTCGTAGAGGTGAAGAACGGAAAGGTAAGCAAAATAGGGGACGCGGGCAACGGTTTCGAGGACGTAAAAGCGGGGATAGGGTCTCGTTTTGTAGAGCAGGTTCATCACCGTAACGAGAATGCCTACAAGTAGTTTAATCATCAACAACTCTGGGAGAAAACGATTCAATTCAGAAAAGGAACGACGGATAGCTACGGTGTTAGAACGAGATTGATGAGAGGTGAGTTAGAGATCTCAGGGTGTGCTCGTATCGTACTAGTAGGTCGTTCACCTTATGGATTTGATCTTAATCAGTTTCAGAGGCGAGGGGGAGCAACGATCGCTAATTGATAGTAAGGTTAAAACTTCGTTACGTTTGGATTTTAATCCACACAGATTTGTGATTTTTCGTGCTGAAGACTACCATTTTTAGTCCTAAAAAAGTCGAGATAAATATTCGTTCTAAACGAATGTTCAAGATACGTTCGCTTTAACCTCGTTGCTTACGTTGAAGTCGCGCCCCTTTACGACACATCAGCTCGCAGTCGCAATACGCGCAGACTTTTTCGCCGCGATCAGGCTGGACGGCGTAGGCTCCGGTGGTGAGGTGGCCGCGTAGGCGATCGGCAAAGGCAGTCGCTTCGATGTCGTCCACCCGGTCTACTTTGGCGAGGCTTTTGGCTTTGGTGAGGGAATAGTAGTGGGCGCGGGAAATGGTGCGATCGGGGAAGAGGGCGGCTCCGGCAGCTTCGACGTAGAGCTGTAATTGCAGGTCGAATTTGGCTTCACCGTGGCGATCTTGGGCTTGGGTGGGACGGCTTGATCGCGTTTTATATTCAATTAAGGTGATGCCGTAGGTGTTTCGTCGGCGCGATCGATCTTGCCTCTGACGTTGAAGCCATTCCATTCCCCTGTAAATTCAGCTTCGATCGCGCGGATGACAGCGCCGGGGGTAAAAAACGAGTCGTGTTCGATCGTGCGACGCAGTAGGGCGAGGTGTTCGCGGCGTTGCGCCCACCAGGCGGGCAGGTGATCGAGATAAAGGTCGGTTTCGGCGGTTTCAAAGGCGGATTCGAGGGCGGCCAGGACGCGATCACGTGGGTCTTCCTGGCCGATCGCATCCTTCATCGCGCCTTCGAGGGTCTGATGGTAGAGCTGACCTTTGAGGCGTTCCCGATAGCTCGGTTTCCTTATCCTGGGGGCGGTTGATACGCAGGCCGTAGCGGGCAAACCATTTAAAACCGTCATTGCCCTAAAAGACTGAGTTGCGAGGCGCTAAAGACATGCTGGGCGATGTCGGTGGGGAGGTCGGTGAGGCCGTCGTAGGGGCTGTAGTGGGGGGAGGTTTCGCGATCGAGTTCGACGCGCTGGCAGCGGCGGGCGTGGTGGAGAACGCGATCGCGGCGGGCGATCAAAGGGAGGCGATCGAGGGGTGATCGGAGCCAGATGAGGCGGCGGGCGGTTTCGAGGCTGGCGAGCGGGGTGGTGGTGGTAATTTTGCTGGGGGCAGGCGGAATCGCGAACTGTTCGAGGTAGGCGCTGGGTAAGGTGAGATTTTTGCCGATCGTGCGGGGATAGGAAAGGCTCAGGCGTTCAGAGGCGACACGTAGCAGGGCATCAAACAGGCGCGTTTCGCGTCGTGCCGATCGCATGGCAGACCCCAGATCAAACCCGTGATGGGCAAGCTGTTTGCGGGTGAAAAAGTCGATCGCGGTGTCATTACGCACCGGCTCGGGATAGGCGCCCTCGATCGCCCCCAAAACAAACACGTAGGCATAACGCGATCCGGCGATCGACTCTGGTGAATGGATTGCCACACCGCCCCGCGTCGCGATCGCTACGGGCTGGCTCGTCAGCAGCGTATCGAGTTCCCGCGCAAACTGTTCGCCCGATCGCGGCGTTTCATCGAAATTCGCCAGCTCCTCAAACGCATCATGCAAGCGTTCATAGGCGATCATCTCCTCCGCCCAGAGGCCGCACCGTGCTTCGATCTGCCATGTGTCTAGTACCCTGTTCAAGCGATCGATCCACTGGGTTCGCTTGGCCTTGCGCCAGGATTTGATCGCGGAACAGTCCGTACCGATCGCTTCCCAGGCGTTGCGGTTATCTGGACGACGTTTTCGCGCCTCTGACCAACGCGGCGCAATCTCCGGTGGTGTGAGGGGATGTTGCAAAAAACTGGCGGTAGCCTCAAAGCGAAAACTACGCTGCCAGACTTCTAAGAAGCCACGCATCCAGGAACCAAGGCGAGTTTCGGCGAGACTGGGTGATCGCGCAATATGCACTGGCAGACCAAACTCCCACGCGGTATCACTCACTTGGCGAGCATAGTCGGTGTTGGCGCGAGCGACGATCGCGATCGTATCGGTGGGTATGCCGGTGGTGACGAGCTGTTTAACCTGGGTTAGGACACTGCGAATTTCGCTATCGCTATCGGCATAGGCGGTGTAGTTCCCGGTGAAATTTCTTGCGCCGGTCATACCTTTTCTATTTCCGGTAATCGTAATTATCGGTGATTTAACAGTGTCTCCTTCTGGTGTTTCCCCGGTGTTAATGACGCTCCAACCTTTTCCCCGCAAACGTTCGACGGCTGATCGCGTCTCATAAAACCAATCCGCTTCGCCGCAGGGTAAAGTGACCTGGCTCCCATCCCCGGCGATCGCATCAAGAAAAGCGAGCCGATCCGCCCGAGGATGGAGATCGCCGATCACGGTCAAGCGTTGCGGCGCGGGGTTGGTCGCGATCGCCTGCCAAAAGAGTTCCGCCGGATCAACGAGCGATCGCCGTTCGAGTTTGCCGCGATAGTTTTGCGCGATCGCGATTACGCGGTATACCTTGGGCGCCAACCCGGAGACCTTGGCCATTGCCCTCAGATTTGCCCCGGACTGGAACAGCGATCGTAGCGATGGCGTTAACCATTGCGCTACGGCTACAGCGTCGGATTTTGGATCAAGGTCGGTGACGGCTTCTACGAGTAATTGTCGTGCTAGCCAGGGTGAGACGACGGCCAAGCCGCGATCGGCGATCGTCTGGGTGGCGAGGTGTTCGAGGCTGGTGTGGCGTTGGTTGAGCTGGCGGGCGATCGTTGGGGTGGCGGTGATCAGGGTTGTGGGCGATATGTGGTGGATGAGGTGCTGTAAATCTAGGGTGGGGTTGAGGTGCAGGGTGCGGGTGTTCGGGGGATTTCGGCATGGGGGGAATGGGAGGTTTTAGATGTTTGCGGAGGTGACGCGATCGGGTGGGTTATGCGGGTCCCAGGGGCCGATGATGGGTTGGTTTTGCTGTTCTTGGTGGGCGAGGTGTTGGTTGAGTTCGAGGAGTTTTTCGAGGGGATCGTCGTTGGGGCTGAAGCGGTAGGCGGCGAGGACGAGTTTATCGAGTTGTTGGTGAAGTTTGGCGAGTTGACTACTCGGTTCGTTAAAGTATTGGTTGTACAAGGCCGTGATTCCATAGCCTTTTTGATCCATGACCTGGCTACGGTATTCATACAGTTCTAGAGCTTTCTCACGAATTTTTTCACTTTGTTTGATAGTCGGTTTTTGAGGAAATGGGAAGGTTTCAAAGCAAGTTTTATGGGTGTAAGCAATGTCTGACTTAAGGGTTGATTTTTGAGCTTGTATCCACGATCGATGAGTACTCGATAGTAGAACCCCTAAAACATAAAAATCTTGAGTCCCAATTACGATCGACTTATCGCCAGGTAACCATTCTTTTGGAACGGGAAGAAAAACAGCCCATTTTGAAACTCGTGGAACGGTTAAGTAAGAGGAGAGCGACTCAATTTCATGTCGCATTTTAGGGCGTTTTTCTCCATACTTCCACCAGTTTTCTTTTGTAACTTTACGTCGATTTTTGCTACGTTCTAGTTTGACATTTTCTTGTAAGTATTGAAATGGAAGATGATACTCTTCCGCTTCTTCTAAGGATTGGTTATTAAAATCAATGATCCATCGATCGGGCTTGCCATCAACATTCTTGGCTAAATTTGCTCCCATCGAAAATAGCTTTAAAACCTCAGCATTTTTCGGATCTGCCTTAATCCATTCATTGACCAGATCCTCCGTCACAATAAAACCCTTCCCGATAGGAATCACACCCTGAAAACACCAATTCAAATTCGCCCGTAACCGCACCGCCCCCGACACATCCACCTTGTCACTCAACGACGGACTAATCCGCAACACCTCCCGCTCATCCAACACCAACCGCGACGGCTGCCGCTTACACCAATTCACCAAACTCACATGCACATTCGCCTTTGACCCCGCCCGCTGCGCCTTATCCGTTCGCTTCTCCTCATCCGTCTTCACATACCACGGCTGCGACGACACCGCCGTATGGATAAACCCACCATTCGCCACAATATAATCCAATGCCGCCGCCCGACTCTTGCCCTGCGCGATCGAATTCGTCGCCACCAAACCCGCCCGACCATCTTCCTTGAGACGATCGTGCGCCAACCGGAACCAATACGAACAAAAATCCACCGAATCCTTCACGTCCTCAAACCGCTTAAACACCCGCTCCATATACGCATCCCCCAACGCCAACCGTGCATGTTTCCCACCCAAAAACGGCGGATTGCCAATAATTGCATCCACCTCCGGCCAGGGATAAAACAACGCATCACCACACACAATATTTTGATCGAGCTGATCCAACGGTAACGACGGCTCCGACACCAAACCATACTTATCGATCGCAATCCGCCGCGCGATCGAGAGCGTCACCCGCGCCAACTCCACCGCAAACTGACTTTGATCAATCCCGAAAAACTGCATCGGCGAGACCAACGGTTCAAGCTGCGCCGTCCCGCCTAACGTTGCGATCGCCTCGCGTAGCTGCACCTCAATACCCTTCAGCTCGATATACGCCACATAAAGGAAATTTCCCGACCCACAGGCCGGATCGAATACCTTGTAATTGGATAGCTCCGATTGCAGCGCGATCGCCTCAGTTAACGTCGTTGCCGCCGCAATTTTCTCTTCCCAATAGACCGTAATCGTCGGATAAACAATCTTGAGAATATCCACCTCCGCTGTAAAGTGAATGCCGTGTTTTCGCCGCTCAGACTCCAATTTTCTTGAACCATTGGAACCGTTACCATTAACAGTTTTGCTATGCTCAATCACACTCTCAAAAATATTGCCAAAAATTGACGGTCTGACCTTATCCCATTTGCTTTGTGCCGCCAATAACAGCAAATCCCATTCTGGTTCTTCTAGCTCGATCGTTTCAACCTGACTAAACAAACCACCATTAAAGTACTCAACTCCTTTAAAACGACCCACCGGAACTACTCCCGGCTCATTCATTAACCGAAATAGAGTTCCCAAAACATCGTAACAAGTCTCTTCTTTCTTTAAACAACGCTGTACTTGTCGTTGAAATAACGTGTCGGGTAACAATGCACGATCTTCCGCAAACATGCAAAGCACACATTGCAGAATAAATCGCTGTAACGTGTTCTCTTGAAAATTGGATTTCTTGGATAATCGCTTGTAGATCGAACCATAAAGCTCTCCCATTCGACGGGCGACCTGCTCGGTAATTTCCGCCTGATTATTCTGAAACGGTGGATTTTCATCCCCCACCATGAATCGTAGTGAACCGTAGCGATCGGGTAGTTCCTCAAATGGAATAATATCGATCGGATCTTGTACCTGCCGATCAAAATCATAAATGTGCAATTCCGCAAAATTACACAGCACAATAAAACGCGGGCGACCAGGCGTAATATTTGACCAATAGCGTTTAGCTTGGGGCAGATGCTTATGTAAATCCTCACCCCGAGACTTCATCTCAAACAAAACCCCCAACCGTGACCACTGACCCGCTGGCGTCTCATCAACCTGACGCCACAGCAAATCAGCGTAACCCGTTTTGCCATTGGGGCTAGCATTGGGGATCGGCGCTTCAAATTCCGCACCCGCCGCGATCGCATCGAGATAACCGCAGGCTTGAAACAGCCGATTAAGAAACGTCGTCGCATGTTCCTTTTCGCTCGAAAAATCGCGACAGACCGTGACGAACTGCTCGATTTTTTGACGATCAATAAAACCTTGATTACTTGCCATTGATTAACCCCAACACTCCCAAATAATCCTGAAACATATTGCGAGAATAGCAGCCCTTTGGATTCCGTACAGTTTAACAGAAGTCAAACCCCCCATCAAACCAAACGCCCCACTACAACTCGACCCTGCGCCCGCCGTGCAGCCATAGCAAAAATTCGCCGTCCCCACACAGCCGATCGCATCCAACGTCCCCAACTCCAACAACCGCGCCACCGTCAACGTCTGACCCGCCCGATCGCGAGCCGGTAGATTCTCCATTTGATTAAAATCGCAGTCGAACACCTGGCCGAGATAGTCGATCGAAAGCTGCGTGCGACACATCAAGCCCTCGACTGTCGCCGGGTTGAAATGGTCAGCGAGGAATTGGGTATAGGCTTGATCGAGACCGTGACGCTGTAAAAATTGCTTCGTGCGACCGATCGGCAAATTGGCGATCGTTAGCAGATGGTTAAACCGGACGCCGAACTCGCGAGCGAGATAGTCCTGATAGGCCGCTTCAAGACTCGCCTGATCCGGTGGCAACGCGAATTTTTCGGGTGCGATCGGGAGTGGTGGATTGTACACCAGGTCGAGGATCAACGCCGGATCAGAACCATACCCGATCGCGTTCAGCCGTTGCAGACTGCGAATCGACCCATCGAACACCCCCGAGCCGCGCATCTTATCGACATTATCCGCCAGATAACAGGGCAGTGAGGCCACCACCCGAACTTGATTCGCTGCAAAATAGTCTGGCAAATCGCCGTAACCGTCGATCTCAAAAATCGTCAGGTTCGATCGCACAATCACCGCCTTACCCCGCGATCGCGCCGCCGCCACCAGTGGCCGAAACCCATAATTCATCTCCGGTGCGCCCCCGGTTAAATCCACCGTCGCGATCTGGGGAAAGCGATCGATTAGCTCAATCAACTGCTCGCAAATCTCCGGCGTCAGCTCCTCCGTCCGTCGGGGGCTGGCTTCCACGTGGCAGTGGGTACAGGCAAGATTGCACTTTTTCCCGAGGTTGATTTGTAGAGTTGTGATCCGCTGTTTCGTCAGGGGCGTGGTGAGTTGGCGATCGAACGGGGTACAGGCGTCAGCGATCGAAGGGAGCGGTAGATTGGGAGCGTGAATCATGAGGATATGGGGATAATGACTAGGGTAAACAGCGAGCACAGCATTTGGTGAACTCGGGTTGAATGTGACGACACCGGAGGCATAGACCCTATCAGATGTGTAACCTGACGACGACTGATGACGACTGACCCGATGTGTGCCTCTGGTTTAACCTGCACTTAGCGTAATGAATACGAAAAATTTTGCCGATCGGCTGATACGGTTTTGCACACGCTGCGGCAGTATCCTCGCTCTGCTAACCCTTGTGGCCTGCACGATCGCGCCCTTCCCAAGCGCCGATCTTGGCCCACCCTCCAACCCTGTATCCCGTCCCCCGCAACCAACTCTCCCCATCCCGACGGATACCATGACCAACCCCACCCCCAACTCTCCCGGCCCGATCACCCCTGCGCGTCAATCGCGATCGACTGATGCAGCGCCTCACAGAATTCAGCCAGCCCCGTTTTAGCGAGAGCGATCGCGAACAAGCGAGACAGTATCTCGAACAGGTGTTGCGCGATCGCGGTTGGCAGATTCGCCGCGAGCCGTTCACCATCCCCCGCGACGATGCCCCCGAACTCAACGGCGTTAACCTAATCGACGGAAAAAGTAGGAACCGATCCGACCTTGCCGCCGTTGTTAATTGGCGCACACTACGACACCGTCAGCGATCGCTCTCCCGGCGCGGACGACAACGCCAGTGGCTCGATCGCACTCTTGGAGCTAGCCGACCTCTTCTCCGATTCACCCGACCCGTCCAACCCCGCAGCACTCCCAGCTTTCCCGCGTACGCTACGGCTCGTTTGGTTTGACCTTGAAGAGTTCGGTTT
>JAAUPN010000099.1 GCA_012033105.1 Coleofasciculaceae cyanobacterium RL_1_1
GCGATACATCACCGCCACCACATCCGCCACCTCCGCAATCACGCCCAGATCGTGCGAGACAACATCATCGACATCTGATGTCGATCGCGTAGCTCCCGCAGCAGTTTCAAAATGGTCGCCTGCACCGTCACATCTAGCGCCGTCGTCGGTTCATCGGCAATCAATAGCGTAGGATTCGACGAAATTGCCATTGCGATCGTCACCCGCTGAAGCTGCCCGCCCGAAAGCTGGTGCGGATAGCGATCGAGCCAATCTTGCTTAATCTGCGCCACTCGCTTGAGAACATCCCGTTTGCTCGTGGCTCCGTCCTCGGCTTCGAGTTCACGGCTCACCTGCTCGCGCAAACTGGCCTCATCCGCCACGAGCTTGACCTCCTGGAGCCGCTCGATCGCCTGCTGTTGCGCCTCCGCCATCGTCACCGTTTGATGCTGACGGATCGCCTCCACGATTTGATAGCCGATCGTATACACCGGATTGAGCGCACTCATCGGCTCTTGAAAGATCACCGCCATTTCGCCGCCCCGATAACGACGCAACTGCTTTTCCGGCAATGCCAGCAGATTAATCGGTTCGATCGTGGCGCTAGTCTTGAGCCAAATTTCACCCGACGTAACGCGACCAGGTGACGGAACCAAACCCATGACGGCCTGAGACGTAACCGATTTACCCGATCCAGACTCGCCAACAATCCCGATCGTTTGGCCGCGCTCAAGCTGAAACGTGAGTCCCGAAACGGCTTTAACCAATTCGGTTTCGGTGGGAAACTCTACCGAAAGATTGCGGATATCGAGGACGGTGTCACGAAAACGATCACTCATGCTGAAGGTCGCAGCGCTAGGCCAGAAAGGTTATGAGCAATTCTAACGGCTTGGCAGGGAGCGCGATCGAGTCAGCCGAGGGTGACTTCGATCGGTGTGGGCATACACGCCCTAGAAGAGCACCATCAGGACTTACGCAAAATATCGCAACTCGTAGGGGCGTCATGGCAATGCGCCCACGGTATCACCAGGTTCTAGCCGGTCAGTGCGTAAGTCCTGGCCATAAAAAACGCACCGTAGCTGTTACGGTGCGTAGTCTTAATCCTTGCGATCAGAATTAAACAGTGCGTCTTGAGGGCTTCACCTCAAATAGACTAAATGGGCTTTGAATACCGGTGTTACCCGTAACTTATTGGCCAGCCGGTGCAGCGCCTTCGCCTTCAGCCGGTTCAGCGTCTTCGCCTTCAGCCGGTTCAGCGCCTTCAGTACCTTCCATCTCGGGCGCTTCTTCAGTCTCTTCAGCGCCTTCCATGGCGGGAGCTTCTTCAGTTTCTTCCATTGCGGGAGCTTCTTCCATTGCGGGAGCTTCTGCGGGAGCTTCTTCCATTGCGGGAGCTTCTTCTGCGGGAGCATCAGCCGGAGCATCGGTCGGAGCTTCGTTCGCAGCACAGCCAACTAGCAGACCAAAGGAGAGCAGAGAAGCAGCGGTAAGTTTAGAGAGATAGGTAAGTTTCATTCGAGAACCTCAAAACGAGAAAAATAACGGACATCGCGAAGGAGAAGACGAACTGGTACGAATCGTAACTGATCTTATCGAAATGCGATCATTAGCCCTATATCGTAACTTATTATGAATCAACCCTAATCATGCAGCTTTTCAATTATCCTTCGCGTTTTCAGCATGGCTTTTCCGTACCACGACGCAGCCGCCAAGCCGTTAGTTTTGGCGAACGCTTGCACCCAAGAACCTATGCCTAACAGAGGTTTCACGCTTAGTTCAAGAAGATTTAGAAACTTTGATTATCACGATCTGTTATAACTTTCATCAGAACTATGCAAGCTTTTCAGTGGCTCTTGCCTGAGGGGTGCGGCGGCTAGGTTTGGCGAGGAATCCGTAATGAGGATGGGTGGCAATGCTCCCAGGCCACCCGAAAAATAGAGCCCCATAGCACGAACCCAGCGAGTTTTTTTCTGATCGGCCGTTCCCCGTAAGTGACTCGCCTCTCCGGAGCCGCGATCGTGTCACCGGCTAAATTCCCCCAAGACAAACGACGCTCGGGACTCAAAGCTTCTATTGAGGCATTGCGAGAGCAGCATGTCATATTTTTCTATAGATCGCTAATCTTACGGATTCTGTAGTCACGTTCCGTAGCTTAATTTAGAAAGGTGTTTCGCACTCCCGCGCTGGTGTGCACTGGTTTTCTCTCGATCACCACTGTGATCGACACACTGTGATCGACAACCGTTCAGCCCTCTCAATCTTGGTGATCGATCGAATTCGCTCCTCAAAACTATGGAAGATTGCGAAAAAACAAACGAACAACTAGTCGAAGAGCTAGACACACTTCGTCAGGAAGTCGATCGACTCAAAATCCAAGAAGTTGCCTACGATGCCCAAACGGAACTTTTGCGCACCCTTGTCTCGATGGGGGAGGTTCCGAGTCCCAGCTTGGCGCTCCGAGCCTTGGCTCAACAAGCGCTTCGCATCTGTAACCGCCTGACCGGAGCAGAGGAAGGTAGCCTATTTTTTCTGGATGATGATGGTCTCGTGAGCGAATGTGTCCTTGCCCGTGGCGCCACGATTAAAGAACGGAAGGAGGAGTTGATCGGGCAGGTTTTAGAAAAAGGTCTGGCCGGTTGGGTCAACGAAAAGCATCAGGTCGGGTTGATTACCGACACGATGCGAGATGAGCGCTGGTTACAGTTACCCAACGAACCCTACACGGTGCGATCGGCGCTTTGTATCCCCATCCTGCGTGGTAAACGATTGCTCGGCTTAATTACCCTGATGCATCCGCAGCCCGGACATTTTCGCTACGAAGCGGCGCGTCTGATGCAAACGACAACCACGCAAATCGGACTCATCGTTGAGCTTCTGCATCGCTACACGATCGCACGCGAGGAAGATCAACGTCCCCCGAACCACGAGGCGACGCCAGACACTCGCCAAACTGACGCACCCCATCCTCCACCGCTGCACGCAACTCGGCGACGACCGACACCAACTCGGACGCTTCCCCTGCGTCAAGCCTCCCGCACTCCGGCGTAAAACCCGTTTTCGACGTAATCTCCACCACCGCTCTAGAACCCCCACTGAAACGTCCTGCGGCTGAAATTTCGCTGCAAGACTCCACGATCTCCACCGACGCAACCGATACAGCTCAGATAGCCGATCACTCATCAAACCCAGATCTTCCAAACTCCCATCAGTTAGACGGTCACGATCCGAACCCTTCACTCGATCGCCCTGTATCCTCCTCCCCCACCTCATCCCTTCCCCTCAACACCGTCCCCACAACCTTACGCCCCCAGGCATTTCACCGAATGCCACCCCCACCCCCCCTCTAGCCTTCCCCGGACTCCCGACCCCCAACTCACCCGTCTTGCGCGAGAATGCACTATCTCGACTCGGTCTGTACATCGTGGTGTGGGACGGCAAGTTTATCTACGCCAATAATCATCTCGCCCGTATTTTTGGCTATCGCTTCAACGAAATTATTTCGCTCTCAACTATTTTTGCTCTCGTCTCGGAATCTCACTACGATTTTGTCGCCGAGAAAATCTATCAGTGCGTACGCGGCCAGATCAAACACTTATCCTGTCGGTTCAAAGGCAAATGCAAAGACGGCAAGCAGATTAACGTTGAGATTTACGGTGTTCGGACTCAGTTTTACGGAAAATCCGTAATGATTGGTGTACTGCGAGCTTTGCCGAAGCCTGTCCCGACGTTGCCGGAGCCGCAAGTGTCTTAGATCCGTTTTGAATGGGTGGTTCATCCCGTTTGCTGGTTACGGTGGCGACGATCGTTTTTTGGTTTGACGGTCATCGGATCACAGGACATCGCCACCAAGGGTTACGAGGAAACGCTACAATATTGGCCGATTTAAGACTGATCGACACCATTGTGATGGTTGTGCTTGCACCCTCGTTACCTGTGGTCAAACAATAGCGCTACGTCTGTAGCACGCTACATAAATTACGCCTTTCATACTTAATAACGCTAGATAACAACACGATGACCGTAGCCACCGCCAGTCCGACCGTAGAAACTCGCCGCCGTGCCGTCTATCCTTTTACAGCGATCGTCGGTCAAGAGGAGATGAAGCTTGCGCTCTTACTCAATGTCATCGATCCCAAAATTGGCGGTGTGATGATCATGGGCGATCGCGGTACGGGAAAATCCACCACGATTCGCGCCCTCGCAGATTTGCTACCGGAAATGGATGTGGTGGCCGAAGATCCGTTCAACAGCCATCCGAGTAATCCCGAGATGATGAGCGACGAAGTACGCGAACGCCTCGCCCATGGCGGCACGCTGCCCACCGCCAAGAAAAAAGTCCAGATGGTTGATCTTCCCCTCGGTGCGACCGAAGACCGGGTCTGCGGCACGATCGATATCGAGAAAGCCCTATCGGAAGGGGTGAAAGCGTTTGAACCGGGCTTGCTGGCAAAAGCCAATCGCGGCATTTTGTACGTCGATGAAGTGAACCTGCTCGATGATCACCTCGTTGATGTCTTGCTGGATTCAGCGGCTTCAGGCTGGAATACAGTTGAGCGTGAAGGGATTTCGATCCGTCACCCGGCTAATTTTGTCTTGGTCGGGTCTGGTAACCCCGAAGAAGGCGAGCTGCGCCCTCAACTGCTCGATCGCTTCGGAATGCACGCCGAAATTCGCACCGTCAAAGAACCCAGCCTGCGCGTCAAAATCGTCGAAGAGCGTAGCGCCTTTGATCAAGCACCCCAGGAGTTCCTCGGTCAACATCAAGCCGAACAGGATGCTCTGCAAGCTCGCATCGTCCAAGCACAAGAGCTACTTCCATCCGTGACGATGACCTATGAGCTACGGGTGCAGATTTCCGAGGTTTGCTCTGAGCTTGATGTTGATGGACTGCGGGGCGATATTGTTGTCAACCGTGCCGCGAAAGCTGTGGCGGCATTCGATGGTCGCACGGAAGTAACCCTCGACGACATCAAAAAAATCATTGCGCTCTGCCTGCGTCACCGTCTGCGGAAAGATCCGCTAGAGACGATCGACTCTGGCTCGAAAGTTGAAAAAGTCTTTGCGGAGGTCTTCGGCGTCGCACTCGACGATTAAGTTATTACGTTACCTCCTGCATCAAGCACCCTTCAAAACTTAGATGGATTGTCGGAAGCAAGACTTTTAAGGTTGGCAACACCGCAAAGGTCTGAGGGTCAGCCGTCATGTTGTTTTGCTGACGGCATAGCAATCCATCCTTCCGTCAAAGTACTTGAATAGACGTGTCTAACTCAGCCCAGCGCCGCATTCTCGGACTCGATCCCGGCCTTGCAACGCTGGGCTTTGGCTTGGTTGAAATTGTCAACGATCGCCCCATCGCCCATGACTACGGCGTGATTAAAACTCCGGCCAAGCAACCGATCGGCGATCGATTAGTGACCATCTACGACGACCTGCACGAGCTGATCCATCTGGTGATGCCGACGGATATCGCGATCGAAAAATTGTTTTTTTATCGCATGGGCAACACGATACCCGTCGCCCAAGCCCGAGGCGTAATCCTATTGGTCATCGCCCAAGCTCAGTTAAACTCCGTTGAATTTACACCCGCCCAAATCAAACAAGCCCTCACCGGCTACGGCAACGCCGACAAGCCCGAGGTTCAAGCCGCTGTGATGCGAGAGTTAAACCTCAGTGAAATTCCTCGCCCTGACGATGCAGCGGATGCTTTGGCGATCGCGCTCACTGCCTGGTTTCAGCGATAACAGACCCCACCTCCGGTCAAAATCTGTGATTTCTGAAAGATTAAGCGTGCGTATCTGAGTCCGAACGTTATAATTCGTTACGGAAGCCCCCGAACTGCACCCCATCCCCAAACTCATGAGCAACGCATCTGTTCACGCCTTTTTTATTGGTCGCGTCCTCGCGGAATCGATCAGCAGTGCCGTAGAAAAGACGCTGACGAACGCACTGAGTGAGGTCGGCAAATTCGATGCCGAGCAGCGTGAAGCGTTACGTAAGTTCGCAACCGATGTGCTAGATCAGGCCGCTGCCGCTGAGGCGAGTACCGTGTCTTACAGCGACAACGACCCAGCCGCCGTCGGTAGCTCAGAGGATCTACAAGAAATGATTGACAATCTGCGGGCCGAAACCGCCCAACTCCGGGCTGAACTGCAAAAGTATCGCAATCGGTAATCAGACGAGCCTTTCCTGACGTTAACCGCTTAACGTCACCCTTCAAACCTTTAGCCCCACGACGAGAAACCGAGTGTCTGCCCTGTCTGAAGACTCCCTGTCCGCTCCAGTCCGACACCGTGATCGACACCACGCCGATCATCTTGACGCCGTGCGCCCATCCTCTGCGATCGCACCAGCCTCAGATCTGGCTCCCAAGCTCGAACTCACCGAACGTCAATACCGCTGGAACCGTAAGCGTTATTCCTGGAATCGACGCCGCATTGAAATTTGGTCGTTTGTGTTTCGCTTTTTGGCCGAGCTATGGGCGAACAAGCGGCAATGGACGTATCTTGGAGGCTACAGCGAAGAGAAGCTCGCCCAGCGTCGGCGTCGGCAAGCGATTTGGATTCGGGAAACGTTTCTCGAATTGGGGCCAACGTTTATTAAACTCGGGCAGTTGTTTTCAACGCGCTCTGATATTTTTCCGGTGGAATACGTCGATGAGCTTGCCAAGCTACAAGATCGTGTTCCGGCATTTAGTTACACGATCGTCGAGGAGATCATCACCGAAGAGTTTGGCCGCAACCCTAGCGAACTCTTCGACTATTTCGACCCCATCCCCCTAGCGGCGGCGAGTCTTGGACAGGTTCACAAAGCCCGGTTACGCAATGGCGAAAATATCGTCGTTAAGGTGCAGCGACCGGGACTAAAGCGTTTGTTTGACATTGACCTCGGGATCACACGCGGTGTCGCCAAGTATCTCCAGAACCATCCATCTTGGGGAAAAGGTCGTGATTGGACGGGAATATACGACGAGTGCAGCCGGATTCTGTACGAAGAGATTGATTATCTCAGTGAAGGCCGCAATGCGGATTTATTCCGTCGCAATTTCCGTGATGTGGAATGGGTGGAAGTACCGCGCGTGTATTGGCGCTACACCTCATCGCGTGTTCTGACCCTCGAATACGCACCGGGCATCAAGATTAGTCAGTACGAAGCGCTGGAAGCGGCTGGGCTCGATCGCTCCCGTTTGGCCGGACTCGGAGCCACCGCCTACCTGATGCAGCTCCTCGACTATGGCTTTTTTCACGCCGATCCCCATCCGGGAAATCTCGCCGTTAGCCCCGAGGGTGCGCTGATTTTCTACGATTTCGGCATGATGGGTGAGCATCACGACGCAACTGCGGGTGCAGTTGATGGAGTTGTTTTTTGGGATTGCCCAGCGGGATGCCGCTCGCGTCGTGGATGCGTTGATCGAAACGGGTGCATTGACACCGACGGGTGATCTCGGCCCTGTACGCCGATCGATCCAGTACATTCTCGAAAACTTGATGGACAAACCCTTTGAGGAACAGTCGATCGAGTCGATCACCGACGATCTGTACGATATTGCCTACGATAGTCCCTTTCGCTTTCCGGCCACGTTCACCTTTGTTATGCGGGCTTTCTCAACGCTCGAAGGCGTGGGTAAAGGGCTCGATCCCGATTTTAACTTTATGGAAGTGGCGAAACCCTTTGCCCTCGATATCATGAACCAAGGACAAGAACAGTACACGGGATCGATTCTTGGCGAACTCAGCCGTCAAGCCACGGAAGTTAGCAATACGGCGTTAAATCTACCGCGCCGGATTGAAGACACGATCGAAAAGCTCGATCGCGGTGACGTCCGTGTCCGCATCCGTGCTTCAGAGACCGATCGCATTCTGCGCCGCCTCAGCGCCCAACAGGTCACCGGCAACTACGCCATTCTGACCGGCGCAACGCTACTCTCCGCGACAATGTTGCTGGTGAACGGGGTTTTTTGTGGGTTGGCGGGGGGGGTTGCGCTGGTGGGGTGTCGGACTGGCGATCGCGCTCATTCGTGCTGCGATGGCCGCCAAACGTTTCGATCGCTCCTAAGTCATGCTTTCCGGAGCTGACGGGTGAATATTGTCCCTAATACTTTCCGAAGTTTTCGTAGGTAAATCGGGCTTCATCCTGCATTGTCCTTTAAACTCATGGCTTGAGATCAGTAATTAGTTCGCATGATAAAACCTGTTTTTGCTGGCGCAACCGACGTCGGCCTTGTTCGCGCCGTTAATCAAGACGCTTATTTCATCGATGCAGCGGGACGCTTTTTCATCGTCGCAGATGGTATGGGCGGTCATGCTGCCGGTCAAGAGGCTAGCCGAATCGCTCAGGAAACCATCCACTCGTATCTCGATGCGTACTGGGATTCAGAGAAACCCTCTGAAGTCCTGCTAGAGGAAGCGTTTCGGGCTGCCAATCGTGCCATCATCGACGATCAAAAGATTAATCCGCAAAATGCGGATATGGGGACAACAGCGGTAGCGGCGATTTTCCGAGCTGTTGGTGACGAAGAGCCTAGCGTTTGGTGTGGCAATCTTGGCGACTCACGCATTTATCATCAGACACAAGCTGGACTCTCGCAGGTCACGGAAGACGATACCTGGGTTGCGCAGGCCGTGCGTATGGGCGCGATCGAAGTCGAAGAGGTGCGATCGCATCCGTGGCGTCATGTTTTAGCCCAGTGCCTCGGACGGGAAGATATGGGAGACATCGAAGTGTTGTCACTTTCAGTTCAACCCGGCGATCGTCTCCTGCTTTGCAGTGATGGCCTCACAGAGGAACTGGAAGATGAAAGTATCGCCCAAGATCTTCAGCATGAATCTTGCGAAGTCGCCGCCAATCGTTTAATTGCTGCTGCAAAGGAAGCCGGTGGTCACGATAACATCACCGTTATCGTGGTAGATGTCACAGAGTAGGGCTTGGCTCGGCGAACCGTTGTAGGGTGGTGATCGTGGATCGAGGGGCGGCAAACCCAGTGGTTCGATCGCCTGCCGCACGCTTCCTACAAACAACAGGAACGCTTAGGAATGCTTGGAAAACTTATCAAGAGAATGGGTCTAAAACCCCGTCCTTAGAGGACGGCTTTGCAGAAAAGACTGTAAGATAAGGACGGTCACTGACCCACCCGCGACGTAGACGTAACAGACAGCCAAACGTGACGAAATCTGGCCTAGCCAGTGGCGCAGCAAGCTCGGTAGACCGGGAAAAGAGGACGGGGCAATGGACAACATCCCCTGAATCAACCAAAACACCAGAATTCTCCGAATTCAGTCAAACCGTGGGACACACGGGGTTAGTCTGTGGAGCGACCGTAAGACCATAAACTCCTTGAGGGTAGAGGCGGGTGCGATGAAGCAGAAACCCAGATCGCGAGGTTTGGGAATCACTGCGGCTTTAGCCCGGTGAGGATGTCAAATAGAGCCTGTATTGCTATTTGTTAAGGTTTCAATGGGTTTTGCCCGAGCCACGGAGATGACAAGATAAACTAACCGTGATTATCGCGCTGTTTTCACGTTTGACGCGGAAATTGCGCAGTAAGCTCCGGCCGATAATTAAGAATCCAGTTGAGAATTCACTTGGAGTTATCGTTACAATGTCTCATTCTGTAAGAATCTATGACACCTGCATTGGTTGCACTCAGTGCGTCCGTGCATGTCCCCTAGATGTTTTAGAGATGGTGCCTTGGGACGGCTGCAAGGCCGGTCAAATCGCATCTTCTCCGCGTACTGAAGATTGCATCGGTTGCAAACGTTGCGAAACGGCTTGCCCTACCGACTTCCTCAGTGTGCGTGTGTACCTCGGCGCGGAAACCACCCGCAGCATGGGGCTGGCATACTAAATCCCATTTATCTATGGTTGAAAGGGGAGCATTCTTGCTCCCTTTTTTTATGGTTGTGTGTGGATCAATCCAGTCCGATTGGCCGCGTATCAACAACGTTTAAACCCGTTTTAACGAACTTCACCACAGATCTAAAAAACGAACTTTAATTGCTCAATTAAAGTTCGTTTTTTGAGTGTTGGCGGTGACTGTAACGATGTTGACAGGGTGTGTCTAACGATTGACAGACTCGTCTTCAAGATCGAATAGCGTCCGTAAGGTGTGCATCGCAATGCGACGTGCTTCGAGATCCTGCTGGGCGCGGAGTTGCACCATCGGGTCATGGAGAATTTTGTTGACGATGCCGCGTGTGAGGGACTCGATCACTTCCTGATGTTTATCGTCAAATTCAGTGCCTAGACGCGATAGGGCTTTTTCGAGTTCTTGCTCGCGAATGGTTTCGATCTTTTTGCGCAGGCTGCTAATTGTGGGGACAGTTTCAAGCGATTGCCACCAGGATTCAAAGCTGGCGAGTTCCTCTTCGAGCAGCGATTCGGCTTCCAAGGCCATTTGGCGTCGGCTCTCTTGGTTTTGGGCGACGACGGCTTTGAGGTCATCGACGTTGTAGCAGCGGATACCACGAACGCCTGTAACATCAGCGGCGATGTTGCGTGGTACGGAAATATCAATTAATACCAAGTCGCCACTGGGATCGATGATCGGCTCTAGATTGGCTTGGTTCAGGATCGGTTGAGTTGCACCCGTGCTGGTAAATGCGAGGTTTGATTGAATGACGGCATCGAACAGTTCTGAGAGGGGGCGCACGATGATGTTGGCGCTGGGGTACTGTCCGGCGAGTTCTTCGGCGCGACGCTGGGAGCGGTTGACGATCGTGATCTGATCGGCTCCCTTCGAGAGGAGGTGCTTGACGAGCAACTTCGACATTTTGCCTGCTCCGACGATGCAAACCTTGACATCGGTGAGGCTGCCCATTTTGAGCTGGGCTAACTCAACAGCGGCAGAGCTAATCGAGACGGCTCCGGTGCCGATGCTGGTTTCGGTGCGGACGCGCTTACCGGCGCCGATCGACTGCTTGAACAGTTGATTCAGCACCCGGCCAACGCCTTTATGCTTTTGACCCAACTTGTGGGTTGTTTTGACCTGAGCCAGGATTTGGCCTTCACCTAAAACGAGGCTTTCGAGACCGGCACTGACCCGCATCAGATGCATGACAGCGTCTTGATGGAGCAGAACGAAGAGATAGGGGCGTAGCTCTGAGAGCATCATGTGGCTGCGATCGCAGAGGAACTGACTGACCTCGCGCACGCCCGACTCCATGTCTTTGGCAATGAAATAAATTTCGAGGCGGTTACAAGTACTGAGAACGGCAATTTCCTCGATGCTCGGATACGCGCGAAGCTGGGCGATCGCCTCCTGAAGCTCAGACTCAGGAATGCTCAACTTTTCGCGTACTTCGACCGGAGTGGTTTTGTGGCTCAGTCCAATAACGGCAATATTCATCGAAATTATAAAAAAAGCTATTAAAAAGCATGCGACACAATTATCTAGAAATGTTGCTCGTTTGGCGACTGTTCACAACATTCCGCAACGATCGTGACAAATCTTTTAAGATCAACGGCGACCAACATCGTAGAACGGATCATCGACTTTTTCTGATGCCTTAAAACGAATGGGGATCGCAGTGTCATCCATGCGATCCCCATTCTTGTTGACTTAATATCGAGGCACGATTGATTCAGATCATTCCAGACAATCCCAGGTGATTCGGGGTTGTCTGGCAATACCGTTAATCCCTAGCGCAGTTGCAGGGTGTGGGTATCTTCCATCATGTGAATCGTATCGACGAAACGCGCCGTGCGGCTTTGGCTGGAGATCACGAGTGATTGTGTCCGCGCACCACCGTGGAAGAAGCGAACGCCTTCCATCAGGGTTCCAGGGGTGATGCCGCAAGCAGCAAACAGCACTTCTTCGCCCGATGCGAGTTCGTTAGCATCGTAGACCCGATCGGGATCATCAATGCCCATGCTCTTGAGGCGAGCGAGGTTACCCTCTTTGCTTTCGCCGATCAAGCCGGTTTTGACAACTTCGGGATCGTAGATCAGTTGACCTTGGAAGTGACCGCCAAGGCAGCGCATCGCGGCGGCTGAGATTACGCCTTCCGGTGCTGCACCAATTCCCATCAGCGCGTGGATGTTGGTACCGCCGAAGCCGCACGAGATGGCCGCCGAAACGTCACCATCGCTGATCAGGCGAACCCGTGCGCCTGCGTCGCGAATTTCTTGGATCAGTTCTTTGTGGCGAGCACGATCCATGACGACAACGACGAGTTCTTCGATCTTGCGATCGAGGCATTCGGCGATAATCTTCAGGTTTTCGGTCGCACTTTTGTTGATGTCAACTTTGCCTTTAGCTGCCGGGGGAGCTGCTAGCTTCTTCATGTAGAAGTCCGGTGCGGCAAACAAACCACCTTTCGGAGCGATCGCCAAAACCGCCATCGAACCGTTTTGGCCGTAGGCGACCAGGTTCGTTCCTTCGCAGGGATCAACTGCAATATCGATTTCGACCAGTTCTTCGGGGTTGCACTGGTCGGCGCCACCGGGTTGGCTGCAAATCCCAACTTCTTCGCCGATGTAGAGCATGGGGGCATCATCGCGCTCACCCTCACCAATGACGATGCGGCCCCGCATGTGGATTTGGTTCATGCGTTCACGCATGGCTTCCACAGCAACTTGATCGGCGATGTTCTTCTCGCCTTTACCCATCCAACGTGCTGAGGCGATCGCAGCTTGTTCGACGACCTCAATAATCTCTAAACCAATGGTTTTGTCCACGGGCTCGCTCCTTCCAAATGGTTATTTAGCGGTGTTTTTAAGACCTTTTTCCAAGTGTCAAGTCTACCAGAGGTCGGTTCGTGTCTTGGGTTTTATACTTAAATCGGGATCGCACGCCCAAGATCAAGAGTCTTTGGGTCTTCAACTTTTCCCAAGCAATTGGCTTTTGTACTAGCAACAATTATTTAAAAATATGGAGGTGAACTGCGCTCAGTCCGTCAGAATAATCGTTGAACTAACGATGGCAAAATTCAGGTTTAATCGTCGTTAGCGATCGATACAGGATTGTGGGTTTGCGCACTTAATTGAAAAAACATCAGGATTTACGTGCGTTCCGAGGGAATTCTGCTAGGGTTGCCCTAGTAAAGCTAAACGATTTGAGTTTTGGTCTTTCGCCGCTAAATGGATGTCACTGTCTAATCTAAAATTTCGCTAATGTCCCGCAATTTCCTATCAAGCGACTGGAAGTCCGTTTACACCGCTATCTGTAGAGAGGCCGCGAGCAGCGAACAAGCGATCCGATCGGGTATACCAGCCACAACGTCATTGCGAGCATTGCGAGACATGCCGACGCTGCGCACCCCGCGCCAGTCTTCCCACCGCCTGATGGAGACACTCCAGGGTGTAATGCAAGTTGCATGGCTAGATCACAGGGTTTCCCGACGTTCACAGCGGCTGGTTGTGCATCTTTGCTTGTGTGCAAGTTTTTGGTCAGGAGCGATTGGTGGCATCCTGAGTTCAGGCTCGGCCATCGCCGCCGTAGGGGAGGCCACATTGGATCTGCCCTCGGATTTTTGACCCATTCTCCAGACAATTTTCAGGGGGAAGCGGAAGATAGTCTTAGCGGATTCGCTTCACTCGAATTCGCCGCGCCAGAAACGCAGCGACAACCGGCGTTCAACCTAGCTCAACGTGTGCCACGATCGGACGATTTTCAAGACCTCGAAGAGCCAGAGCTGGAGCCACTCCCACCGATCGAGGAACTCCTACCGCCGCGCTCTCCGAACAACGAAACGCCGAGCAATTTAGATGAGATTCCCGGCACGATCGAAGTTCGTGGCTATCGTGTGGAAGGAAGTACGGTATTTGATCCAGAGGACTTTGCCAGTCTACTCGCGGATCTGACCGGTTCTGAGATCCGGTTTGCGCAGTTGCTCGAAGCGCGAACAAGAATCACGGATTTATACGTTGAGAACAAATACATCACCTCGGGGGCGTTCCTGCCACCTCAGACGATCGAGAATGGGATCGTTGAAATTCAGGTGATTGAAGGATCACTGGAAGACATTGTCATTACCGGAACTGATCGCCTGCGTCCCCACTACATTCGCAGCCGCATCGAACGCGCCACTGATGCGCCCCTCAATGTGGAGGATTTGCTCGAAGCGCTGCAAATGCTCCAGCTCGATCCGTTAATTGAGAATCTGTCGGCGGAACTGTCAGCGGGTCTGCGCCCAGGATCGAACCTGCTTGAGGTGGAGATTGGCGAGGCCGATAGCTTTCGCACCAGCCTACGGTTTGATAATGGCCGATCGCCCACAGTCGGCGTACTGCGGGGTCGTGTTGGCCTGAACGAAGCCAATCTCTTCGGCCTAGGGGACATGGTGGATCTGTCCTACAGCTTCACCGACGGTAGCGATGAATATGCCGCGTCCTACACCCTGCCGCTCAACTCCAGCAATGCAACCCTCAGTGCCTCTGCTCGTTTTACCAGCAGCACAATTATTGAGGAGCCGTTCGATCGCATCGATATCGAAGCCGATTCCCGTGATTTTGAGCTGACCTTTCGTCAGCCGATTATTCGATCGCCCCGCGAAGAACTCGCCTTTGGTCTAACCTTTTCACGTCGGGAAAGTGATACCTCCCTGCTGGGGGTTGGCTTTCCCCTCTCTAATGGCGCCAACGACGACGGCGAAACCCGCATTTCGGCCTTCCGCTTTTTCCAGGAATGGACAAAGCGGGAATCACGATCGGTGTTTGCCGCGCGATCGCAATTTAACTGGGGCATTCCCATCTTTGAGTCCACCCTCAACAACCAAAACCCGATAGCCGCTTTTTCTCC
>JAAUPN010000100.1 GCA_012033105.1 Coleofasciculaceae cyanobacterium RL_1_1
TCGAGTACCTGCCATTGGCTATCAGTCAGGTCACTTGGGTATGATGTACGCATGGGTTGAGGTCATCGTTCGTGTTTGGTTTCACTTTCAGGTTACTCTCAGCCCTCCTTTCTTTGAACGCTTTTTTTACTGAGTCTTTATACCTTTTCAGAAGTCCTCTAACACCGTGACGCATATTCTCGGCGTGCGGGCGTTCGGGACGCAGTTGCTCTGCGAACAGGTGATCGGTCGGGCGTTGCGGCGACAGTCCTACGAGCTAAACGACGACGGGCTGTTCGATGCAGAATATGCCGATGTGTTCGGGATTCCGTTTGAGTTCACCGCGAAGCCGGTGGTGGCGAAGGTGAAAACCACCGGCAAAAACGGCGACGATCCAGGCGGTGAAGCCCGATCGCAACCCGCTCGAAATTACGTTTCCGCGCGTGGAGGGCTACGGGGTGGAGCTACCGGAGGAGCAGTTAACAGCAGACTTTCACCCCCAGGATTCGGTGTTGACCTTAACCCCGGCGATCGTCGGCGCGACGACAACGCGCAACGAGGGCATCATCGGCGAAGGGGTGAATCTGACGCTGGATCACCTAGCAGAGATTCGCGAAAATACATTGATTTATCACCTAACGCGGCATTTGCTGTATCAAAATTTTCGCGATGAAAACGGCGATCCAAAGCTGCATTTATTTGGTCAGCTTAAGCGAATTGTGCGGCAGTGGGTGACGGGATATTTACGCTTATCGGGCGGGACGCAGTTGGCGCAGTTAGTCTATCAGGAGATTGCGGCGATGGCGTGCGATCGCATCTACGCGGCGATCGCCTTGGCGCACGGTCGTGAGCGGATGTTGGCGCATGTGGATGTATACAATCCGACGGGTTCGACGCTGCATGTGAATTTCAAAACCTCAAAGCGGACGCTATGGCAAACCGATCCACGTCGTTGTCACATCAATTATGTGGTGACGGATAGTGATTGGGAGGCGGAATTTTGCCGGGTGGCGGAGTCAAATCCGCGTGTGGTTTCCTATGTGAAAAATCACGCTTTAGGGTTTGAGGTTCCCTATCGATTTGGGACAGCCATACGGCGTTATCGTCCGGATTTTATTGTTAAAGTTAATGACGATCGTGGCTCGGATGATTTGCTCAATCTCATCGTAGAAATTAAGGGTTATCGCGGGGAAGATGCGAAGGAAAAAGCAAATACGACGCGAGCCTATTGGGTTCCGGGAGTGAATAATTGACGCGCCTATGGTCGCTGGGCATTTGTGGAGTTTCAGGAGGTATTTGAGATTGAAGCGAAGTTTGAAGAGACGATCGCGGCGGCGATTCAATCCATGCTAATCAAGTAAAGTAATACAGTAAGCAACAGATTCTCAAAACATTATTGTTTAATATCATGAAATCTCAAGAAATCAACGAGCTAACCGCAGCTTTTGAAGCCAATTCACGAACGACAGAGCAAGATATTGAGTTTTGGCTCGCGAGAGATTTACAACATTTACTGGAGTATACTAAGTGGGATACATTTACGAATGTTATCTCGAAAGCAAAGACAGCTTGCGAACTGTCAGGACATAATATTTGTGACCATTTTTCTGAGGTTGAGAAAATGGTCGATCTTGGATCAGGAAGTCAGCGTTCTATTACCGATTTTATGCTAACTCGGTATGCATGTTATCTGATCGCTCAAAATGGCGATTCGCGTAAACCTAAGATTGCATTTGCCCAAACTTATTTTGCAATTCAGACGCGGCGGGCGGAACTCATTGAGCAAAGATTGCTTGCAACAGAGCGAGTTTCGGCACGCAATAAGTTGGCTCAGACAGAAAAGGAGTTATCCAAGGTTATTTATGAGCAAACTGGAGGAGATCGCAATTTTGCGTTAATTCGGAGTAAGGGTGATGCGGCGTTATTTGGGCAGTCTACGCAGGCGATGAAATCACGCTGGCAGGTTCCTAAGAGCAAGCCCCTTGCTGATTTCGCGCCAACAATTATCTTGAAGGCAAAAGATTTTGCGACCGAAATTACAATATTTAATAGCCGAGAACATCTTTTGAAGACAGAACAGCAAATTTGAAGACAGAACAGCAAATTTCAAGAGAGCATATTACTAATAATCAAGCAGTTCGCAATACGCTTATAGAGCGTGGAATTTATCCTGAGAGTTTACCACCGGAGGAAGATATCAAAAAAGTAGAACGACGCTTACAATCTGAACTTAAAAAATCGAGCAAGAATCCAAAAAAACTAGACCCCTAATCTCAGATCTTAGACAGATTGATGACGTTGCCGATCTAAAAAGGTTAAAAAGTCGTCGATAGTTTCTGTTTCCGGCCAAAAGTCACGGCTGTCTCGATCGGGATAACACATCGCTGGGGTTTGAGTGGTGCGAAGTTGTTGAAGCGGTATGCCGTCCCAAAATTGTCGGCTCTGGGTTTCGAGGTCGATGCTGTCTTGGGTGGCTGGTGTGTGGCTGTGCAGTAGGATTTGGAGCAGGTGTTGGCGTTTGATCGCGTTGAGTGGTTCGATCGTGGCGATCGCGGCTTGGAGTTGTGGGGTCATTGGTATGTCGAAACGTCAGGTGGGCGGTCGTTTGGATGGCGTTACCGCTACTATTTTAGGTGATGTTAAATTGCTGTTGATCTCGATTCAGCGCTGGAGCTAACCGAATGCCACCGAAGAAAAAGTCGAACGAGCCGAAGAAAATCGAGAGCCTGGAGCATGAGGCGACACGCAAGCATATCCCGACGGCGGAGTTTGAGCCGATGCTGAGGTCGGAGGACGATCGCCCGTTACGGGTGGCGTATGAGCGGCGCAATCGGGATCTTGATCCGCAGTTGGTGTGGCGGGGTAAGGATGTTATGGATTGGTCGGATTTGGTGGTGGATGCGCCGCCGTTGTATATCCAGGAGAAGATTAAGCCGAAGGCGTTGATTGATGATTTGCGACGTCGATCGCGGGAGTCGAGTCCGCCGGATGAGGAGCAGTTGGATCTGTTTGCGGATTTTGATGGGTTGCCGGAGTCGGTGGCGGGGACGGAGTTTTATGAGCATGATGCCCATTGGTCGAATCGGATGATTTTGGGTGATAGTTTGCAGGTGATGGCGAGTTTGGCGGAGCGGGAGGGGTTACGGGGCAAGGTGCAGTGTATTTATCTTGATCCGCCGTATGGGATTAAGTTTAATTCTAATTTTCAGTGGTCTACGACGAGTCGGGATGTGAAGGATGGGAAGGCGGAGCATATTACGCGGGAGCCGGAGCAGGTGAAGGCGTTTCGGGATACGTGGCGGGATGGGATTCATTCGTATTTGACGTATCTTCGCGATCGGTTGACGGTGGCGCGGGATTTGTTGAGTGATAGTGGCTCGATTTTTGTGCAGATTGGCGATGAGAATGTTCATCGGGTGCGGGCTTTGATGGATGAGGTTTTTGGGGAAAAGAATTGTATTTCACAAATCATCTTTGTTAAGACCAGCGGATACGGTACTAAACACTTAACAGGGATTTCTGATTACCTCTTATTTTACGCAAAAGATATAGATAAGGTTAAATATCGACAAATTAATCACATTAAGGAAATTGGAGGTTCTGGCATTGGAGAATATAAAAAAGCAGAACTTCCTAATGGAGTCGTTGAAAATATCAAAGCTTCTGATACTGAAAATGCTTACTCTTTACCATCGGGAACTCGTTTTTTTCGTCCTGATAATATTACGACTCAGGGAAATCCGACTTTCCGGGTAGAAGTTAATGGGAGACTATTCTCAGGCTCATATAAGACGAACCTCGCGGGGATGGAGAAACTAAGACTTGCAAATCGTCTCTTAACAAGAAAAACATCATTAGGCTACAAGCGTTATTTAGATGACTTTGCAGCTTTTCCAATTAACAATACTTGGATTGATACAGGTATTGCCGGTCGGCCAGGAGAGAAAGTATATGTTGTTCAAACAGCTACAAAAGTATCTGAACGCTGCATCCTAATGACGACAGATCCCGGCGATCTCGTCCTCGATCCCACCTGCCTCCGCCAAGGAACCAAAATCCTCATTCCGGCTCCCTCCCCGATCGGGGGAGGGCTGGGGAGGGGGCAAACCCCGCCGCACTCAGCACGACCGTATCAGCCCCCCTAAATCCCCCCGCCTGCGGGGGACTTTGAGTGGTTGGGGGACTTTGAGCGGTTCGGGGACTTTGAGCATGATCGCGATCGAGAACCTGCGGCCCGGAGACTGGGTAATTGGACACGACGGACAACCACACCAAATCATCAGAACGATCGCCAAACCCTACCGGGGAACCATGATTGGCATTCGTCATCGACATAGTGATGCTTGGCTTTGGGTCACCGCAGAACATCGCATCCTATGTCAACGACGCAACCTCGACTACGGTGGTAACAACACCTGGAAACACATCCCGCAACACCACTTTGACCGCGCCAGAACCCTCCGAAAAAACAAACCACTGCCGAGCAAAAACTCTGGCAAGCCCTACGACGCGAACAACTGGGCGTAAAATTCCGCCGTCAACATCCGATCGGATCGTACATCGTAGACTTTTATACCCGCGATAAAAGTTTCGTGATCGAAGTAGACGGCGAAAGCCACGATCGCCCCGAAGCCCAAGCCTATGACGCAGAGCGCGATCGCTACCTACGAGGCTTGGGGCTAACCGTCCTGCGGTTTACCAATGAGGAGGTTTACCACAATCTTGATGGCGTGGTTGATCAGATTCAAAAATATCTTGAGACCATCCAAACTAGCGATCAGCGCGATCGACAGTGGCGACATGCCGATAGTTTAGAAATCGGTGATGTTGTATTTTTTGGTAGCCGTCAGCAACCCGTGGAAATTAGCGAGATTATCACCGAACAAGCCGAAGAAACAGTCTACGATCTCGAAGTTGAAGGCGTCCATTCCTTCGTGACTGAAACGTGTACCGTTCATAACTGTGGATCAGGCACAGCCGCCTACGTCGCCGAACAATGGGGACGGCGTTGGATCACCATCGACACCAGCCGCGTTGCCCTCGCCCTTGCCCGTGCCAGAATCATGGGCGCAAAATATCCCTACTACCTCCTCAAAGATAGCCCCGCCGGACAACACAGGGAAGCCGAACTCACCCGCAAACAACCCAGCCAAGAACCCACCCACAGCAACATCCGCCAAGGCTTCGTTTATCAACGTGTCCCGCATATTACGTTAAAGGCGATCGCCAACAACGCCGAAATTGATGTGATTTGGGAAAACTACCAACCCCAGATCGAAGCCGCGATCGAGCGACTCAACACCACCCTCAAACACCATAAAACCCCCTACAAAATCGAAACCGCCCCCGCCAATGGCCTACTTGAATGGGAAATCCCCCGCGACAAACCCGCCGACTGGCCGCCAACCACCGAAAAACCCCTCACCGACTTCTGGAACACCCGCATTAAACGATAACAGGAAATCGACGCCTCGATCGCCGCCAAAGCCGACCAGGAATACCTCTACGACAAACCCTATGAAGACAAAAACATCGTCCGCGTCGCAGGCCCCTTCACCGTTGAAAGCCTCTCGCCCCACCGCACCCTCGCCGTCGGCGCAGACGACGAACTCATCGACCCGATCGCGCCGAACCGAGCCGATCGGCAAAACAACGACCCCGCCCGTAACTTCACCCAAACCATCCTCGAAACCCTCAAAACCTCCGGCGTCCAACAACCCCAAAAAGACGAGAAAATTAACTTCACCAGCCTCACCCACTGGGCAGGGGACTACATCAGCGCCGAAGGTCGCTACCTCGAAACCAACACCAACACCGAAAAACGCGCCGGAATCTTCATCGGCCCCGAATTCGGAACCGTCAGCCGTCAAGACCTCGTGAAAGCCTGCCGGGAATGCGGCGACGCCGGTTTCGACGTGCTGATCGCCTGCGCCTTCAACTACGACGCCCACTCCACCGAATTCAACAAACTCGGACGCATCCCCGTCCTCAAAGCCCGGATGAACGCCGATCTTCACATGGCCGACAGCCTGAAAAACACCGGCAAAGGCAACCTATTTGTCATTTTCGGCGAACCTGACATCGACCTCAATGAGACCGATCGCGGCCAACTGCAAGTCAAACTCAACGGCGTCGATGTCTTCCATCCCCAATCCGGCGACATCCGCGCCAGCAACACCGACGATATCGCTTGCTGGTTGATCGACACCGACTACAACGACGAAAGCTTCTTCGTCCGCCATGCCTACTTCCTCGGAGCCAGCGACCCCTACAAATCTCTCAAAACCACCCTCAAAGCCGAAATCGACCCCGACGCCTGGGCAACCCTGAACAGCGACACCTCGCGCCCCTTCGATAAACCCGCCTCCGGTCGCATCGCCGTTAAAGTGATCAACCATCTCGGTGATGAAGTGATGAAAATCTTTAGCGTCTAGTCAAAGACCACCAGCCACAGACCACCAAAAACAACGGCGGACACATTACCCTGTGCCCGCCACTAACGATTCACATCGATCGCCCAGCCCAATCCGTAGCCTTGGCTTTAATTCGAGGAACCCGACTCAAGACGGCGTTTCCATTCCGCCTCGACGCGATCGGGGTTTTCCAGTTCCTGGGTCACGAGGTCGGTTTCGGTGGTGTAGGCGAGATCGTCGTCCGAGATGGTTTGCGTGTTAGCAAACTGTTGAGCAAAGGCGAGTTTCGGGGCAATCTGCGCCTGCTTTGCAGTCAAGGCTTGAGCTTGAGCTTTACGTTGAATGTTGCGCGTTTCGACCTTGGCGTTATAACCCTTGAGCCAGAAAAAGCGCAGGGTAGGAACCGCAAGGAAAGCCGTACCGTACACCAGCAAGACGCCGTAGATCGCATCCACAAAACCGACCAGTCCGCCGAGTTCTGCCGCGATCGTCCCATCACCCAGCATCGCCCCCAGCACGATCGCCCCGACCAGATTCACGACCCCTAACCCTGCCGCCATCACCAGTTGTCCCGATTCAGCACGGCTAAACGGCCATGATTTTTCTTGGAGATAGCCCGTTTGGGCGGTCGGGGCTAGGGTACGGCTTGAGGTCGCCGCGCGAACCTGAAGCTCGGGGAAATGGTAGACCAGGTCACCTTCGGGGCTGACTTCCGGCTTGCCGTTGAAACGGAGCAACACCGGTAACATGTAGTCCTCATCGTCGGGATCTGCGCCGAGATCGTCCATATAAGGCGCGATCTGTTCCGCGACCACCGCGCCGCCGTTGGCCTGAATCACAGAGCCGATCGCCTGCCAGCGGCGTTCATCGATCTCCGCGTTCGGGTTGCCATCACCAAAGAGAAACGAAAACACCGCTTCGAGGAAGTTCAGCTCCGACTCGCCGCCTGCGCCACGGTTGCCGCCCCGATAATCGCGATCGCGACGCTGGCGCGGCTGTCCGCCAAAGTCATAGATCCAGAACAGGTCAAACGGAGAGAAGCGCGGCATGAGAATCATGCCGCCGCCACCGCCGCGATTGTCTTCGTCTCGGTTATTGCTCGCCGCGATCGAGATCGCCACGATCGCCAGAAAAATCAAAATAATCGACGCGATCAAGATCGTGCCAAACGAAATCCGAATGATGTAGAACAACACCCGCCAGATTTTTTGCCAGGTTTCTTGCAGGCGCAGCTTCAAGGAGCGGCTACGCAGGACACCGCGCAAATTTTTCGGAAAAGATAGACCAGATCGCCGGTATCCGCGACCTGCATATGACCACCGGCCTCGGTCGCGATCGCCAATAAGCCCTGCTCCACTGTCGCCACATTCAGACCGGCTTTAGTGGCAACATCACCAACGGTGACACGATAGTCAAGTTGTTCAACAGCGTTAATAATGGCTGGATTCGGCACCATTGTTTCGTTCTCCAGTTCTCGTTCGGGGTTCAGGCAGATTTCAGGTACGAATCTGGCGACATTCCATACCGTCGATCGTCGGCTTAACTTAAATTGCGACGATGAAGACGATGACACAGAGCGAGGCTGATCGTCGGGTCGTCATTCTCCAGCGGACGGAAGATCTCGAATGCCAGTTCGTCGTGCGACGCGATCGCTCTTAGACTCATTATAGGGATCACGTTTTTGGCTGACCGTTCGGAAATTTCACCCTATGGAGGGGTGAGATCGCCGGATGCGGGTTTTACGTTTCCCGCTTGGCCGACCCTATGCTTTGACCGTTTGACCTCATCGCTTCATTATGCCTTTTCGCTCTGATCAATCTGATCTCTCGAAATCAACGCCCCTCGATTACGTCAAGTATGCGTTTGGCGTGTTGGCGGCGTTGTTGCTGGTTCCGGCTTTGCTGCAAGGGTTGCTGGCATTTTTGCAAACGTTTTTGCAAACACTGCTGTCGATCGTCCTGACGCTCAATCTCTTGGTATTGTCGGCAGTGGCAGGCGTTGCGGGGGTTTGGATTTGGCAGCGTCGCGTGTTGGCCAGTTCGGGTGAGGTGGTGACGATCGATCCAATCGATCCAACGGTATCCGTCGAATCGTCGAGACAACACTCGCCCGTTTTTGCACAGGGGGCGTTAGCACCGCAAACGCCGCAAACTCTCGCGCAAGACGCGCAAGACACGACCGATCTGATCGTCGCGTCAAGCCTGGGCGACGGGGATCTCGATCAGCGCAATCCGTTAGACCCCGACGATTCGCCGCCCCCTGGGTTTGCAGCCCTCAAGATTTCGTCTACGATTTCGCTATCCGACGTGATCCCCGTAACAATTCCTGACGTTGTCTCCGAGACACTGCGATCGCCCAGTGATCTGCGTCTTGCTCCCCCCAGTGACCCATCGCAACCAGAGCCTTTAATTCAAGCGCAGCTTGCACGGCGTTTGGGCGTGAGTTCTAGCACGATCGGTGTGCGCAAACTAAAGCCCGATTTTGGGGAGTGGTCTAGCCAGAAAGATCCAGCAGGTCTAGCATGGCGTTACTGTGAAGAAGTGCGTCAGTTTTTTGTGATGTCCGCCTAAATTAGCCACACCACGGCTAAACCGTCGTGGAAATGTCATCGTGTACTTACCGGACAGCCTGAATTTGTTGGAGTTGATGGAGTTGCTGAATATGTTGAATTGGTTAGACTCGCTAGACTCACTGATGTTGTCCGGGTCGCTGGATTTGTTGGACTTACATTGAGGTTGCCGATGGATTCTTCCTCTATTGTCCCGTCATCGATTAAGGCGCTAAACGCTGGAATTTCGAGTCACAACCCGTTCGTTGATGCCAGCACGGTACGGGAGCCGGAAATCTGGATCGATCGCCATGCTGATTCGCCTCAGTTAAACATCGGCGTGCGATCGCACCTACACGCGGCCTATGGGCGGGTCTGCCAAAGTACAACCGTCGCGGCGGTGACCCTACTGGGACAAACCGGGACGGGCAAAACCCACGAGCTGAACTGCTTGAGACAGCATGTTCACAATGCTCCGATTCCCGGCCTGTTTGTCTATTTGAACGTTCAGCAGTTCTCCGAAGGACAGGCGGTGCGTCAGCAGTTTTTGCGGGCGATCGGCGATAGTTTTGTGCGACGAATGCCCAGCGGTTTGCTGCAATGGCAACAGTTGGCGATCGCCCTCGCCAATCACGCCCTGAGCGGCATCGACAACAGCCGCAAGCAGTTCTCGCCGCGCAGCGTCCTAGAACTGCTCTCGCGCAATTCCCTCGAACAAAATCAAGCCTGGATCGATCGCATCGCCGAAGCGTTCTTTCGCGTGCGTCCCGATATCGATGATCCCGATATTGTGCGGGCGATCTTCTGGACGCTATGCCCGCACCAGTTGCCCTACGCTCGCAAGTGGCTTAGTGGCCTGATGATTCCCAGCTGGAAGCGCAACGAATTGGGCTTACCTCAGCCACGGTCGCACAATCCGGAGTCGCAGGCATGGCAAACGACGCTGAATTTACTCACGACGATCGAGCAGTACGCCCCCGTGACGATCGCCTTTGACTGCTTCGAGCATCCCGAGATTCCCGAACCGGGCGTCCAAAAAGAACGGGTGGCGATCGGGCTGATTAAATGGCTCGGCGATCGCCTGCGAACACGAACACGGCGGTTTGGTGTGCTATTTGTCTCGGCTATGCATCCCGATACCTGGGATCTCGTGGAAGACCATTTCGGACCCGTGGCACAGTTTGCCCACGATCGCGGCGAGCCGTGCGGTTTACAGCCTGCGGATGCGGAGACGATCGAACAGGCGATCGAGTGTTGGCTACAGACGTTTTATCAAGCACGAAACCTTGTCCCGCCGACCCCCTTGTATCCCTTTGATCGCGCTCAGGTGGCAGCGCTGGTGCGGGAATCGGTGGATCTACACGACGCGATCGACTGGTGCGCCGATAATTTCCAGCCCGTCGAAACCGATCCGCTAGAGTCGGTCGAGCTGCGCTTTGGGTCGATCCTGCGAGAATTGGCCGACGATGGCTTAGGGGATGACTGGATGATCGCCCAGGCGATCGCGCAGGCATTTGCCCAGCTCCAGGGCTGTGATTTAACGATCGATGATCCGATCAATCCTGTCGATCGGGATGCGTCGATGATTCCGGAAATTTCGGAAATTTCGTTTCGGGTGCGGGATGTGGCCTTGCATCCCCAGTCGCGGACATTTCCGGTCACGATCGAGCTGGAGGTTCTCGAGATTGCCACGCCAGAGGGCGCACTCGCGAGCCAATCAGCCGCGCGTTTGAGAGGGTATCAGAACTTAGATCCGAGTGTGGATCACAGAGCGCATCCGGAAACGAAACATTCACAGAATCATCCGAGGTGTCCGCATCGCCTGAATCCTCTGAATCGTCGCAGATGTCTGACCCATCCGATCCGGCGGATTCTGAGTCGGTAAACTCGGTTAATTCTGAGTCGATGAATCCCGTTAACCCCGCAGCCCATGACGCCGAAGCTCAACCCGACCCGGCTCAGATCTTGCACATTGGCCTCGGAGCCTTAACCTCCAACAACGGTCGGCAGCTTTGCGCTCAACTCGATCGCTGCTGGACGGCGATCGAACTCGAACCCAACCCAACCCACACAGCTAGCCCCACAAAGTCAGTCTGGAGCTTAGGCTGTCTCGTGCGTCCCCTCGGCTCGCCAATTTCTCCCCACTGGAAAGCGGCTCAGTCTTATGATCGCTTTGCCCAGCACGATCGCGGCCTCGTGGTCGAATTTTCCCTGGACGATATCCTCCCGTTGCTAGCTCTGAGACGCTTGGAAGCAGAAATCGGCGATCGCGAACGGATGGCCGCCGAGTCATTATCCTCAACGCCTAGCAACCGCTCGACCACCACGCTCTCCTCTGATCCAGACGCGATCAATTCCCAATCCTCCGTTGGTGTGACCCCAGATCTCTCGCATCCACTCGTCAATTCTCCAGCCGCAGAACTCAGCTCCACGGAGGAGACACGATCCGCCGCGTCCACCGATCGTCCCGCCCCACCAGACAGCGCGGAACCAACGGCGGAACCCACGATCGAATCAACCTATGAGCGAGAATTTGGTCTGGAGTCGCCGCGATTAGATAGCCCCACCAGTACCGATGCCGCCAATCAAGACGCCGCGATGCATCACGCCAGCAATGAAGACGATCGCGAGATCGATCAAGAGGTGGATCGAGAGATTGATCGCGAGGTCGATCCCGGTATGACACACGGGGATGAGCAACTTGTCGATCCGGAACATCCCCACCCCGATCCAAACGATCGCGCGGCACTCTCGACCGGACTGAGCAATAATCGCTGGAGCCGATTTCCCAGCGCCAAGCCCATTCGCGATCTCGCCATCACCCGAGAGCTGCTCGCGGCCTGGATCGATCGTGAAAATATTGCGATCGACAATGTCATGTCTGTACGTTGATCGGTCGAGCGGTCGCCGATCTGGTGCGGCACGATCGTCCAATTGTGACCGTATCCCCACCGCCAGACCCGTCATCCTAAGCTGCGATCGTCAACGACATCAACCGATCCCCACTCAGCCCTCCATTTCCTCACTCCCGCAACTCCATCCCACAACTTCCTCCCGCCCCAAAATCCCACACTGACCCGCTCAAACTCGATCAAAATCGGAGTGCTACCATTCCAGAAGACCAAATGCACCCGAGGATCACCCCCAATCCCGCACCCCAGATCCATCATCACCCATCGACTCTGGTTTTTCCAGTGCTGGACTATTTCGCCCCATTGACAGTGCCTTAACAGTGCCATTGACCGAGGCCGTATCATGCTACGTCAGGTCACTCATCCTTCCCTCAATACTTTCCATTTCGAGAGGCAAACCGTGCTAGAAAATCGCGACTATACGCTGATCGTCGATCGCAGTGGCAGCATGTCCACCCAAGATTGCGAGCAAAACCAAAGCCGCTGGAACTCGGTTCGTGACTCCGCGATCGCCCTCGCGAGCAAGTGCGAGGAGTTCGACCCCGACGGCATTACGGTGTACCTGTTCTCCAGCACCTTCCGCCGGTACGACAATGTCACAACCGAAAAGGTGGCTCAGATTTTTGATGAAAATCAACCCGTTGGTCGAACCAACCTAGCAGAAGTACTCGAACATGCGTTTGAGAACTTTTTTGAGCGGCGCAAGAAGGGTGAAACCAAGCCCAACGGCGAAACAATGCTGGTGATCACGGATGGTGAACCGGACGATCGCAAGGCGGTGATGAAGGAAATCGTTCGCGCCTCCCGACAGATCGATCGCGACGAAGAGTTGGCCGTGTCGTTCATCCAGGTGGGAACCGATCCCAAAGTGACCGAATACCTCAAAGCGCTGGATGACAACCTCGTAGACGCCGGAGCCAAATTTGACATCGTCGATACGATCGATATCGCTACGATGAAAAATCGCTCCCTATCTGACGTGTTGCTCGACGCTATCATCGACTAACGCAATCTCGATCGCCCGTTCACTTTTACCGTGCTGCCACCGTGCTGAATTTTCATTACACATCAATCATCGATGCTCCGGTATCGATCGTCTGGGCGTTCCACGAATGCCCGGATATCTTGCAGTTAATTACACCGCCGTGGCAGCCGGTAGACGTGATTCGTCGAGAGGGCGGGCTAGGTGTCGGCGCGGAAACCGAATTTACGATTCATCTTGGCCCGATCCCCGTATGCTGGCTGGCACGTCATACAGAATGCACCGTCAACCGTCTATTTATTGATGAACAAGTCGATGGCCCGCTCGATCACTGGGTGCATCGCCATGAATTTGAAGCTGACCACGGCAAAACACGCTTGACCGACTCGATCACCTACGCGCTACCGGGTGGCGAGATCGCCGAGGCCGCGATCGGCTGGTTTGTGAACGATCGCCTGCGCGACATGTTTCGCTATCGCCACGAAGTGACCCAACGCGAATGTCAGCGTCTGGCTCAGGATCGCCAGGGAGCCTAAGCCGTGCAGACCACAGCGGACTACTACTGCGCCTTTTGCGGCGAGAGCAGCACCACCTTTGTCGATATCAGCGCCGGACTTTCACAATCCTACGTCGAAGACTGTCAGGTGTGTTGTCGCCCAAATATCCTCTACGTTCGATTCGACGACGAAACACTAGAGGCGAGCATTGAAACGGAACCTGAGAGCGATTAAACCAACGGTTATAGTCAATTCAAGCCACAGCAAGATAAATTTGTGAGATGAAGAACTTGTGAATTGACTATATCGTTGATCGGCAATGCTTCAGCAGCACTCAAGCCCCGACAAAATGTACCCAGAAATTACCATCTGGAATGCACAGATCGCGGATGAGCTTGTAGGAATACTTTAAGTACGCACCGGGTAAGTCCGTCCGATAGCCCGTCGAGAACCATTCACCATAGGGATCGTGGACGAAGAAGCCGGTTTCGTCGTAGCCCACCAGTACGATAATGTGACCAAACGACGTGAAATAGCCATGGACGATCACCGGCTTACGATCGGATAACCAATCTTGAACCTGGGAAATCGTCGCGCTAATCCGAAAGTCGTCCTGACAGCCATAATCTTGGAGAATCTTGGCTAAATCATAGGGATTATGACGGCTGTAGCCTTTGGCGATCGCATAGCGATAAAGCTCATCCTCAAACTGAGCCGTCCGCGTCCGTTGCGGAATCCGGAAATACTTTAGACACATCGCCAGCGAGGTGACATTACAAGACCCCGTCGGATTCTCAAAGTTATCGAGCTGCGATAGGTACGGAACCTCTAGCTTGATCGCGCGGGGTCGAGGCTTGGGATACAGCAGGCTATTAAGGCCCGTGGTGTTTCCCGTAATCTCGACATGTTCCTCAAACCCGTACCAGGTGTCGAATCCTTTAATCGGACCACCACTGAGCGCAAAGCGTAGGTGGCGGCGCTCCTCTGCAAATGTATCGATTTTAAATTCTTGATTTGCCTCAACATCATATTTTTCCGCCTCTGCGAGATCCGAAGATTGAAGCGGGCGTTGCTTGAAAATGGTCTTTTTGAGCGTACGCAGCGTTAGGGGCATGGCACCACAGTCGTATCGAGCAAAGGATTAAACGAAACAACGGACAACGGACAAATGGGCAACGGACAAATGGGCAACGGACAGACGGATATGGTTTAGAAACGACAGTGAGACCAGGAGGTATGACCGAGATAACTGCCGCTCCTGTTCGAGCATAGCCGCTTGTCGAGAAGATGTCCCAGCTTAACGCGAAGCTTTTGGCAATTCGTGAGTTTTTTCTAAAAACTCGTGT
>JAAUPN010000284.1 GCA_012033105.1 Coleofasciculaceae cyanobacterium RL_1_1
AAAGCTGAGAGCACTGAGCGGAGTCGTTGGCGTAGCCTTCGCGAAGCGAATAGTGCGGTTTTCAACTTAGACGAGAGTGTCCTAACCTAATCGGCTTCTGCTATATCCATTCATTTTTGTTACACTTAGTTACATTAACTAAACGGAGCTTTGTCAACGCCTGTGACTGCTGTTCTTGATCGCCTCGCTCTCGATCGCCATACTTGGACGTGGCGCGATCGCAAGATCCAGTACGCCGTTCGTGGTGAAGGTCAACCGCTGTTGTTAATCCACGGTTTTGGTGCTTCGATCGGCCATTGGCGCAACAATATTCCCGACTGGGCGCAGGCCGGATACCGAGTCTACGCGATCGACCTCCTCGGGTTTGGCGATTCGGAAAAAGCCTTGGTGGACTACTCCCTGGAACTGTGGCGCGATTTGATCGCTGACTTTTGGGGTGAATTGATCAACACGCCGACGGTGTGGGTCGGGAACTCGATCGGGGCGTTATTGGCGTTGATGTTGGCGGCGGATCATCCCGAGAAAACGCGGGGTGCGGTGTTGCTCAACTGTGCGGGTGGTCTCAATCATCGCCCCGATGAGCTGAACCCCGTCTTGGGTTTTATTTTAGGCTCGTTTGCCAAGGTGGTCTCTGCGCCGATCGTCGGCAATGCCTTATTTGAAGTGGTGCGCCGTCCCTCACAAATTCGCCGGACACTGCATCAGGTTTACCGCAACACGGCTGCGATCGACGATGAACTCGTCGAACTGCTCTATCGCCCGTCCTGTGATCCCAACGCCCAAAAAGTCTTCGCCTCGATTTTGACCGCACCGGCAGGCCCCAAACCCGAAGAGCTATTGCCGCGTGTGACCTGTCCGCTGTTGGTGCTGTGGGGCGAGGATGATCCCTGGACGCCGATCGATGGCGCGGATCTGTATAAAACCTGGACTGGTAATGCCACGATCGACGTTTTCGCCATTCCCAACGCCGGACACTGCCCCCACGACGATCGCCCCGAGGTTGTCAATCATCGCGTGCTGGACTGGCTCGCGCACCTCGTGATCTGGGATAACCACGCCCACGCCGATCGCGATCTTGAAGCTCGAACTTCCTAGATGTGGGGAAGATCTTAAAGAGATCTAGGTGAGGGCTTGAGGAAAATTTATCCTGATAAGTAGACCCGGTAATTAACGGATGATGATATGCGTAACACAAGCGTCTAGCTTGTCTAGGGCGTGTCATCAATTAATCGTAGAACCCTTATCGGGCAAGCTGTTGAACGCTCGACCCAATAAAAAAGCTAGGGGCTGAAACCCTTGCTGGGTAAGCGCTAGAACTTTAATTGATGACAGCCCCTAGCAACCAGGATGGTTGAGTTACGTTTTAAGTCGCTTGAATTTGCTTGGGCTACCGAATCAATATGGCGTGCAATCCCTGGAGCGTGAAATCGTGACCCCTAAACTTGTGTTGATGTTAGCGAGTCTGTTTGGAGCGAGCGCTGTGGCAGCGGGAGCTTTTGGGGCGCATGGCCTGCGCGGTACAGTCAGCGATCGCGCCCTGGAAATTTTTGAAACTGCAACCCGCTATCAGTTAACGCACGCTCTGCTGTTGCTCGCGATCGCACTTTTAATGCTCGTCCTGCCCGATCCACCTTCGAGTTTACCGATCGGTGCAGTTGCCATTACGGTGGGGATGGTGCTGTTTTGTGGCAGTTTGTACGGTTTGAGCCTGGGGGCGGCGCGGTGGTTCGGGGCGGTTGCACCCCTTGGTGGAGCGGCCTTGATTGTCGGCTGGCTTTGTGTGGCGATCGCCGCCTGGAAGCTGACCTAAAGAGCCTCGACTAGGACAAGACATTGGCGATTTGTAGACGACCCCGTGCCGCCGATCGCACTAAGCGATTGATACAGCGTCGCTCTGTCTCACTGAGAGAATCATCGAGAGTTGCCGCGAGAAGTCCATAGCGATCGGCGATCGTCAAGTAACCCAGTTCACTGCTAGTTGCCATCATCTCGGAAATAGCACCGGGCAAAAGTTGGAGTTGCGGAAGCATGGCGTTCAAGGTGAAAAGTTGGCTAATTTCCTAATTCCAGTATGACGCTCCGGGTTAACCTGTCACGTGACGCAGCCCGTCCGTTCTAAATGATCCCGATCGCGCCAACTTATGATCGTCATCACAAGTTGTAATCCGGATTTCCCCGAGATCAAATCCTGTAACGCTTTCAGATTTTGGATCATTGATGAGCAACACGAAATCGAACGGGGTACGATCGACCTCAGCGGATACGTTTTGCCTAATTTTGGTAGTATCTACTATAATTAAATCGTGAATCGTTCAATTCGCGTCGCTAGCGCGATCGAGTCATGATCCCATCTCCACGCCTTGAACCCCAGCCCGACAACTACAGCCTGTTAACCGATCTGTACCAACTGACGATGTCGGCTTGCTACTGCGGTGAGGGCATCGCCGATCGTCCAGCCAGCTTTGAGCTATTCGCCCGATCGTTTCCCCAGCAGTTTGGCTACGCGATCGCGATGGGGCTTGAGCAAGCCTTGCAGTATCTCGAAGCGGTGCAATTTTCCGAGGAGCACATCGCGGCCTTGTGTCAAACGGGACTGTTCGATCGCGCTCCCGATGACTTTTGGACACTGCTCGCCGACTTTCGCTTTTGTGGCTCAGTGTACGCCATGCCAGAGGGGACAGCATTTTTACCCAACGAGCCGATCCTGCGGATCGAAGCCCCACTCTGGCAAGCCCAGATCGTCGAAACCTATTTACTCAATACGATTAACTATCAAACCTTAATTGCGACCCGCGCAGCTCGGATGCGGGATGTGGCAGGCGATCGGGCGACCCTGCTCGAGTTTGGAACCCGTCGCGCCTCCTCGCCCCAAGCTGCACTGTGGGCGGCTCGTGCCGCCCTCGCCGCTGGGTTTGATGCCACCTCGAATGTCCTGGCCGCTCTGGAGCTGGGTCGCCAACCATCCGGCACGATGGCTCATGCCCTGATCCTTGCTTTTGGCGCAATTAATCAAAACGAGTCCTCTACTTTTAGTATATTTCACCAATATTTTCCCGGCGCACCGCTGCTCGTCGATACCATTGACACGATCGCGGCGGTACAGGAACTCGCAAAGCAGCGGGCAGCGGGTCAGTTTGCAGCCCAGGGCATTCGGATTGATTCGGGGGACATTGTGGCGCTATCGCGGCAGGTGCGGCAGATCTTGCCCGGTGTGCCGATTTTCGCGAGTGGTGACTTCGATGAATGGGAAATCGCACGGACGATCGCGGCGGGATCGATGATTGACGGGTACGGCATTGGGACGCGCTTGGTGGCCGGGTCTGCCTTTGGTGGTGTGTATAAACTCGTGGATCTGGATGGTGTGCCGGTGGCGAAACGATCGCCAGGAAAGGCGACCTATCCAGGGCGGAAACAGGTATTTCGCTCGGCGACGGGCGATCGGTTGGGTCTGGCGCATGAGGTTGCCGCTGCCGGTGAGCGATCGGTGTTGGACTGTGTGATGGTGGATGGTCAGCGGACAACTGCCGTGGAATCGCTGGAAACGATCGCGCAACGTACAGCGGCTTCGGTCGCCGCACTGCCTGCGATCGCGCGATCGCTTACCTGTGACGCCGCGCCTGTACCTGTGATCTCTGATGCACTTCGGGAACTCAATCAAACCCTTGACCCGTCATCACCCGTCTTCTCGTCGCGCTAGCCTCAAAATTTTCAGGGAAAGTTTACCGAGATCAGCGATCGGCACTTGATCTCGGTATTCTGGGACATCTCGACCCAGCTTCACACGATAACCATTGACCCCGCTTTGCTCTCGTCCTCGCCGTTCACGTAACCCCCCATGAATATTGCTTTGTTTGGTACAAGTGCCGACCCGCCGAGTGTTGGGCATCGTGCCGTCATTCGGTGGCTCGCCGATCGCTTCGATCGCGTCCTGATCTGGGCGTCCGACAATCCATTTAAGCCCGATCGAACGCCCCTCGAACAGCGAACGGAAATGCTGGCGCTAATGGTTGAAACTCTGCAATCAGGTCAGGATGGGTCACCATGTCACAATGTGGAATGTCGTGCAGACCTGAGCCACATGCGATCGATCATCAGCGTGCAGCGGGCAAAAGCACTGTGGCCGCAAGCAGAGTTTACCTTTGCGATCGGCTCAGATCTGATCGCCCAACTGCCCAGTTGGTATCGATCGGCGGATTTGCTGCGCGAGTGTAGTGTGATTGCGATTCCGCGTCCGGGCTATCCGATCGATCATGTAGCTCTGGCTACCTTGCGATCGTGGGGAACCGTCACGACTCGCCGATGTGGAAGGCCCCCCGATTTCATCCAGTGCTTACCGTCAAACGCTGAATTCCGAAGCGATCCCAGCACCGATTGCAGCCTACATCGCGCGGCGAAATCTCTATACTTCGCCTGCCTCATCGCCTGCCCCATCGCCTGCCTCATCGTCGGTCGGGTCGGCGATATCGAACTGATCGCGATCTCTACGTGAGGATATGGACTGGAGTTTATGGTAAGTGAACGATTGATGTCAGAGAAACGGGGCGATCGCAACGCCATGACGGTCAAGATTGCTTCGGATGCGGCCTTGGCAGATTTTAAAGTCGGGGTGGATAACGTCATTTTTCCGTGGATATTCGCCCAGG
>JAAUPN010000285.1 GCA_012033105.1 Coleofasciculaceae cyanobacterium RL_1_1
GCACCATCACCAAACCCGACATCTTCCACTATACCTACGCCATACTTCACCATCCCGCCTACCGCCAAAAATACGAAATCAACCTAAAACGCGACTTTCCACGACTGCCCCTCTACGCCAACTTTCACCAATGGAAAACCTGGGGCGAACAACTCCTAGATTGGCATATTCACTACGAAACCATCCCACCCCACGGCCTCCAACGCCACGAAATCGACCACGGAAAAAAACCGAAACCCGCCTACAAAGCTAAACTCAAAGCCGACAAAACAAACGGTCAAATTATCCTCGACACCGAAACCATCCTAACCGGCATCCCCCCGATCGCCTGGACATACAAACTCGGCAACCGCAGCGCGATCGAATGGGTACTCGACCAACATAAAGAAAAAACACCCAAAGACCCAACAATCCGCCAACTTTTCAACACCTATCGATTTATCGACTACAAAGATCACGTAATTGATTTGCTCGATCGCGTCTGCACCGTCAGCATTAAAACCATGGAAACGATCGCCCAAATGCCCGATGACGCCCAACATCAACCCAAACTCCACTAAACCACCCAAAGCACAACAAACCAACGATCCAGTCCCCTCAAGGTGTTCGACAATGACACTTGCAGCCCGCTCCGTCGGAGCCATCATACGTGACGGAATTTATTTCGATATCAAAAACTGGAGCGATGAATTCATGGCCGATCGCAACCTCCTAGAAACCGCCGATACACTCTTCGCCCTACTCGAAACACGAAAAATCCCCTACCTCCTCGTCGGCGGGATCGCCATCTTGAGCTATATCGAAGGACGCAACACCCAAGATATCGACTTCATCTTTTCTCGAAAAGATCTCGATCGTCTCACCGAACTCATTCTGCATGACGAAAATCGTGACTTCGCACGCGGCAATTTTCAATCACTTCAAATTGACTGCTTATTAACCGGTAATAACTCTTAACGAGTATTAGAGAAATACAGAACACGTCGAATATTCGGGAATATCGGAATTGAATGCGCCACCGTTGAAGGGCTTATCCTACTTAAATTATATGCTTTGCCATCACTCTATTGTCAAGGACAAATGGGACGAGCAAGCTTATACGAAGGCGATATTACCCAACTGCTCTTAGGCCATGCAGTTAACCTAAAACCCCTGTTTAAAGAACTTTCCAAACACCTATTAGCCAGCGATCTAGAAGAAACACGAGACATCATGGCAGACATTCAAACCCGAGTTGATCGTATGAAACGCCGATCGCAACATAGCCAGACTCGAAACAATGACACTTATGATGGCTAACAACCCCAAACCATCCCGCACTCCGTGACCGATCGCGCCACCCCCACCCCAAACCCCAACCCAACCCCCCAGCCCGACTGGCCTCGCTGGCAAAAAGCCCTCAGCATCGAAGCCGAAACCGGCTTCGGTAACCTGATGGGTCGATCGTCACGCTTTAACGTCTTCCTCGCAAGCTGCTTCGCCGAACCCGCCACAGGACTGACCGACCACGATCGCGATCGCTGGCAAACCCTCGCCGATCGCTTCCAAAATTACGACAGCCTCACCACCGCCAAACGCCAACAACTCGTCGCCGACGCCCGCCGCACCATCCTGCAATCCCAACGCCAAGTTGATAGCTATTGGGCGAAACAGCGAGAACTTGAACGTAAACAACAGCAAATCAGCCAAACTAGCGAAATGGCAGCTCATATCACAGTGAAGCAGACAAACCGGGGAAAAATGCCCGCACTAAACCCGTCGCACCCAACGACAGCAAAACCTACCAACTCAACGACGAACTGACCTATATCAAAGGCGTCGGCCCTCATAACCGCGATCGGCTTGCCCGCCTCGGTCTCCACGTCGTCCGCGACCTGCTCTACTACTTTCCCCGCGACCACATCGACTACGCTCGCCAGGTCAAAATCAAAGATTTACAGATTGGCGATACCGTCACCATTATTGGTCGGGTCGATCGCTTCGGCTTTTTTGATAGTAGTAAAAATCGCAGTTTAACCGTCATGCAAATGACAATTAGTGACGAAACCGGCAAGCTGAAACTCAGCCGATTTTATGCCGGACAGCGCTATTCGACAAAATGGCAGTATGCCCAACGATCGAAGTATCCCAAAGGTGCGATCGTGGCTGCTTCGGGAATTGTGAAAGGGAACAAATACGGCTTAACCCTGGACTCGCCGGAGTTGGAATTGCTCGACGATGCCTATGGTGAGATCGAATCGATGCACATCGGGCGACTGTTGCCGGTGTATCCGCTCACCGAAGGGGTTGGGGCGGATTTGGTGCGACGGACGATCGCGGCAGTGTTGCCCACGGCGGCAAACCTGCGCGATCCGCTACCGGTGGCCTTGCGTCACGAATGCGACCTGATCGAACTCCCCACCGCGATCGCCCAAATCCACTTTCCCGACGATCGCGAAACCCTCAGCCGCGCCCGTAAACGACTGGTGTTCGATGAGTTTTTCTATCTACAATTGGGCTTGCTCAAGCGGCGTCAGGAATTACGCCGAGGTCAGGCCGAGCAAGTGATGGCGCGATCGGCGGTACTCAGCACACGCGGCGAACTGATCGAGCGCTTTTACGGCCTCCTGCCGTTCCGCATGACCGGCGCACAACAGCGCGTCATTGATGAAATCTTGACGGACTTAAATCAAACCTCACCGATGAATCGTCTTGTACAGGGAGATGTGGGAGCCGGTAAAACCGTGGTGGCGGTGGTGGCGATCTTGGCTGCGATCCAGTCGGGATATCAGGCCGCGCTGATGGCGCCGACGGAAGTATTGGCGGAACAACACTACCGCAAACTCGCCGACTGGCTGACTCAGCTTAATTTACCGGTGGAGTTACTGACCGGCTCGGTGGGGACGGCAAAACGCCGATCGCTCCACCGCCAACTCGAAACCGGTGAATTGCCCGTCCTCGTGGGAACCCATGCCCTGATTCAGGACAAGGTGAAATTTCACCGACTGGGGTTGAGTGTGATCGATGAGCAACACCGCTTTGGGGTGCAGCAACGGGCAAAGCTACAGAGTAAGGGCGAAAATGGGGTGTGTCACGTGCTGTCGATGACTGCGACACCGATCCCGCGTACGCTGGCGTTAACGCTACACGGCGATCTCGATGTCAGCCAAATCGACGAACTACCACCGGGTCGCAAGCCAATTCAAACCACAGTGTTAACGGCAAAAGAACGTCAGCAAGCCTATGAACTGATTCGCCGGGAGGTGGCACAGGGACGACAAACCTATGTGGTGTTGCCCCTGGTGGAGGAGTCGGAAAAGCTGGATCTACGATCGGCGATCGAAGAGCACGATCGGCTGCAACAGGTGTTTCCCGATTTTCAGCTTGGGTTACTCCACGGGCGGATGAGTTCGGCGGAAAAGGACGCGGCGATCGAGGCATTTCGGGCGAATACGACGCAAATTTTAGTTTCGACCACCGTGATCGAAGTGGGGGTCGATGTGCCGAATGCGTCGGTGATGCTGATCGAACATGCCGAACGGTTTGGCTTGTCGCAGCTCCACCAGCTACGCGGGCGGGTCGGACGGGGTGCAGACAAGTCGTTTTGCTTGTTGATGACGAAGCCGAAGGCATCGGATGATGCCCAGCAGCGGCTGAAGGTGATGGAGGAGTCGCAGGACGGGTTTTATTTGGCGGAAATGGATATGCAGTTGCGTGGCCCCGGTGAAGTGTTGGGGACGCGGCAATCGGGGCTACCGGATTTTGCGCTGGCGAGTTTGGTGGATGATCGCGAGGCGCTGATTTTGGCGCGAACCATGGCGGAACGGACGATCGAGGCTGATCCAGACTTAGCGCGATCGCCGCTATTAGCCCAAGCGGTCGAAGCACGATTCATCGCCTTGATGGGCGGCTCGATACTGACCTAACGTGAGTTCGGGTTGAAAGGGATTTAGGGAGAGGGTCAGTTCCGTGCAAGTCTAATACCTCAACACCGTAGACACAGAAACTCAAGAGACCTGGATCGCCGAAGTCTCCAGTAAGCTCTGAATTTTGCTGTGTAGCTCCTTCAGCGGCGTCGGTTTGCTGATGTAATCGGTTGCTCCAGCATCCAGGCATCGATCGCGATCGCCCGGCATCGCCAACCCCGTCAGCGCAATAATCGGTATCGGCTCCCCATCCTCTTGCAAGCGAATCGTCCGCATCGTGTCCAGCCCATCTTTCACCGGCATTTGAATATCCATCAAGATAAGATTCGGACGATGGAGTTTCATCTGTTCGATCGCCATGTTGCCATTACCCACAGCAATCACACGATACCCTTTGGCCTGGAGATAAGTCGTGATTGTTTCCTGTTCAATCTCATTATCTTCAACCACCAAAATCTGAGGCGAAGGATCGCTCTGGGCAATAACCCTGTGGGATTGGGTAACCGACGGTTTTGCCGTCGTCCTAGGTCGCGATGTGGGGGTTACATAGGGCAACGTGATGGCAAAGCAACTGCCAACCCCGATCTCACTCGACAGGGTTAAATAGCCGCCGTGTAAGTCCAGTACATGCTTAACGAGAGCTAATCCCCACCCAATGACGACCTGTTCTAGATCGAGAGAGTTATCCACCTGAT
>JAAUPN010000101.1 GCA_012033105.1 Coleofasciculaceae cyanobacterium RL_1_1
ATTGCTCATCGTTCAGGCGCAACAACCCCGTAACTGGGCGGTGGATGAGCTTGAGTTTCTCGATCGCCTGGTGGTTCAGATTGTGATCGCCATCCAGCAGACGATGGCCTACGAACAGCTTCAGCTTGAGCTGAGTGAGCGGCGTCAAGCCGAAATGGGGTGGCATGAGAGCGAACGACGGTACTACTCCTTAGCCGAAGCCGTTCCCGTCGGCATTTTTCGGGTGAGTCTTCACGGTCATATTCAATACATTAACCAACGCTGTCTTGCACTGCTTGAGCTAGAACGATCGCAAATCCAGCGCGATACCTGGCTGCATCGCATCCATCCCGGCGATCGCGATCGCGTCCAAGAGGCTCATGCCAAAACCCGGATCAACGGAACATCATTTCAGGAAGAGTATCGCTTGCAGTATGAGAATGGCACTGTGCGGTGGGTGTCGGTGCAAGTAGTGCCATCTTTCGATGAACTGGGTCAACACCAGGGTTACATCGGGACGATCGTGGATATCAATGAGCGTAAGCAAGCTGAACTTTCCCTCCAGGTGGTTAACCAAGCCCTGGAAGATCGCGTCACGGCTAGAACGAAAGAACTGCAAGACCTCGCCACCCTACAAAGTGCGATTTTCGATGGGACGAACTATCTGATCGTGGCGACCGACCCCAATGGCATCATCTTGCAAATGAATACCGCTGCGGAACAGCTTTTGGGCTATCACTCCAGTGAAGTCATCGAGCAACAGTCGCTGGTGATCTTTCATGATCCCGAGGAACTTGCGACCCGCGCTGCTACATTTTCGACCAACTTGGGAAAACCATCAATCCCAGTTTTGAGGTTTTGGCGATCTATGCCCAGCACCGTGATGCCAACGAGTGCGAGTTCACATACCTTAGCAAGACCGCTGATCGTATCCCCGTCTCGGTGTCGATGACCGCACTGTTCGATCCTGATGAAGAGTTGTTGGGGTTTGTTGCGATCGGTCGAAATCTGAGAGAAAGCAAACAAGCTGAGGCCAAATTACACCGCCTATCCGAGCGTTTGAGCCTTGCCGTCACAGCGGCGGGACAAGTTGGGATTTGGGACTGGGACATTCTCAACAATTACTTGGAGTGGAACGAGCAGATGTATGAGCTGTACGGCATCCCCCAAGACTCGCTCGATAAGTATGAGGCGTGGGCGCAACGCTTACACCCCGACGATCGCGATCGCTGTGACCAACGGATCAACGCTGCCGTTGCCGGGAAATATGAATTCGAGGAAGAATTTCGCATCATCCATCCGGATGGAGACATCCGCTATATTCAGGCGCTCTCCAATTTGTCTACCCGTCAGGAGGCCAGGTAATGGTCAGACTGGGAATCCCCATGCCTTTAGGCTGGGGAGGATGTCAAACGAGCAGCAGGGTCTCGGTCTCGGCCTCAAAATCGTTCAAAGTATCATCAAGGCAATTGACGGATCGTTCTCCATTCTCAGTTCCCCCCCATCAAACCCTCATGGTGCTGCGACTACCGGTCGCACACACAACCCTAGACATTTAGCGATAAAAAAACTCACGCGATCATTCAGATGACGGCCATGCAGTCGGCGAAACATTCAGCCCGGTGTTTGTATCGCCTCTGCAAAATCGTCAAACGTACAAATCGCCAAACAAGAAGGCAACGAGTTTAACACTCGTCGCCTTTTCTCTACAGGCCTGGAGGGATTTGAACCCCCGACACCGTGGTTCGTAGCCACGTGCTCTAGTCCACTGAGCTACAAGCCTTTGCGCTCTTGGCGTGAGACCTAATATAACAGTCCGAGAAAAAGATGGCAAGGACTTAACCCAAAAAATTTTAAACCTTGAAACCAGCCCCACCGAATGATGCCCCACGCTTGATGACCCGTTTGATGAATCCTGAATTTCGCTGAATGCAGCCGAACTGCGCCCATATCCAGATACAGCAAAGAGGTCGTGACACTTTGCAAAGTGACAATCGCAAATCCTTAAGCCGAAAAAATCCCAAACTAAGATGGGATTGACCCGTCCTAAGGTTTTCCCTATGTCTCTTCGTTCTCTTGCGATTCTCGGCCTGACGATCGCCAGTGCGATCGTACCCAGCTTGGTCGCCGCCGCCGCCACACCACGCGAGACGGCAACTCCATCCCGCTCAAATCCAGCAATCACGGCCAGCGCGGCGATTGGCTCCACCCCCTCTCACACCCCAGCGATCCTCGCCGCCCGCCCTGGCGATCAGACGATCGTTGTTTCCGTCATGGATAGCGCCAGCACCTCAGTCGAGCAGGTGCAAATGAAATATAGCATTTACGATAGCGGCTACTATGATTACCAATCAGAGCTATATGTTGACCCCGAAAAGCTCCCGGTAGAAGAGATCGAAGCGGCAGTGACGGCAGCGCTAGGGCGAGTCGGTATTCCCCCCAGTGATATTGATCTGAACTACGTGGAGATGGGAATGTATGGCAGCAATGAAGTCAGTGCAATTGTGACGCTTCCGGCCTCCCATACCGCGATCGGCAACGCAACCACTGCGATTTCATCCGTCGCGAATCAATTTACAGATTTAACCGTGCAAACCGTCGGTGTTCGCCTGGGAACAAGCCGCTGTACGACCCTTGCCGGTCAGGCTCGCCGCCAGACGATCGACCTCGCCCGTGAGCGAGCGCCCTGATCGCTGAGGCGATCGGCGCGACCCTCGGTGAGATCACGAACGTTTACGAAAGCTATCAAGATCTGATTCCGTATAGTGCCGCAACTTGCTTGGAGGAATCCGGAGAATTTCCTCCCGTACGTCTCTCGAGCTATGGCGGTGAGTGGACGATGTATATGGAAAATGCACCTTTAGAGATTGAACTATCCACGACGTTGGAAGTGACATTCTCTGCTGAATAATTTCAATTTTTCAATTATTCAACACGTCAATTACTGGATACCTCTGCGATCGCAATACCGAAAGCCAGGACATCTCAACGCATGAAATCACCAGCGCCACGCTCAGGGATTCCCATCGCATTTGTCCTCTAAATCCTGCGATCGTCCCGTCCCCCAAGGTTAATTAAGCGTTGTTGTGCTTCAGTATTTTTGGACTGAAGTACAACAACACTGCGTATTTTTACCTGAATGTTCTTGTCTGACTTATTTAAGCATTAAGCTTAAGCATCTTGGATTCGTCTACTCGCCAATCCTGAATTTATGGTGTGGATCGGACTGGTTCGTCTCAAAAGATCGGCGATCTCATCCGCAGACGATGGTTTTGTATAAAACTGCCCTTGTGCTTCATGACACCCTCTTGAACGTAAAAATTCCGCCTGTTCTTCGGTTTGTACGCCTTCCGCAATGACCTGAATTTCTAAAGCTTTTCCCAGAGCAATAATGGCTTCTGAGATCGCCATATCATTTTTGTCTTCCGGAATATCTTGAATGAAAGATGAGGCGATCTTAACTTTATTAATTGGCAGTTGTTTAATCGAAATTAACGACGTGTAGCCCGTACTAAAATCATCGATGTGAATCTCGATTCCCATCTCTTGTAGCTGCTGAAGCTTCAGGATATCTTCCTTAAGTGGCTCTAGGATCAGTGCTTCCGAGAAACCTAGCCCAAGGTAAATAGGGGGAAGACCGCTAGCCGCGAGAGCTGCATGAACATCCTCAATCAAGTCTGTTCTATATTGATAATTCTGATGTCCGATGATTTTGACGATGATGCGGCCAAATTCTAGACCTTGATCGAGCCACACTTTTGCTTGATGACAGGCTGATTGCAACATCCATTGATTAATCTTAGGAATCAGATTAATTTGTTCGGCGATCGCCATAAATTGCTCAAGATACAGCACCCCCTTTTCGGGATGTTGCCAGCTTAATTTTGACTCGATACTGACCCAGTACCCAGATTTCAAATCAATTTGAGGCTGGTAATCTAAGTGAAATTGATGCTGCGATAGCGCCGATCGCAATGCATTTTCCAGCTCGATTTGCTCGATCGCAGTGGTGGTCATCTCAGCGGAATAAAACCGATAGGTGGCACGTCCGGCGGCTTTGGCTTTATACATCGCCGTATCGGCATTGCGCAACAGGATCGCCACATCTATACCATCATCGGGAAAGATGCTGACACCGAGACTCAGGGTGATATACAGTTCTTGTCGATCGACGATACAAGGTTTGGAAAAATGCTGAATCAGGGTATTAATCGTGACCGTGACATTGCGAGAATTTTTAATATTTTCGAGCAAAATCACAAACTCATCACCACTGAGTCGTGCGACCGTATCATTGGCGCGGACAGACTGCCGTAAGCGTCGTGCAACCTCTTGTAAAAGCGCATCTCCGGCAGCATGACCCATCGTGTCATTCACGTGTTTAAAACGATCAAGATCGATAAAAATAACGGCGAGCTTGTGGTTTTGCCGCGCCGCCCGACTCACACCTTGGTGAAGCAGATCATGAAATAACATGCGATTGGGTAAGTCGGTCAGGGGATCATGGTGCGCGAGGTAGTGAAGTTGTGCCTCGGATTGCTTCACTGTGGTGATATCGGAAAAGACCCCCACATAGCCCAAAGGCTCTCCATCCTCCGCTTGGAACGTACTGATATTCAACAGTTCGGGATAAACCGAACCGTCTTTACGTCGATTCCAAATCTCGCCGCGCCATTTTCCCTCAGTGGTCAGTTGCCGCCACATGGCTTGATAAAAGTTTTGATCGTGACGATCGGAGCTGAGTAAACGTGAATTTTGGCCGATGACTTCATCACGGCTGTAGCCCGTAATGGTTGTAAAGGCGAGGTTAACATCTAGGATATTGGCGTGACGATCAGTAATCATCACACCCTCTGCGGTACACCGAAAGACAGCAGCAGATTGCTGAAGTTGTTCAGCCGCTTGCACATGTTCCGTCACGTCTTGAATCGTTCCGACCGATCGCACAGGCCGACCATCTGCGTCGTAGTAGGTCTGGCCTCGCTCGTGGACGTGCTTAATTTTGCCGTTGGTAACCAGTCGGTGGGTCACGTCATAGTCCGTTCGATTCACGATCGACTCATGACAAGCTTGCTCAACTTTTTTGAGATCCTCAGGATGAATCAACTGTCGGCACGCCGCTTCAGAGGGGACAAACTTGGACGGATCAACCTCGAAAATCCGGAAAACTTCATCCGACAAGACTAGATCTCGCGTCACCAGGTCGAGATCCCAACTCCCCACCCGCGCAACACGCTGCGCCTCGCGTAAACTTTGCTCACTGGCGATCAGCTTCGTTAAGGTTTGGCGCGTTTTGAGGGTTTGCCACACTTCATTGGCGATCAACTGGAGCGTTTCTTGATCGCTGTCGTCGTAATCTGTCATCTTGTTTTGCACCATGACCACCAGTACAACTTGACCCTGATCAAAGGCTGGGACGATCGCCAAACGCTCCAAATTGGCTGCCAGGTCGGACTCCAAGTTAGATTCCGAACAGAGTAACCCTTGATCCTGTTTATAAGCAGCATAGTGATTCACAATCAAAGCTTGACCCCGGCGGAGAATCTCGGCATAGATCGAACGGGGAATCATTGATCGAGCTGGAGAGCCACCCTGAAGCCGAATGATGTCATTCGTCGCCGATCGCACTTCAATCGGCTCCCCCAACAGGCTGGAATCGATCACTTCGATCACCGCTGCGGCACTTTGGGTTAAGCCCGTAGCCAGTGCTTGCCCCCAGTCGAATAAGGCTCGATTGTTCAGGTGTTCCGCAATTTGGGGGAGTTCGAGCAGCGCCTCGGCTCGACGAGCTTGTAGAGCAAGCTGGGTTTGAGCGTGATGGAGCAACGTGAGATCACGAATCGTGACCACCGCTCCAATAATTTCGTCTTCGGCTTGGTATGGGACATAGCGGATGTCGAGATAGCAGACCCGATCGCCTGGGAGGTGGAATAACTGCTGAAATTCGACGGATTCGCCTGCAAAACAGCGCTTCAAGTTAGCCGCGATCGAGTGCGGCAAGGCATCTTTCCCCATCATCGCTTCGACGGACTGTCCAACTAGCGACTCTGGGGTTGTTTGAAGCAGGTTGGCATACGCCTGATTCACAATTTGATACGTAAAATCGCAGTGAATAAACACCATGCCATCTTGCGTCGTCGAAACAATCCGCTCGAACATACACAATCGCGATTCAGCAACTTTGCGCTCCGTAATATCCATCACAACGCCACGCAAGCGAATCGCCCGACCGTGCCGATCGCGATCGGCATTACCCAACCCATGAACCCAGCGAACCGACCCATCCGGACGTAACAAACGAAACTCAAGATCGTGTCTAATGCCAGCCTCAATACACGCTTGAATATTGGCCTCCCAAAGCGAGAAGTCATCGGGGTGAATACAAGCGGTAACTTGATTGAGATCCCCCCGAAAGCTACCTGGCTCCAGTCCCCAGATCACTTCCACTTGTCCAGACCAAAAGACGGCTTGCGTCTTAATATCAAATTCCCAGGAACCCATATTCGTAAATTGGAGCGATTTGCGGTAGTGATCGTCGCGATCGCCTAGCCTAGCCTGCCGACGCTGTCTAAAAGCCATCAATCGGGTAACCCACTTCATGCCAATCAAACACACACCGAGACTCATCACAAGCCAACCCATCCACCCCCAAGCAGAATAAGCCTCTTGTACCGTCTGCCATAACTCAATCGCCTGATGCGCCGCGAATGCTTGCACCCGATGCACACCGGCATCCGCATCCATCAAACGAAGCTGCACCACCTCTTGTGGATTGTGCGGCTCGAGATCATTCATCCGATCAACAGTATGAAGAGTCAGCACCACCAGCACACTGACAAGAACACCGATATGAACGCTGAAACGCTGATTGGAATTCATCCAAAAGTATCGTTGGAAGCGCTTCCTAATCAATTGAACCCATGACATACGTTCTCTTTTGCCTAATAGATAGAACTCAGCATGTAACACCAACCTAGGCATCACCTAGGCCACCCCAATGACAGAACGGAAAATGCAAACCGTTTTCAGCAATGTGTGGGCGATCAAGAAAAAGAGCACCGTGACTTGTCCAACACGACTCAGCAGATCATATGGCAACCTCCGCACCTTCTCTTTCGCAACATGGCTAGAGATCAGACTGATTTACGTATAAATACATACGTATATATGTAGAGGGCAAGCGGTTTCTCTTTGAGTTCAGATTAATTCTACGTTATATCTCTAGGAGTAATATGTCATTTGTTGTAAAGTTCTTAATCAACAAGATTAATCGTGAACCTGTGACAATCCCCGAGTTCTTCGGATGGAGAGAACTCACCTTCGTTCTGTTTACTGGGTAGTGCTGAAGTTTGTGAAGAGGCTTGCAAAGGCGGGTAAAACGTAAGACGTGGGTTGAAAATTTGGTGTGAGTCCTTTGTTCGTATTGCATTAAATGCATTTTGATCAAGGGGTTTAAGCGTTGTGGCTAGACTAGAACTGACCTGAGAAATGATCCCTCAATTATCGTGAAATGTCGTGAATATCAGCGAGAACGTTACGTGACCTTGCCACTCGATCGAGACTTTTCCGGCTTGTTTGCTAGCACAAGAAATTGATCGATCGCCCGCTGCAACTCGTCTTTTAAGTTCGTTGTCGCCTCAAACTGTGCGATCCGTCCAGTCTCGCAGTATTCCAGGGTGATGGAGATCCACTCTGCGGGTAAATACGGTAGACGCTCTGCCCACTCGATCGCGGTCAATCCCGGCTCGAATTCGATTCCTTCCCAGTACAATTCTGGCTGAAGCTGCATTGCGCCGCTGGGTTCGAGCCGGTATAAATCGAGGTGATAGAGCGGGATACGGCCATCGTCGTATTCAACAATTAAGGTAAATGTGGGGCTGACGATCGCGTCGTCGATCCCCAAGCCAACGCCGATGCCTTGGGTTAACGAGGTTTTTCCAGCTCCAAGATCGCCGTGGAGTAGTAATACCGTTCCTGCGGGTAGGGTTGCACCCAGGGCTTGGCCGAGCCTGTGGGTTTCGGTCAGGTTCGGCAAGATTAGGTTATGAGTCATGGGCGATCGAACCGAAGAAGGCGTTGACGGGGTAGCGGGATTAATCTGAGTGGAGCCGGATCAATCTGGATTAATCTTAATCAGCCAAAGTGCAAATCATATCCGAAACCCAAGATGGGCAGACAAGCCGAACGTCTAAGTTTGTAAACTAATGTAATGTTTGGCCTCTAGTTAACGGTATACGTTTGACATCATGATTTTGGTTTCTTTTGGGCGTCGATCGCTGCTGAGTTTGGCGATCGCGCTGATTTTTGCCCTATCGAGCTTTTGCGGTGGTGCAGCATGGGCGATGGGTGGAACACTTCCGCCCCTGGATCAACCCGCGCCGACGTTTTCCCTGCCGACCAATACGGGTGATGGTGAGATTGCGCTCGAAGACTATCGTGGTCAGTGGGTGGTGTTGTATTTTTATCCGGCAGATTTTACGCCCGGTTGCACGATCGAGGCGCGGCGGTTTCAGCAGGATTTACCGAAATATATCGATCGTAATGCTCAGGTGATCGGGGTGAGTGCGGATGATGTGGCGTTGCATGAGGAGTTTTGCGATTCGGAGGGGTTACGGTTTCCGCTGTTGGCGGATACGACGGGTGCGGTGAGTCAAGCCTATGGATCGTGGATCTATTCGCGATCGGTGCGCCACAGTTTCATCATTGATCCCGAGGGTGTGCTGCGCGATCGATTCGTCAAGGTCAGCCCTTCGATTCACAGCGTCGAAGTTCTCGATCATCTTGACGCTCTCCAGAACGTATAACCCAACCTTCAAGACCGTATCTAAACGTATACGCAATTTGTCGTGTAACAAATTGGCGTATACGTTTACTCTGAGAAAATTCGTATAATTACCGATAAAAAACCGGCTCTATGCTAATATAAGCCGCTATGAATTAGCAAAAGTTTACGGATTTGCTGAAGAAAGTAAGTAAAAAGGTACGCCATATAGCGGTTTTACTGTCGATGCGATACAGCTAAACCCCTGATTCTCTGGTCGTCTCAGGTTCTATAGCTGTTACTCACAATTCCTGAAATTGCTATATGTCGTGACTCAAAGTTTAGTCTTCTTCTTGCAGGTCACGATGTACAACCTTGGGGACTCACTTAAGAGTAAATTTCGCACTGCTCAGAATAGCATCCACCTTATGTATAAATCCAACTCGATGATCGAGTTGGATTTATCAGGCTCTTTTGATTGATAGTTGGTGATGTAGCGGAATGGTTTTCTATTGCTGAAACTGCTGTGACTCAGCAATAGAAAACATTTACGGTTGCACCACGACCGATCTATTAAAAGATTTTATCTGACTTTAGGCTTAACCTCGCAACTTTTATCTTGCAAGAAAGAAAAGATATGAATACCTCAAATACAGCTATTATTTTGATCGGATTTCAAAATGATTATTTTGCCACAAATGGAGTATTAAATAATGTCTTTGAAGATCAACAGATGCTCTCAAATGTCTTGAAAAATACCGTTAATCTAGTTTCAGAACTGATTGATCAAGATTTGACAATTATTTCAACACCGATCTTCTTTACTCCAAATTATGAAGAGCTTGTTGATCCGGTCGGTCTTCTTAAAACGATTCAAGACGTTCGAGCCTTTCAGGTCAATACACCTGGCGCTCAAAGTATCACAGAATTTCAACCATTCCAAGAAAAAATCTTAGAAGTTCCTGGGAAACGTGGCTTTAATGCGTTCACGGGAACTCACTTGCAAGAGCTATTAACACAAAAACAGATCACATCTATTATTTTGGCTGGTGCTGTCACATCTGTTTGTATTGATTCAACTGGTCGTGCAGCTCATGAGTATGGCTATCAAGTATCCATACTTTCTGATTGTATTTTAGCTCGAACCGCCTTTGAACAAGAATTTTATGTGAGTAGTATTTTTCCATTGTATGCGGATGTAATTTCTTCTTCCCAATTACTGAATTCCTTTAAGCTCAGTCCGTCCTCATGATCAATCTTCGTCATTAGGAAAAGATTCATGATGGAAGACCATACTCAGAATGAGCTGCACACACAAATTCAATATCGACTGATTGAGCAACTATCAGAGTCTGAACAGCGTTATCGAAAACTGATTGAGAATTTGCGGGATATTATTTTCACCTGTGATCAGGATGGAAAAATTATATTCCTTAATCAAGCTTGGACAAAAATACTAGGTTACTCAAAGGAGGATTCGATCGGGCGTTTACTGAACGAGTTTATCGATCCTCGCGATCAGTCTGAGTGGCCTAGCTTCACCGATGAGTTTGATTCCGAAAAATACATTGGAAAGGAGTTTCGATTTCGAGACTCACAGGGGCAAATTGTCTGGCTAGAAGTCTCGTTTCAGACAAGCGAGTCATCCCAATACTCGGGATCTTTGTTTAACATCACGGTACACAAGGAAAATGAAGCTTTTGTACTGCAACTTAATGAACAGCTTGAAGAACGTGTTAGTAAGCGAACTGCCGAATTAACGAAGATAAACCAGAAGCTTAGTAGCACCTTAAATGAGTTGCAGCAAACTCAATCTCGCTTATTACAATCTGAAAAGATGACAAGTTTGGGTCAGCTTGTTGCTGGAATTGCCCATGAAATTAATAACCCTATGAATTTTATTCATGGGAATTTAACAATTCTGGTTGAATATATCCAAGATATAGCGACTTTTCTCAATCGATGCACAACACTAGAACTGGATGAAAATTCTAAAATGCAGCAGGCGATAGAGGACTTAGATCTAGAGTTCCTACAAAAAGATAGCCTGAAGGTTATCGAATCAATGCAGTTAGGAACAGATCGTATTCGAGAGATTGTTTTGTCCCTTCGTAATTTCTCTCGGATAGATGAGTCTGGACTTAAAAAGGTTGATATTCATCAAGGTCTAGATAGCACGATTACGATCCTACGACATCGCTTTGAAGCAAGCCCAGATCATAGAGCAATTTTACTTAAAAAGGATTACGGCAGTTTGCCTCTCGTCACGTGTCATCCAGGTCTAATCAATCAAGTTACGATGAATATTCTTGCGAATGCAATTGACGCCGTACAAGACAAGTATTCCCCTAAGCAGCATGAAGAGGGTGAGGGTTACATACAAATATCAACGTGTCTCAAAAACAAAAATTCAGTTTCGATCAAAATTTCAGATAATGGTGTTGGAATTAGTGAAAGCACTAGAAAGAAAATATTCGATCCATTTTTTACGACGAAGGAAATTGGCAAAGGTACGGGTATGGGTATGGCGATCGCTCATCAGATCATTGTTGAGAAACATAAAGGAACTATTCAATGTCACTCAATTCCTAATGTTGGAACAGAATTTGAGATTGAGATTCCCCTAGTACTCACTTAACAGATTTGGGATGGGCATTGCCCACAATCATCAGAATGTATTGGACATTGCTGATGTTGCGGGCAGTACCTATGCTGTGGGGATTAAATGAAATAATCCTGGAGTGCTTTCACTTCCAACGGATGATCCTGCAAGGCGCGAATCGCCGCAGCGGTCGCCCGCGCACCGGCCAGGGTGGTGACGATCGGGATTTTGTAACCCAACGCCGTACGACGGATCGATTGACCCTCCGCTTGACCATCCTCACCTGATGGGGTGTTGATAATCAATTGCACACGCTGGTTTTTGACCACATCCAGCACATTCGGGCGACCTTCGGAAATCTTCAGCACCGCTTCGAGATCGCTGGTGATCCCGGCGGATTTGAGGAACTTGTAGGTTCCGTAGGTGGCGAGGATTTTGAAGCCGAGGCTTTGCAGATCTTTAACGATCGGCACGACCGCTTCTTTATCACGATCGATCACCGAAACAAAGGCCGTACCGCTGAGGGGCAACACTTCGCCCGCGCCGCTTTCCGCCTTCGCAAACGATTTGCCAAAGCTGCTGTCGAGACCCATGACTTCGCCGGTCGATCGCATCTCGGGCCCCAGCAGCGTATCGGTTCCGGGGAATTTGTTAAACGGTAAAACCGCTTCTTTCACCGCCACGTGACTCGGGATGATCTCCTCCGTCAAACCGACTTCGGCGAGGGTTTCGCCGGACATGATTCGCGCGGCAATTTTTGCCAGAGGACGCCCGATCGCCTTGGCGACAAACGGAACCGTCCGCGACGCACGGGGGTTGGCTTCGATGATAAACACCGTATCGCCCTGGGTGGCGTACTGCACGTTCATTAGGCCGACGACGCTCAGGCGTTTGGCTAGGGCGATCGTCCAGGTGCGAATGGTTGCCAACGCAGCCTCCGACAGGGTTTGGGTCGGCAACGAGCAAGCCGAATCGCCGGAGTGAATCCCCGCCTGTTCGATATGCTCTAGGATGCCGCCGATCACGACATTGCCGTCTTTATCGGTAATCGAATCCACGTCCACCTCAACGGCGTTTTCGAGGAATTTATCAATCAAAATCGGGTGATCCGGTTCAACATGAACGGCGTAGGTCATGTAGCGCTCTAGTTCTTCGTCGGAATAGACGATTTCCATGGCGCGACCGCCGAGGACGTAGGACGGACGCACGACGACGGGATAGCCGATGCGCTGTGCGACTTTTAGCGCTTGGTTGTAGCTGCGGGCGAGACGTTAGGCGGCTGTTTGATATCGAGTTCGCGCAGGATTTGCTCGAAGCGTTCGCGGTCTTCCGAGGCATCGATCGAGTCGGGCGAGGTTCCCCAAATTTTCGTCGGGACATCGGGATTTTGCGCCAGGTAGTTTTGAATCGGGACGGCCAGTTTTAGCGGCGTTTGACCACCAAACTGGACGATCACACCGACCGGGTTTTCCGCTTCGATGATGTTGAGCACATCCTCCTGGGTGAGCGGTTCAAAGTAAAGCCGATCGCTGGTGTCATAGTCTGTGGAAACCGTTTCCGGGTTGGAGTTGACCATGATCGTCTCGAAGCCCGCATCTTGCAGCGCAAACGAGGCATGACAGCAGCAATAGTCAAACTCAATCCCCTGGCCGATGCGGTTGGGGCCACCGCCGAGGATCATCACCTTGGGTTTATCCGAGGGCAGAATCTCGCTTTCGTCGTCGTAGGTCGAGTAGTAGTACGGCGTTTCTGAAGCGAACTCAGCGGCACAGGTATCGACCATTTTATAGGCGGGGATCACGCCGAGCTGTTTACGACGAGCGCGGACGATCGCCTCGTCGGTTTTGGTGGCGTAGGCGATTTGCTTATCGCTAAAGCCCTGCTGTTTCACCGCTCGCATGGTGGCTTCGTCGATGTCGCCAAGCTGGGTGCGCTTGAGGAATTTGCCCGTTTCGAGCAACTCTTGAAATTTATCGAGGAACCAGGGATCGATGCCGGTGAGTTCGTAGACTTCCTCGACGGTCATACCTGCTTGCATGGCCTGACGGACGGAGAAAATTCGATCGGGATTCGGTGTCCGCAGTGCTGCCCGGAGATGCGCCAGGGTCGGGATTTTGGTTTTACGATCGCAGCCCCAGCCCGCGTAGCCGGTTTCGAGCGATCGCAGCGCTTTTTGGAACGATTCGGCAAAGGTGCGACCGATCGCCATCGCTTCGCCGACGGATTTCATCTGGGTCGTGAGTACCGGCTCGGTTCCGGGGAATTTCTCAAAGGCAAAACGCGGCACTTTGGTGACGACATAATCGATCGTCGGCTCGAAGCTGGCCGGGGTTTTCTTCGTAATATCGTTGGGGATTTCATCCAACGTGTAACCGACGGCGAGCTTGGCGGCAAACTTGGCGATCGGGAAGCCCGTCGCTTTCGAGGCCAGCGCCGAACTCCGCGACACACGCGGGTTCATTTCGATCACGATAATGTCGCCATTCACCGGGTTAACGGCAAACTGAATATTCGAGCCGCCGGTTTCAACGCCGATTTCGCGAATAATCGCCACCGATGCATCGCGTAAACGTTGGTATTCCTTATCGGTCAAGGTTTGCGCTGGGGCAACGGTGATCGAGTCGCCGGTGTGAACGCCCATCGGGTCGATGTTTTCGATCGAGCAGATAATCACCACGTTATCGGCCAGATCGCGCATCACTTCGAGTTCATACTCTTTCCAACCGATCAGCGATTTCTCGATTTGAATCTGCGTCACAGGCGAGGCATCGAGACCGTATTGTGCGATTTCTTCAAATTCCTCTTGGTTGTAGGCAATGCCACCACCGGTTCCGCCCATCGTGAACGAAGGACGCAAAATCAGCGGATACGTGCCAATCTCTTTTGGCAAATTTTCGCGGGCTTCTTCGATCGTGGTTGCGATCCCCGATGGACACATGGGTATGCCAATTTTGTCCATCGCTTTGCGGAAGAGGTCGCGAT
>JAAUPN010000286.1 GCA_012033105.1 Coleofasciculaceae cyanobacterium RL_1_1
GGTAGGGTGCGTTGCGGCCACGACAAAGTTGATGAAGAATGATCGCTGACCGATCGCCGTAACGCACCAACAATGTCATGAATAAAGCGAATAGGTAATGGTGCGTTTTGGCTGTGTTCACATATTCTGAATATCGAACATCGATCGTAGCCAAAACACACCCTACCGCTCACAATTCAGCACAAAAACTAAGCACTGAAATACTTCGCCATCGGGTGATACACCACAAACGCCGTCGTCGATTGCTCCGGATAAATCTGCTCACTGTCATCCATCTGCATCTTGATGCGATCGGCTCCCAGCAAATCAAGCTGAATCTGCGAATCCAACACCTTCGGACAGGCCGGATAGCCAAAGCTATACCGCGAACCCTGGTAGCGCTGTGCCAACATATCGCGGATATTATCCGGCTCCAACTCGCCGAAACCTAACTCACGACGCACCCGCGCGTGCAACCACTCCGCCATCGCTTCCGCCATTTGCACCGCCATGCCGTGATAGTAGAGATAATTGGTGTAGTCATCACCCGCGAAGAGCTTCTGGGCGTATTCCGTCGCGATTTCACCCACCGTGACCGCCTGCATCGGCAACACATCGACCGGATAGCGATCGCCCTGAACCGCGCGATCCTTCGGCAAAAAGAAATCCGCAATACACAGACGACGATTCGATCGCTGGCGTGGAAACTCAAACTGATTAAGCGGTGTTGCATCAGCGGGAATCGTCCCATTTTCGACGATCGCCGGATCGTAGATCAGTAACGTATTTCCCTCCGCTAAACAGGGGAAATAACCATAAATTGCCGTCGGCTCAAGTAACCGTTCCGCTTCGATTTTGGCCTTCCAGTCCGCCAGGATTGGATGCACTTTTTCTGCGAGAAACGCATCGTATTCTTCTCGGCTTTGACCTTGGGGTTTGCGGAACTGCCATTGACCTGCGATCAACGCTTGTAAATCCAGATGCCAGTACAATTCCTCGATCGGGAAATCCTCCGGTGTGAGCACTTTTGTACCCCAGAACGGCGGCATCGGTCGATCGATTTCAAGCTCAACGGCTTCTGATCGCGTCGTATCAATTACGATCGGCTCATCGGATTTTTTCTCCTCCTTCGGTGCTTCCTCCTTCGGCTCTTTAAAAAAGTCGTTATTGTCACCGTGACCATTACGGAATCCTTCTCGATCGTCCCAATCCCCGCTCTGTTTTGCAGGCATCAGCACATCCATGAAATTCAAATCCGAAAAGGCATCACGACCATAGACCACCTTACCGTTATAAACACGCTGACAGTCCTGATGGACAAACTTTGGCGTTAACGCTGCACCACCCAGAATCACCGGCACACTGATGCCCTCTTGGTTAAACACCTCAAGATTATCTTTCATGAAGGCGGTGGACTTCACCAACAATCCACTCATCGCGATGCAGTCCGCTTTGTATTCCTGATAAGCCCGAATGATGTTCTCGACCGGCTGTTTAATTCCTAGGTTTACGACCTTATAACCATTGTTGGTCAAGATAATATCCACCAGGTTTTTACCAATATCGTGAACATCACCTTTGACGGTGGCAATTAAGAACGTTCCTTTACCCGTGTCGTCCTCTTTTTTCTCCATGTGTGGTTCGAGAAATGCCACCGCTGCCTTCATCGTTTGCGCCGATTGCAACACAAACGGAAGCTGCATTTGCCCCGAACCAAACAGTTCGCCCACCACCTTCATTCCATCAAGTAAATGGTCGTTGACGATATCGAGTGGCGGATAGTTTGCGAGGGCTTCGGTCAGGGTGTCATCGAGACCGATACGTTCGCCATCAATGATGTGCTGACGAAGACGCTCTTCGAGGGGTTGATCTTTACTGATCGCTTCTTTTTTCTTGGCGGTTTTGCCTTCAAAGAGTGTGGTGAGTTTGCCGAGGGGATCGTAGGTGCAAACCTCGCCATCGAATTCGCGCCGATCGTAGATCAGGTCGCGGCAAATTTTTTGGTGGTCGGGGTCGATTTTTGCGAGCGGCAAAATCTTGCTGGCGCTGACGATCGCCGAATCCATCCCGGCCTGCATCGCGTCGGCGAGAAATACCGAGTTCAACACCTGACGAGCAGCGGGGTTAAGACCGAAGGAAATATTCGAGACACCGAGGGTCACGTGGCAGCCCGGTAGCTCGGTGGTAATGCGGCGGATCGATTCGATCGTCGCTTTGCCGTTTTCGCGGTCTTCTTCGATGCCGGTGGAGATTGGCAGGGCTAAGGGATCGAAGAAAATTTCACCGGGATCGATGCCGTATTCCACGATCGCGTTATAAGCTCGCGCTGCGATCTCGAATTTTTTATCGGCGGTGCGTGCCATGCCTTCCTCGTCGATCGTCCCGACCACAATCCCCGCGCCGTAGCGTTTCGCCAGCTCTAGCACCTTATAGAAACGCGGTTCGCCGTCTTCGTAGTTGGTGGAGTTGAGCAGGCATTTACCACCAGCCACCTTTAAACCGGCCTCCATTTTTTCCCATTCCGTCGAGTCGAGCATCAGCGGCAACTTAACGTTATTCACCAACCGCGACACCAGCTCGTGCATGTCGCGCACCCCGTCCCGCCCGACGTAATCGACGTTGACATCGAGGATCTGCGCCCCTTCTTTTTCTTGCGATCGCGCGATCGCCACCAGTCCATCCCAGTCCTCTTCGTTGAGCAATTCGCGCACCATCCGCGATCCGCTCGCATTCAGCCGCTCCCCAACGATCAGGAATGAATTATCCTGCTCGTAGGTTTGGGTGGTGTAGATCGACGCTGCCGATCGCTCGTAGTTCGGTGTGCGCTGTTTGGGGGTTAAACCGGTGGTGAGTTCCGCGAGTGCGGCGATGTGCGCCGGACGTGTACCGCAGCAACCGCCGATCACCTGGACGCCGAGGTCTTCGATGAAGTGCATCAGCGCCATTTTTAGCTCGATCGGCTGCATTCTGTAGTGCGCTTGACCGCCGATGTTTTCTGGTAGACCGGCGTTGGGAATACACGACACCACAAACGGCGAATGCTCTGACAGGTAACGAATGTGATCTTTCATCAGATCGGGGCCGGTGGCACAGTTCAGCCCCATGATGTCGATCGGGTAGGGTTCGAGGATTGACACCGCTGCTGCAATTTCCGATCCGACTAGCATCGTGCCGAAGTTCTCGATCGTCACCGACACCATGATCGCGCGGCGATCGCCTTTCTCTGCGAACACCGCCTCGATCGCATTCAGCGCCGCCTTAATTTGCAGCACATCCTGACAGGTTTCCACCAAAAATAGATCCACACCACCGTCATACAGCCCCTGTACTTGGGTGATGTAGCCCTCGTAGAGCGTATCGTAATTGACATGTCCCAGGGTCGGGAGTTTCGTTCCGGGTCCCATCGAGCCAGCGACGAAGCGGGGCTTTGATGGGGTGGAAAATTCATCGGCAACTCGACGAGCAAGCAAGGCGGCGTCGCGGTTTAGCTCGTAGGCTTTGTCGGCGAGGTCGAACTCGGCCAGGGTGATCGGTGTGCCGCCAAAGGTATCGGTTTCGATCACGTCTGCGCCCGCTTCGAGGAAACCCCGATGGACGATCGCCACGGCTTCCGGCTTGCTGTGGACGAGGTATTCGTTACAGCCTTCGTATTGTTCGCCGCCAAAGTCCGCTGCGGTCAGTTCCTGGACTTGTAGATTGGTTCCCATTGCGCCGTCGAAAACGATGACGGGACGTTCGGGGCTGTGGAGGCGATCGAGGAAGGCGCTGTTCATATCTCGTGGGCGTGATGCGAAATGGACATCGTTGTTCGTGTAACGATTAAGCCATTATTGCAAATGCCACTGCGAATCGCGCTGTTCGAGTGAGGGTTGCTGATGTGGTTTTGCCGTTCACTCGGGATTTGGGCTAGGTCTTCGCTGGATTTGGGTCGTGGACTATCTCCCAATTCGGGATAACGTCAGGTGAAAACCGGGTCGCTGGGTCTCGCGGGATAGCCCATCGGGGTTGTCAAGGTGTTTGATGTTGCCCGGTGCGATCGCGATCGACACCACGATTTTACGAATTGAGCAACCAGCCAAGTTCCGTACCGTTGGTGATGTATTCCTGCATTTTTATGTGCAGGGGAGCGAGCTGATCGGAATACGAACGCAGCTCGATCACAAAGTCGGGACAAACCCTGATAGGCAGAGCTTTCGACATGGGAACACAAATAAACAGCCAGTATTCCTGATTTGACATGTCAGAAATTAGGTAATTGTGAATTGACAATGTCAGATAACTGAGCTAACCTAAAAGTGAAATCACAAAATAAGGTGTTAATTATGCCAGACGGAGATCAAATTCATGGAAAGATTCTGCGGAGATACGTCAGGCCATATAGCAACCCTAAATCATTTGTAGTCGATCAGAGGTGTATAATTAACTGTAGCAAATGAAGGTGTGAATAATGACTATAGTAGATGAGTTAGAGAAGTTTATCTCCCAGACAAAAAACTCGCAGGAATGTAAAAGAGCCTTGTGCGTAAAGATGTGGCTTTCTCACGTTCCATCAAATGAAATTCAAGA
>JAAUPN010000287.1 GCA_012033105.1 Coleofasciculaceae cyanobacterium RL_1_1
TTTTTTACAGCACTTAAGTGACTACTGGCGTGACAAACTAGGCTTAACGACGGCGTCCGAAACTACGCATGGGACGACGCGCACCGCCACCACTGCCGAATCCCGAGGGACGGCGCTGCATCCGCGCTGGAGCTTGCTGGTTCGATCGAAGATTGCTCGCACCGAAGCCAGAACCACTGGATTTCATCCGGTTATTCGCATTCGGCTGGGCGGTCGGCGAACCACTGCCGCGCGTTTTGGAACCAAAACCGCTCGATCGTGACGCATTCGGCGCACTCGACGAATTACGCAGATTGCCGCTTGTGCGGAGAGTTGTACGGTTTTTAACCGCAGGCGGCGGGCTATTGTGCTTGTCTTGGTAAGACGAAACCGCACTGCTGTAGGTTGAGCCCACGCCGCCGTAGCCCACGAGGGGAGACCCGGCGCTGTACATCGGCGGTACGTAATAGCGGGGGCCAAAGAGCGCATTACCAACCATTTGACCGGCGATCACACCCGCAAACGGCGTCCAGAAATTAGACTCACGACGCACGATCACCGTTTCCGTTTGACCCGTTTGCGGATTGGTTTGGGTTTCGGTGACGGCGTGGACGTATTCGATCCGAAAATCTTCGGTTAGGTGCAGGATGGCTTGACCGCTCTCTAAGCTGAGGTAGGTTCCGGCGATCGGCTCATCATCACCGGTGCGTGCCATTTGCAGATCGGTGCTGCGATAGGTCGGCGACTGTCCGGGCTGAGTGCCGATCAGCATTAGGGTGTATTCGCCATCGGCATCGTTATATTCGGCCTGTTGCACGGCGAAGCGGCCATCGGTCACGGCTTTGGTTGCCGCTGCGATGTAGGTTCCGTTCAGGTCAAGCTGGGGGAGGGCGCGAGCCGGGTCGATCGCCAGGCTTGTCCAAGCCAACGTCAGACACAGAACGCCGATAAAAAGTTTGCGTAACATAGTTTGTTTTTGAAAGGGGTTGGCGCGATCAGGGCGATCGTCGTCAACGTGCTAATCAATCAGTATGAAGGGTCGCGTGGGCGATCGGCTTAGTAGTGGTTCCCCACTTTGCGGTGGTGTACCGCCGTCCGCTCATCGTCATTTGCCACCTTGCCACCATCCACCGTACTGTACACCAGCCAGTGATCCTCACATTCCATCCGGCTGACCACCGCACATTCCACGTAGGCCAGTGCATCCGTCAGCAAGGGTGATCCATTGGTGGCCGTCTGAGTGTTGACCCCCTCGAAGCGATCGGCTCCCGGCGGAAAACGCTTGAGGAAGTGTTTCATCAGGGGTTGATAGTTGCTTTCGGCCAAGATGTTCAGCACGAAGCGATCGCCCACCTGCATCAACGACTCGATCGCCCGGTCTTTCGCCACCGCGATCGTCAATCCCAACGGTTTAAAGCTGGCCTGGGACACCCACGAGGCCAACATACCGCTGCTGACATCCCCTTTTTTCGCCGTGATGATGTACAACCCGCCGGATAAACGTCCCAAGGCTTTATCGAGATCGCTATCCAGCGATTTCATCTTTTTAATCGCATCCTTGCGGGTGAGGAACTGGCCGAGGTCGGTTCCGGCTTCATCGCAGATTTGATAGATCTGCTCATCCGGCTCGGATTTTACCCGAATCGGTGCAAAGGCAGGCGTCAAACCCAAGGCGCGGAATTTGCTTGCGAGCGGGTCGATCGGCTCATCATCACCGCCATAGCATTCAAAGAGTCCGAAGGCTTGTTTTTTGTCTTTAATGGCGGCGAAGATCGTGCTAACGGTGTCGAGGGTTTGCTGCGCGAGATCGCCGCTGGCCGGTGGTGTACCGAGGACGATACCGGTGGCACGGCTGACCAGTTCGTTGATGTCGTGGGGGTCGGCGGCTTTGAGGTCTACCATTTCAACGACGACACCGGTTTTGGTGATGCCGTGGGCGATCGCCTGGGAGATGCGATCGCTATAGCCATAACCAGAGGTGTAGAACACGGCGGCGACGGTTTCCGACTCGGCGCGTTCGTTGCTCCAGTTCCAATAACGCCCGGTCAGCTCGTTCAGGTTATGGCGCAATAGGGGGCCGTGACCGTTGGCGATCGTGGTAATTTCGCCCAGTTGTTCCATGCGTTTCATCGCCGACACCACCGATCGCGCATTCGGTGCCATCAGACATTCGTAATAAAACCGGTAGTCCGCTTCGATATCGCCGATCATTTCGTCGAAGGTGACATCGGAGCAGTAGTGCATCCCAAACGCATCGCAAGTGTAGAGGGTTTGGGTTTGGCGATCGTAGCTAAAAATGGTGTCCGGCCAGTGCAGATTTGGCGCGTTAACAAATTCGAGGATGTGACCATTACCGAGGTCGAGGGTATCGCCGTTTTTCACCACTTGACGTTTAAAGTCTTGGTGAATAAACCCTTCGAGGAACTGGATCGCCACTTTCGCGCCGACGATCGTTGCTTGGGGTGCAAGGGCGAGTACATCACTCACGAGGCCACTGTGGTCGGGTTCCGTGTGGCTAATAATGATGTAGTCGATCGTGGTGGGATCAACTTGACCGCGCAGCGTATCCAAGTAAAGCTGACGGAATTTGGCGTGGGACGTATCGACGAGAGCCGTTTTCTCGCTGCGAATGAGGTACGAGTTATAGGTTGTCCCGTTTTGGAGACCAAATTCGATATCGAAGCGATCGCGATCCCAGTCGAGGCTACGAATGGTGGTGGTATTTTCGGCGATCGATTCGACTTGAATCGTGAGGCGGGGCTGCGTCGGTGCAGTGGGCGCGGGCGTGGTGGCGATCATCCGTAATCCTCCTTGGCAATCCGCTGCGATCGATCGCGCTATTGCAGTGCCACGATGGATCGACATCTAATTTATGTATTAATTGTAACGAATTGTTTTTGGCTTTGGAAACACGAAAGTTGTTTTAATCTTAATGAACCTAATTATCTAGGCTGATAATTATTCCCCACCGCAGGGCAAACGTATACTCTCAGTTTTTTATGTGTCCTAACCAAATCGTTTTTTGCTATATCTCCGCAAGGCAAGCCGGATTTGGTATTAGAAATCACCTAAAAATCGCCAATAAAGAAAGGCCGCACAATGCAGCCTTGAGGGTAGCTGTATTTAGATTCAGCCAGTTACAGAAAAGCACAACAGATTTAGGTGTGAGCGCACACTAACGGGTGCAAACGAGATCTTGACCTTCCCGTTCGAGCAGTGCCACGAGCTGATCATCACCATGAGCTTTGGCTGATGCGAGGCGCTCATTGAGGCGAGAACACAGATTTTGAACGTGGGTGCGGTGCAGTTCGTTTTGCGCCATGCTGACGGCTACTGGGGTTAGTGCGTTGTCTGAAGTCGGCGGTACATGGGCGATCGAACCATCGGCCAGCGTACGATAGGCGATGCCACGATACTTACACAGCATGGTGGGCTGGGGAATATTCATGTGCTTGGGCTGGCGAACCTGATAAGCAGTGCCGCGATAGCGTGCCAGAATATCCGATTCGGTCATTTCAAGGTCAAATTCGGGGCTCTCATAGCGGATGCCACGGTAGCGAAGGGTTGTCATATCGATGCTTTCCTTAAAATGTAACGACGATCAGTTGAAAGAATTTACGGGTGAGCGAGGCGGTTGAGTCGAGATTCCAAATCTTGGTTGATGAGAGATATAGACACCAATGACTTACTTTAGGTCAGCTCTGTACTGACGCCTTCTTTCTTCTGTATCAATTGTTACTTTTTTGACCCCAAATGGTCAAGGTGCGATCGCGAAAGTGCATCATTTTTCAAAGCTTCTTAACATTCAGGGGGATGCGGTTCGATGCAAACCGCCATTTGGGAATGCGTTGATGCAAGCTTGAGGAGTGTCTAACCGCCGCTAATTTTCACCTTGTAGCCCAAGCTGGTGAGAACATCCGCCACTTTGCGCGTCATGTCACCTTGAATTTCGATCGTCATTTCCTTCACCGCTCCCCCTGCGCCACACTGAGCTTTGAGCGTCTTTAGTAAAGCTTTGAGCGTTGCGGGTGCGTGCTGAAACCCCTCGGCAACGGTGACGGTTTTGCCGCCGCGTCCTTTGCGCGATGCCTGCACGATGATTTTTTGCTCGGCGGGGAGGCGATCCTCGATCGCCGCGTCCTCCGTACTGTCCGGCGTACCAAACTCGGAGTACACCAGCCGATCGCCCTTACCGGTCGCTTTTCGTTTACCCATTCTCTCCTCCGATCAGCCTTTTGTCGCAACCAACACGCCCATCATGCCGCCCATAAGCCGGTAGTGAACCGCCCGATCGAACCCAGCGGCCTGGGCAAGCTTCACCTGTTCATCACCCGTCGGAAAGCGATCGAGGCTGGGCGCGATGTAGGCATACTCGTCGGTCAAGCCAAACTCCGTGGCCGCCGGGACGACGAGGGTATTGAGATACCAATCTTGGAGCGATCGCATCCAGTCGGAAGCAGGGCGATGCATATCCAGGATCGCCACGGTTGCGCCGGACTTGAGGACGCGGTACAGTTCGCGTAACCCCTGGGGAATATCAGTAAGATTGCGCAG
>JAAUPN010000288.1 GCA_012033105.1 Coleofasciculaceae cyanobacterium RL_1_1
CGATTTACGCGCGACGCCGAAGCTGCTGGAGGCGGTACGTCTGGCACGGGGTGCGCGTTATCGGTTTGAGCCAATCGCGGCGCTACCGGCGATCGGCAAACCGGAGTTTAAGGCGTTTACGTTTCTGGTACGGACACAGCCGAATACGTTACTCGCGGAAAAGGCGCGGATGTTGCTGCGCGATCGCGATGATGCGTATTTTCTCGAAACCGATATTCCCCAGCGTCAAATTTTGGCGGACGCGATGGGTCTCGGAGCGACTGTCTTTGATATCAATACACGACCGGCACGGCAGGTGGCGGAGTCGTACCGGCGCTTGTTTGAATTGGCGGGGCTGTAGGAAGATCGGGATGATCGGCTTGCTTCGGTCGATCAGATCGATGGTTGGTGGCGATCGACCCGATCCGGGAGCGATTACACCAGGTAGCGTCCCGGACTGTAGCGCCGATCAGGGTCAAACTGATCGGCGAGATCGTTCATGATCGATTGCGCGTTGCCACGATAGCCCCACAGATCAAAGGTTCGATCGATCGCCGCCTGTTTGAGGGCGATCGGTGCCCCTAGCACACTGAGAAAACCGCCATTGTCATCGCAAAACTGACGCCATTTGGCGATCCGACTACCGCCCTGATCCTGGCGAATCATGGCGCGTCCAAGTCCACTTTGATAATGCATGATCGCGGCGGCGTTCGCTTTGAACAGGCGATCCGCCGTCAGGATCGCCTCGATCACCGCTGTCGATCGTGTCCCAAACTTGATGCTACAGGCATTGGGCTGGGGGCTTTGGTCAACACGGGCGCGGCTTTGCATCCAATATTCGGTTGCTTCCTCGGCGCTGTAGACCGTGGCGATCGCGCCGCACTGTTGGGCAAGCTGGATCACGCGATCGCTCTGTTCCGTAATGCTTTCGGTCACGGTTTGAAAGCGTAATGCAAGACCGATCCCCGTACCGAGATACATCGCTTTCATTAGGGAAGGACTGACGAGATCGAAGGCGGTAGGCGTGAGAGAGGAGGCGGCGATCGCGCGGGCTAGTCGGTCGATGTTGTCGGGTTGGCCGTGGATCATCAAGGTTTGAGAAGCCGACGGGATCGGGTAAAGCCGAAAGGTGAGCTGGGTGATGATGCCCAGGGTTCCGTAGGAGCCGGTGAGCAGTTTCATCAAGTCATACCCGGCGACATTTTTAACCACGCGCCCGCCTGCTTTGGCGATCGCGCCATCGTGTCGGACAAACTGCACACCGATCAGCCGATCGCGGATACCGCCGTAACGCTGCCGTAAACTGCCCGTGTCTGCCGTCGCGACGACACCGCCGATCGTCGCCTGCTGTGGCAGGGTCGGATCAACGGCCAATTGCTGACCCTTACGTTCGATCAGCGCGTTAATCGCCGAGAGCGTCACGCCTGCTTCCACCGTCAGCGTTAAATCTCCCTCCGCAAATTCCACCACGCGATCGAGTCCCGCCGTCGAAATCGCCAGATCGACGCCACGTACAAGACCGCCCCAGTGCAGCTTGCTGCCGTTGCCAAAGGGCAGAATGCGCCAGCCGTGATCGTGGGCGACTCGTGCTACATTCGCGAGTTCGTCCTGAGTTTGGGGATAGGCGATCGCGCTGGGATACTCACCGAGATAGCAGCTCTGTGTCAGACGGTGCAGCAGATCGGAACCCGATCCGAGTTCATCCCAGGTGAGTAGCTTGAGATCGGGGCAAGCAGCGGTCAGGGTGGCGACAATATCCATCTAGAGCAGTTTCTCCAGGCCGTAGACGAGGCTTTTGAGTTCAGTGACTTTGCGGACGGCGAGCAGGACACCGGGCATATAGCAAGCGCGATCGCTGGTGTCGTGACGTAGGGTGTAGATCTGACCGGGAGCGCCGAAGATGACCTCTTGGTGGGCGATGAGGCCGGGGAGGCGAATGCTGTGGATGCGAATAGCGCTATCGCCGATCGCACCACGGGCGCGATCGAGAATTTCCTCTTCGTCAACTTTCGGTTCGTTAAAGGTTTTGCCCAGTTCACCAATCAACTGAGCCGTTTTAATCGCCGTGCCGCTCGGGGCATCCGCTTTGCGATCATGGTGCAGCTCAATGATTTCCACGTGGTCAAAATACTGCGCCGCTTGAATCGCGGCTTGCTGCATCAACACCACGCCGATCGCAAAGTTGGGAATAATCGCACAGCCGGTGCTGGCCTTGTCCGCAAATTCAGCGAGGTCTGCGATCTGCGCTTCACTCAGGCCGGTCGTCCCGACCACCGGACGCACACCATAGGCGATCGCCGATCGGACATTTTCGTAAACACAGCTCGGATGGGTGAAGTCCACCATCACGCCTTGCTGCTGTTCTTGGGTGGCGACGACGAGTGTGCTTTGGAGGTCGGCCAGGATCGGCACTTCCAGCGGGCCACATCCGGCGATCTCGCCGATATCTTGACCGAGTAGTTCCGGATTGGCATCGATCGCGCCGACGAGCATCATGTCATCAGCCGCTGCGATCGCCTTGACGGTTTCGCGGCCCATTTTGCCAGCAGCACCGTTAACAACGACGGGAATCGGGGAAGTGGGAGCAGTCATGAATGGCTAGGGATGGATGAGTGAGGGAAGTTGTGTAGTGGCGCGACATCTCTGAAAAGATACACACCAACTTTATCGTTCCCACGCAGAGCGCAGAAACGATGTAACACTTTTAGGTGAGTCGCGCCACTACGACTATGACTATTGAGACAGCTCGGTATTGATTTCGTTGAGCGGTTCGCGTAGAACAAGCTCTTCCGATTCGTCGCGTGGCAACAGATTAAAGACTTCGCGGAATTTATCATCGATCGTCTCAAACGGAACGTTACCGGTCACGTTGAGGACAACATTGCCCTCGCGATCGAATAAAACCGTTTTCGGCACAAGCTGATCATTGTAGGTCGCTGGATCGGTGGGTTCGCCACTACCTTCGAGCGGGAGGCTATCGATATTGATGGGAATAATACTGGTGTAGCGACCATAGAAGCCCTGCAAACGCGATACCTTCGAGGCGAAAAGCTTGCAATCCATACTGTCTTCGAGGTAGAGCACGAGCAGCGACGGGCGACCCTGGGCGATCGACTCGGCGATCGTCTGTTTGGGCGGCACGAGCGATCCGTTTCCGGCGTAGAGCGCGAAGATGTTGCCATCAAAATCGTCATTGGCGGCACTGGCTGCGACGGGGCTACTGGTTGAAAGCCAGAGTAGACCGATCGACAGTGCGAGGGTGAGAGCCACCCGTAGACCGGAGAGGGAAACGAACAGAGATTGGAGAAAACGCTTGACCATGCCGAGATCTAAAACCGCGTCAAAATGCGCAGATATAAAAGTTATAAAACGGTGAATTTGTCTGTACTAGATTAACAGTGGACTGGACGGGGGATCGTAATCATCACCCCGCGATCGCCCCGAAGTTGATCCGCGATCGCTTTACGATGACCCCGCCATCATCCTGAGATCGACCTAAAATCGCCCGCAACAATCATCACTCCAGCATCACGACACCGGCAACTCCGCCATCCCCCACCGTCGCCACACATCGATCGAACCATCCGCACTACCACTCACCAACACGCGCCCGTCATCACTCACCGCGACCGACATCACCGCATCCCGACTGCCCGAGAGCGTCGCGATCGCCTGTCCCGTCGGGATATGCCACAGCCGCACCGTGCCATCAGAACTGCCACTAATCAGTGTTTCACCATCTGGGTGTGCCGCCAGGGCTGTCACTGAACTGTTATGACCCGTTAGCTTATGGAGCCGCTCGCCGGTTTCCACATCCCAGAGGCGAATCGTACGATCGCGATTGGCTTCGATTACCATCGTCCCGTCGCGGCTAAAGGTTACCGCGTTAATCGGGTCTGCACTATCCGCTAGCGTGTTCACCAATTCCAACACGCCCGTATTGCCATCGACTGACCAGAGTTGACCGTACCGTCAGCGCTGGCGCTGGCGAGCCATTTGCCAGTGGGATCAAAGGCGATCGCGTCCACACGGCCATTGTGAGCCAGTTGTGACCCGCAGGCACTGACGGACACTTTGCGACGTTTGGGCGTGATGCGTACATCCCAAATGGCGATCGTCCGATCAAACCAACCGCTAGCGATCAAGCGGCCATTCGGGCTAACGGCCAGCGATCGCACCGATCCCGCAACGCCTGAATCATCCACCAAGGTTTCCAAAAGCGCCTGGGTATCGAGATCCCAAATTTTGATCGTTCGATCCCAACTGCCGCTCACCAGCCAGCCTTGACTACGGCTGAGGGCGATCGCACAGACCGGGCTACTATGCTCCGACAGAATATTCAGCGATTCACCGCTTTGGAGATCCCAGAGCTGGATCGTGCGATCGAAGCTAGCACTAATCAACATCTCGCCCGTGGGGTTGATCGCGAGATCGCTAACCCAATCGCCATGATCCGTCAGGGTTGATAGGCGTTGCCAGTCTTGGGGGGGGCGCTGGACTGAGCCGAGATCGGGGTGGAGACAGAGGAGAGGGAGTCCGCGTCGATCGCG
>JAAUPN010000289.1 GCA_012033105.1 Coleofasciculaceae cyanobacterium RL_1_1
GGGGATTGCGGAACTAGAACGCCGGTTACGTCCGGCCAAGGCGGGGCGATCGCGACGGGTTCGTAAAGTTCGTAAAGCTCGTGCGGTGTTAGATGCGCCGCATAATGACTTTCTCAAGCCGCGTCGCGCCTGAGTTCTGAGCTGTTTGGCGTCTGGAGTGACACCGGCCTCAAGCAGATCACAATCCCGTTTTGTCATTGTTTTGTTAGTTTCGTTGTCTTGCACGGTTGAACCATCATGCGTACCCTGTATCCACTGATCGAACCCTTCAACACCGGACGCTTGCGTGTTAGCGATCTGCACGAACTGTACTACGAGCAATGCGGCAACCCGGAGGGAATTCCGGTGGTGTTTCTGCACGGTGGTCCCGGTGGCGGCTGTCCGGCTTTTTATCGTCAATACTTTAATCCCGACCACTGGTGTATCACCCTCTTCGATCAGCGGGGTTGCGGACGCAGCACCCCCCATGCGGAATTGCGCGATAACACCACTTGGACGCTGATCGAAGATATCGAAACCCTGCGCCAGACATTAGGGATCGATCGCTGGGCGGTGTTTGGCGGTAGTTGGGGCAGTACGCTGGCGTTGAGCTATGCGATCATGCATCCCGATCGCTGCCTCAGCCTAATCCTACGCGGGATTTTTATGCTGCGGCGTCAGGAATTGGCCTGGTTTTATCAATCCGGCGCAAGTCGAATCTATCCCGATGCTTGGGAGGATTATCTTGCCCCAATTCCCATAGACGAGCGGGGTGATTTAATGGCGGCGTATTACAAACGTCTGACCAGTGATGATCCGGAGGTTCGTCTAACCGCAGCGCGAGCGTGGTCGATTTGGGAAGGTTCGACGAGTAAGCTGCTGGTTGATCCACGGGCAAAGGAAAATTTTGGGCGCGATCGGTTTGCCGAGGCGTTCGCACGGATTGAGTGTCACTACTTCGTCAATGGGGGCTTTTTCGATCGCGATGACTGGATTTTAGCCAATGCCACCCAGCTTGCCGGAATTCCGGGGGTGATCGTTCAGGGACGTTACGACGTGGTGTGTCCGATGCAGTCGGCCTGGGATCTCCATCGAGCGTGGCCGGAAGCGGAGTTGATCATCGTACCCGATGCGGGACACTCGGCCAGTGAGCCAGGAATTCGATCGGCGTTGGTGGAGCAGACCGATCGGTTTGCCACCCTGTTGGACAAATCCTAGCGAGGGGTCACGCTCAAATCACGGGCGATAACCGTGACACTAACGAAAACACCCCAAACCCAATCAGCAACGCGCCACTGACCGGGGTAATCCAGCCCGACCACTGACGCAGGGCTAAAAACTGCTCGATCGCCGCCGCAAATGTTCCAGCCACCACCAGCGGCAACACATAGCCGATCGCGTAGGCCAACAGCAGACCACTACCCAACACCGGATCGCCCGTGCTGGAAATCCAGGCGAGCAGCGTTGCCAAAACGGGCGTGCTACAGGGAGATGCCACCAGGCCAAACGTGAGGCCGAGTAGATACGATCGCACACTATGCGGCCAGGATTTGGCAATCCAATCTGTGCCGCCCAAATTGGGCAACTGCAACGGAATCACTTCGAGCAAATTCAGCCCCATGAGAATGGCGATCGCACTCACCACGATCGGCAAACCGATCCCAATCTGGCCATAGACCCGGCCAAACAGCGCCGCCACCACCCCCAAGCCCGCCAGCGTCGTCGCCAACCCCAAGGCAAACCACAGCGATTGTAGAAACGCACCCGTGCGGCTTTCGGACTCGTAGCCACTGATATAACCCACCGCGATCGGCAACATCGACAACATACAGGGGGTCAAACTCGTAAGCAATCCTGCCGCCAGGACAATCCCAAAACTCAGCGGACTGAGATGCGCCAGTTGATCGCCAACGAGATCATTCGCCCACTGTCCGAGGTCATAAATCCAAGTTTGGAAGGCTTCCCAACCGCTCATTTTCATGGTCATAAGGTCATAGAATCTAGCGATCATTCCGTACTCAGCAGGCATCCGGAACCTCAGCTCTGTCAGAGACAGAAAGGCGTTCAAGCTAACTTAAAAAGTCTAACGCCTTTGTTACAAAAACTTTACAGTTCGATCGAGGGCTTGACCAATGCCTGCGTCGGTTCGCTGCACTCCGGCTCCAGGTTGAGCAGGCGGGCATACAGCGTCTCAAGCTGGCTGACGTTACCATCCAAGCGATAGCGCTCCAGCACACGCTGGCGAGCCTTGTAGCCCAAAATCCCCGCCATTTCTGGATGATCACGCAAGAGCGGCAGTAAGGTCTGCAACTCCGTCGTTACTCGCTGCGGATCGAGCACAATTCCCGCCCCTTCCAGCGCTTCACCATCCGCCCCCACGTCCGTCGCCACACAGGCCACCCCACAGGACATCGCCTCGAGCAACGACAGCGATAGCCCCTCAACAAACGACGGCAAGATAAACACATCCGCACCGCGCAAAATCTCGATTCGACGTTGTTCATCCGCAATGTAGCCCAGCCATTGGATACCATGTGCCTCGTCTGCACTCGATCGCAGCGAATCTGTCAACGTCCCATCCCCAACGATCAACAAGCGGCACTTGTCCCCCATGTTGGACAACTTCCACGCCTTCAGTAGCGACTCCACATTTTTCTCGATCGCAATCCGTCCCTGATACACAAAGACACGCTCTGCCCTAACCCGTAGCTTCAAATCCGACGAACCTGGCGAATACTTCTGAGAATCGACACCATTGGGAATCACCGCCACCCGATCAGGCGGTACACCCAGCCGCACCAATAAATCACGCTGAATCTGCGAAAAGACGATCGTTCTGTCATATTTCGCCAGACCTGATGCATAGAGCTGATAGGCGAAATGCTGCGTATTCGAGGTGATATTCCAGCGACGGCGATCGAACGGCGGGTGAAAGGTTGCCACGACCGGTAAACCCAACTCGTTACAAATATCCGGCAACACAAAATCGATCGGCGACAGCGCCAGCGACGCATGAACCACATCTGGCTTAAGCTGGCGTAGGGCTTCCGTCAGCACCTTGCGCGACTTCAACGTCGGAATCGTGTACAGCGTTGATTTGTGTAAGCAGGGCAGAGAGACATCGCAGCGCTTAGACGATGCAGCGGACGGCGATGCACCCGACACCGACAAGCCAGACACCGCTGCACTAGGCATCCCGCCAGCACCATGCTTACCAATTGCGGCTGAATTCACCTGATCCGATGAGATCCAGCCGTCTGGGGTCGCCTCATGAGAAAAATGAAAAAAACTAACGTCATACCCTCGATCAGTCAGCGCGTTGGTAATCTCGCGGCTGTAGGTGACGTTGCCGCAGAAGGGAGATTTTTTTCCCAACCAAGCGATATGCATACGAGGGTAATGACAGTTTGTTAACGCTTGTTAATGTACCAGGTAATATCCGCGAATTGAGTGCAAACCTGGCATTGAAACACGTTCAGACATTGTCAAACCGGTATTGCTTAACCATCTGCCCGATTCTTGACCCAATTCTCAACTTTTCAGCCCAAGCAACGGCTCAACCCTTTATGCCTGACACCATTTTTGCCAAAATCATCCGCCGTGAAATTCCCGCAGATATCGTTTATGAGGACGATCTCTGCCTAGCTTTCCGCGATGTTGCCCCCCAAGCCCCAACCCACGTCCTGGTCATCCCCAAGCAACTGATCCCACGCTTATCCGAGTCCACCCCCGAAGATACACCCCTCCTCGGTCACCTTCTGGCGACCGTGGCGATCGTCGCCCGTGACCTGGGTCTTGCTGATACCGGCTATCGCATCGTCATGAACAACGGCGACGATGGCGGGCAAACCGTCGATCATTTGCACATCCACATTCTGGGAGGTCGTTCGATGCAGTGGCCTCCTGGTTAAGGCTCGCGTTTTTAAGCCAACCCTAGGGGGTGTCTCTGATTGATTCATCGTAGAACCTTGATCCGGCAAGCTGTTGAACGCCCGAGCCAGTACAAAAATAGGGGCTGTGACCCAGACTGAATTCGTGCTAACAACTTGATTGATACAGCCCCTAACTACCCTAGCAAGGTGAATTGGAGGTGTTGATCCGATCGTAATCTTCATCAAACTCAACCCATCATGAGAGTGTCACACCTGAAAAGCTTACATAAAGCAAGAGTTCTCTCAGAATTCCAAAACCCTTAACTAGCAAGGGTTCGAGCCGTAATTATCAAGCCCAAAACCTACACTTGACGTCAAACACTTTACAAGACGCAATATTTGGCGTATGTTTAATACAGCGAAGGCCAATCGGCCAACGCTAGAACCATTAAAACGCAATAATCAAGATGACGACTACACTACAGCAGCGCGAATCCGCGTCTCTGTGGTCGCGCTTCTGCGAATGGGTCACCAGCACCAACAACCGCCTTTACGTCGGTTGGTTCGGAACACTGATGATTCCTACGCTACTCACCGCGACCATCTGCTACATCATCGCCTTCGTAGCAGC
>JAAUPN010000102.1 GCA_012033105.1 Coleofasciculaceae cyanobacterium RL_1_1
CGAATTCAGTCAAACCGTGGGACACACGGGGTTAGTCTGTGGAGCGACCGTAAGACCATAAACTCCTTGAGGGTAGAGGCGGGTGCGATGAAGCAGAAACCCAGATCGCGAGGTTTGGGAATCACTGTGGCTTTAGCTCGGTGAGGATGTCAACAAGCAATGGTCGCAAACTTCACGTTAATCAACCCTATGATGTCAACAATTCGTTGACATCATAAGGATTTCAATTCAACACTTGAAAAAGTCACTACAGAAAATTGCAGTGACTTTTTCATGAAATCGGTGAACTTCGTTAACGCAGGGTTAGCGGTGAGCGACTAACCCACGGCTGCCAGTTCCGGCACGGTTGAACCGGAAAGTGAACCTGGCACGATCGTCACGTTGCCATCTTCATCGAGATCCACCGTCGCCGTATCCCCATCATCAATGCGACCGGACAGCAACGCTTCTGCCAAAGCATCTTCCAGTAAACGCGAGATCGCCCGACGTAATGGACGCGCACCGTAGGCCGGATCGAATCCATCCACAACAACCCGCTCTTTGAAGCGATCGGTCATTTCGAGGGTCACTTTCCGGTCTGCAAGTCGTGTTTCGACTTCCTTCAGGAGGATCTCGGCGATCTGTTGAACTTCGTCGCGTTTGAGCTGCTGGAAGACGATGATGTCGTCGAGACGGTTGAGAAATTCCGGACGGAAGAACTGTTTTAGCTCTTCGTTGACCAGGTTACGAATGCGGTTGTACTGAGCGTCTTCGCGATCGGTGTCGAACTCAAAGCCCAAACCGCCGCCACCTTTTTCGATCGCCCGCGCCCCAAGATTGGAGGTCAAAACAATCAGCGTATTTTTAAAATCGACAACCCGGCCTTTGGTATCGCTGAGGCGTCCATCTTCGAGGATTTGCAGCAACAGATTGAAAACATCCGGGTGTGCTTTTTCAATTTCGTCGAACAGCACAACGGAGTAGGGTTTGCGGCGCACAGCTTCCGTCAGTTGGCCGCCTTCGTCATAGCCCACATATCCCGGCGGAGATCCGATTAATTTTGAGACCGAGTAACGCTCCATGTACTCCGACATATCGATGCGAATCATCGACTCTTCAGAACCGAAGAAGTAACCAGCGAGGGCTTTCGTGAGTTCTGTTTTACCGACGCCGGTAGGGCCGGAAAAGATGAAGCTGGCGATCGGACGGTTGGGATTTTTGAGACGACACGAGCGCGACGCACGGCTTTGGAGACCGCACGCACGGCATCTTCTTGACCGATGATGCGCTGGTGTAGCGTATCTTCGATGTGGAGTAGCTTCTCGGATTCGGTTTCGCTGATCTTATTAACCGGAACGCCTGTCCAGCTTGCGACGATCGTGGCGATATGCTCTTCGGTAACCGTCGGCTTGGCGATCGCGCTCGGGTCAACCCCTTCGGCTCCCGCCTCGATTTTCTTCCGCAGTTCGTCTTCTTGGTTGCGTAGCTCTGCTGCCTGTTTGAAGTCTTGTGCTTCAACGGCTTGCTCTTTGTCCTTAATGACCTGCTTTAACTCTTGTTTGAGTTCTCGGCTCGCCGGGAAATTGCTGTAGTGATCGATGTGGACGCGCGATCCGGCTTCATCGATCAGGTCGATCGCTTTATCGGGCAGGAATCGATCATTAATGTAGCGATCGGCTAGTGAGGCGGCAGCTTCGAGCGCTTCATCTGAAATGATCAGTTGGTGGTGCTGTTCGTAGCGATCGCGTAAACCGGTCAGGATCTCGATCGTCTCTTCCACACTGGGTTCGCCCACCATCACCGGTTGGAACCGGCGTTCGAGAGCCGCATCTTTTTCGATGTACTTGCGGAACTCATCCAGGGTCGTTGCACCGATGCACTGAATTTCGCCGCGAGCCAGCGCTGGTTTCATCAAGTTCGCGGCATCCAGTCCACCTTCAATGCCACCAGCTCCCGCTAGGGTATGGATTTCATCGATCGCTAGGATGATATTTCCAGCGGCTTTCACTTCCGACAGAATATTTTTCAGGCGCTCTTCAAACTCGCCACGGTAGCGCGTACCCGCAACCAGCGTACCCATCTCCAAACTAATCACTTGCTTGTCGAGCAGTGCTTCGGGAACATCCTGCTGGGCGATGCGCTGGGCGAGTCCTTCCGCGATCGCCGTTTTACCGATCCCCGGCTCACCGATCAAGATTGGATTATTTTTCGTCCGCCGTCCCAGGATCTGAATCACACGTTCCGTTTCCGTCGCACGACCCACCACGGGATCAAGCTTGCCGTCGATCGCCGCCTGCGTCCAATTCGTACCAAATTCATCAATGGTCGAGGTTTTGGTGTCGCCGCGATCTTTGCCACGATCGCGCCGCGATCCGCCACTGGCACTCGAAGCTGCCATTTCTCCAAGCTCGCGCATCACCTGCGTCCGTAGCTCGCTGCGATCGACGCCAAGATTTTCCAGAACCGTGACGGCCACACCATTTTCATCGCGCGTCAGACCCAGCAAAATATGCTCCGGCGCGATGTAATTATTACCAAGCTGGCGCGACTCTTCCACCGCATTTTCCAGCACACGCTTGGCTTTGGGGGTAAACGGAATTTCCGGTGATGTCAAGCCCGAACCTCGACCGACAATTTGCTCGACCTCTTCGCGTGCATCATCACGGGTGACCCCAAATTTTTCGAGGACTTTCGCGGCGACATTCCGTCCCTCGCCGAGTAGGCCGAGCAGCAGTTGCTCGGTTCCCACCATATTGTGACCAAGGCGGCGAGATTCCTCCTGGGCGAGCATGACAACGCGAATGGCCTTATCGGTAAACTGTTCGAACATTGAGATTCGTGTGTTAAGGAAGACGGTTCGAGGAGGACGGAGCGATCACGATCGAGCGTTGCTCCTTGATGCTAACGGTGAGGTCGATACATTCCTCTTGGGATCAGTAACTGTGAAGACTGTGAATTTTTGTATCTGCTACACCACTAATACTAATGGATTGCAAGCCATTCTGTGGGTAGTGAGAGCCGTATTTTCCCAGGGAAACAACCGCTGATCCCGCACTTTCGAGAATACGGAGCCTGAATTGAGTCTTAAGTTATGAACCGATCGCGGGTGATGGGAGCAGAAGAGGAGAGAATCCATTCTGTGATTCACGCTTCAAGATCCACTAAATCCGAATATCGAGGTCGAGCACATAGGTTCCCAATTTGAGTTGTTGCGACCAGAGTTCGTATTCCAGTCGGAGATGCTCAGGATAATCGTGCCCGGTGAGATCGAGACTGCGCGTAAAGTTACGCAAGCGCATCCGATCTGAATTCGCTGTCTCCTGTGGATTGACCGAGGTGGGATGGTTTAACCAGTAACGACTAATGCCGTAGGTTCCCTGTTCCCACGTGTGGCGATAGCTCAGGCCGGTCTTACTTTGAGAGGTGAAAATCGCGCGATTGGGGCTGATCTCTAGCCACAGTAAGCGGCTTTGAGCTTCGATCGCTGGAGATGGCGATCGCACGGACTTGGGCGATTGATCAGTGCTGCCAGCGGGGTAAGCTGGTGTCGCTGCAACACCTGGAGAATCGAAGGTGGAGTTCGGGACATCGATCAAGACGTGAAAACGTTGGGGAGCACGCTGATATAACGTAACGATCGTCTCGAATGCTGAACGGACGGGCAGATCAAGAGCAACCACAGACAGACTGGCGGGTAGCCGACGGTGTGTCAACATAGTGCGAAGAGATGGGGGAGGTGAAATACGGTGGGTGGAATGCGATTGAATGACGGAGTGAGGGGGCGGTTTCGCAGGTGAACGGTTAAGCGCACAGGCCATCTGCGGCAACAGGCGGGACAAGCATTGGTGGAATCGACTGGGGCTGAAAGCAGCGGGATCACGTTGATCTTTCGGAGACTGGAGAGAAAGACACCGCAAGGCTTCGACGACGCTTTAGAATGCCTAAGCTTGAATTTCGGAACAGTGGTCAGGCGATCGCCAAACGGTAAGATAATTGCGCGATTTGGGTTGGGTATTCTGAGGTTTTGCCGTGGTTCATGGCGAACGTCTAATCGAGGTCAATCTGTACGATCCTGACTGATCGCTAACTCTGTTTGAAAAAAGACCGAATGAAAAACAAAGTTCAACTGTGTTTTTCTCCCTTTGCAACGTTTTTAATCTCAAAATATGCATCCTTCAATCGTAACAGTCACCTCGACGCAGAACCATCAAGATTTATGCATTACACCACCGACCTCTGACATTGCCCTTCAGGGACGTATTCGGATTCCGGGTGATAAATCCATCTCCCATCGTGCTTTGATGTTGGGGGCGATCGCCGCCGGGGAAACCACGATCGAAGGCTTGCTGTTGGGCGAAGATCCGCGCAGTACTGCGGCCTGTTTTCGAGCGATGGGCGCAGAGATTTCGGAGCTAAACACTGATCGGGTGACGGTGCGTGGTTTGGGTGAAACAGGGCTGCAAGAACCCGCGAATGTGCTTGATGCGGGAAATTCCGGAACAACGATGCGGCTCATGCTGGGGTTGCTCGCTTCGCAGCCCGACAAATTTTTTACGGTGACGGGTGACGGTTCACTCCGATCGCGTCCGATGTCGCGGGTCATTAACCCGTTGCGGGCGATGGGCGCAACAATTTGGGGACGGGATGGCGATAAACTCGCACCCCTCGCGGTGCGGGGTCAGGCTTTGAGCGCCGCCCGCTACGACTCGCCGATCGCCTCGGCTCAGGTCAAATCCTGCATTCTTCTCGCTGGACTGCACACCGACGGACAAACCACCGTCACCGAACCGGCAAAATCTCGCGACCACAGTGAGCGCATGTTGTCCGCCTTTGGCGCTCAAATCGACCTTGACCCGGAGACGAATGGTGTCACGATTACCGGTGGGGCGACGCTGCGCGGCCAGCATGTGATCGTTCCCGGTGATATCAGTTCGGCGGCGTTTTGGCTGGTGGCAGCAGCGATCGTGCCGGGATCGGATTTGACGATCGAGAATGTCGGGATTAACCCCACACGAACCGGGGTTTTGGATGCGCTGACGTTAATGAATGCGGACATCACGCTTGAAAATAAACGTGAGGTGGCGGGCGAGCCGGTGGCGGATCTGCGGGTGTGTTACAGCCAGCTTAGTGCTTGCGAACTGAGCGGCGAGATTATCCCACGGGCGATCGACGAGATTCCCATTTTGGCGGTGGCGGCGTTATTTGCGAAGGGAACCACCAAGATTCGCGACGCGGCAGAATTACGAGTGAAGGAAAGCGATCGGCTTGCAGTCATGGCCGCGCAATTACAGGCGATGGGAGCGACGGTGACGGAATATCCGGATGGGATGGATATCGTTGGCGGTGCAACGCTGACGGGCGTGGAAACCGATAGCCACGATGACCACCGGATTGCCATGAGCTTGGCGATCGCCGCGCTCCGTGCCACCGGCACAACGACAATCCACCGCGCCGAGTCGGCTTCTATTTCCTATCCCAATTTTATCGAAACGCTCAAACAAACCCTGGGCGACACGTAAAAAGTCCAATTCTCTAGACGACTGCGACGGATCTACCCGATCCCCCACCGTAGCGTAGGCTTCTATAGCAAAAAACGATTTGCTTAGGACGTATCAAAAAAGCTGAGAGCACTGAGCGGAGTCGTTGGCGTAGCCTTTGCGAAGCAAATAGTGCGGTTTTCAACTTAGACAAGAGTGTCCTAATCTAATCGGCTTCTGCTATAGATCATGAGAACGATCGCCACTTACGCCGTTGCGGAAACCTGTTGCATGACCGTTGCCGCAATTTGATGGAGCGGGAGAATGTGCTGTGCTGCCTCAAGGGCGATCGCCTCTTTTGGCATTCCAAACACCACGCAAGAGCTTTCATCCTGGGCGATCGTCATGGCTCCCTGATGCGCCATCGCTAATAAACCGGCTGCACCATCACGCCCCATGCCAGTGAGCAAAACCCCCGTCGCACGCTGACCAAAGGACTGAGCAACGGATTCAAAGAGGGCTGTCACCGATGGACAATGACCATCCCGCAAATCCCCTCGCAAACACCGCAAAATTCCAGACCGATCAATCGTTAAATGTGCCGTCTCGGGTGCAAAGTAAACATGACCATTCTGTGCTCGTTCACCCGCTTGGGCAATTTGCACCGTAACCGCACAATCGGCATTAAGCCAGCGCACTAAGCCACCCAGAAACCCTTGACTAATGTGTTGGGTGCAAAGGATTGGAATCGGAAAATTCGCTGGCAGTGCCGCTAAAATCGTACTCAAAGCTTGAGGGCCACCGGTGGAAGCACCGATCGCTAAAATCCGGCTAGGGGGTCGCTGAGATATCGGTATTGCAGGTGTCTTCCTCGTCAGTTCCGGCGACACCGTGCTAGGAGAAATCGATCGGATTTGCGGCGAGTTAGTTGCTGGGCGTCCGGCTGTGTTGGATGGGTTTGGAGCTGTACGGGTTAGAAGAGTTGGAGACGACGGGGGATGACGCGTCGGATCGGTAAGAGGCGTGGAGGCAGACGACGATGCCGACCGTGTACGTACCGGCGAACCGTGACGCGAAAAGACAACAACACCCGATAAAATTCGGATCTTCTCTAACAGCTCACGCTCTAGAATTTCGCGATCAGCCGTAACACCACCAACCGGCTTTGCCAAGACATCCACAGCTCCAGCATCCAAAACCCTAAGCACATTTTCCGTATCGCTGGCCTGCACCGATGCACTTAACACCAGAATTGGGCGTGGAAAACGTTGCATTACCTCACGGGTCAACGCCCAACCGTCCATCTCTGGCATGTGCAGATCCGTACAAATGACATCTGGATTCAGCCGGGGAATCAGATCCAGCGCTTCTTTGCCGTTGCTCGCTGTTCCGATGACGTCAATGCCGTCAGCATTGGCCAACATGCGCTTCAGAACCAGCAAAACAACCGGTGCATCTTCAACAAGCAGAACGCGGATGGTCAAAGCAAAAATCCTCGGATGAGATGCAACGAGTCGGGTCACCGGATTGGGTGACGGAGAGCCGGAGAGGGGCGGGAGGTTTGGGTATAACTTCCGAGCTGTACCGCTAACAAAACCGCCGACAAAGATGAGATTGATGGGGGGTGAATGCCTGAACGGCAGAAAAATTGTTGATCGTGAAGGATCTGAGGGGCGAATTCTGCGAGGGTTGGCGATCGCGGGCAGCATCGCCTATCGTGACAGAGCCAAAAAAAATGATCACAAAACTGACGAAAAAATTCACATATCCTGACTCTGTCTATCTTTGTTGGATTTTTCGTTGGATTTTAGATGAGGCGACGCAGGGTTTCAATGAGGACATCTTGATTGAAGCTGCTTTTCGTGATGTAGGCATTGGCTCCCGCATCGGCTCCTCGGCGGCGGTCTTCATCGGTCACCAGGGAGGTTACCAGGATAATTGGTAATTCAGCGTAGCGGCTGTTTTGGCGGATGCGAGCGGTGAGCTGTAGACCGTCCAGGTTTGGCATTTGGACATCGGAGACGATCGCATCGAACGGTTCGCCGCGTAGTTTGTTAAAGGCATCGAGACCATCAACGGCAGGGACAACCTCGTAGCCTGCGGCTTCGAGAATGCGTTTTTCCTGGGTGCGTGTGGCGATCGAGTCTTCTGCCAGCAGAATTCGCTGCTTAATGTCACTGGGAGCGGCTGGCGCAAAGGATGCCGCTTTCACCGTCCCGCGTATCGACTCAACCAGATCGGGTGGGTGCAGCACCATACAAATTTCGCCCGTCCCGAGAATCGTCGCGCCTGACACATTCCGAACTCGTTGAAGCAGTTGGCTTTGGGGCTTGAGCAATGCATCTTGTTGGTCAATGAGTCGATCAACGACGATCGCCAGGGATTCACCATCGACGCTGAGAATAATGCAGGATAGGTATTTGTGATCGTCGAGGGTGACCGCGTTAGGCAGTTGTAGAAGATCGCTGAGATGGGCGAGCGAAATCGGTAAGTTATCCACCAAAATCGTCTCGCGGTTTTCCATCAGGAAAATATCGCTCGGTTCGATCGTGGTGGTGCTGCGCACGTATTCGACGGGAACCGCATAGGGTGTGTGGTTGATTTCCGTGAGTAATACATGGGTCGTCGAGAGCATACTGCCGAGTTCGATATGCATCGTGCAGCCACGACCGCGCTCGGAGTTGATCGTAATATTTCCCTTGAGGCGTTCGACATTGGCACGTACCACATCGAGACCGACCCCGCGCCCAGAGACCTCCGTGACAAACGATCGGGTCGAAAATCCCGGCATAAAAATCAGCGACTGGATTTGTGCCGGTGTCATGCTCGCCAACTCTTCAGCTCGACAAATATTGTGCTTGATCGCCGTTTGTTCAATTTTTTTCAGATCCAGACCGCGTCCATCGTCGCTCACCTCGATCGCGATGCTATTGGCCGACTGATAGCCACGTAAAATCAAGGTTGCCTCGGGTGATTTTCCCTGCCGTTGTCGCTCTTCCGGAGATTCGATGCCATGATCGATCGCATTGCGAATGATGTGCATCAGCGGATCTTTCATCTCCTCCAGTACGCGCTTATCCGCCAGGGTGTCTTCCCCTTCGATGATGAAATTAATCTGCTTTTCCTGACTCCGAGCGAGGTCGCGTACCATGCGCGGGTACAGGTTGAAAATGGTTGAGAGTGGCAGCAACCGCAGGGTTTGAATACCCTCCTCTAGATTGGCTGCGACCGTTTCAAGGCGAGCTGTATCTTCACTAATCGCCAGTTGCAGGCGTTCAACTTCAGCGGTGAGTTCTTCGAGATGCTGTTCGAGGGTTTGATGATAAGCCTGGATTTTCTGAAAGACGTTTTCTTCCTCTTTGCTGAGTTTGAGGTTACGCAACGCATCCCACGCGAACCGATTGCCAAACGCTCCACGGTTCAGACGTTCGCACTGAGCCGCGATCGCTTCGACTTCCATCATCCGGTGAGCGATCCGACTTTTCGCAACGGTCAGCTCGCCCGCCTGGGTCATCAATGCATCCAGATGACTCGTCGCAACGCGAATTGTATCGATGTGGTAGTTGCCATCCTGATGATTCGATCGTCCTAGTGCTTGGCGGGTCATTTCCTCCACCAGATCGGTTTGCACCGGGGTGACTTCGCCTTGATTGATGTATGGGGTGGGGGAGGCGTCAGGATGAGGACGGTCTGGGGTGTGAGGAGAAACGCAGGGACTCGGGGACGCCGGAGTTAAGCCGGTTTCGGAGGGGTGATCCTCCGGTGGTGCGGCGATCGTTCTTTGGGTTTGGGAGTGAGGCTGTTCGAGATCGGCGATCGCCGTGGCAATGTCAAAATCGGTGGATGTACCTTCTGTCGCCTGACGCACCAGGGCGCGAATGCGATCGAGGCCAAGGGCAAGGCGATCGCAGAGTTCTGAGGTCAGTTCTAACTGACCCGTTTTGACCGGGATAAGCTGCTGCTCCCAGGCATGGGCAAGGGGAACTAGCGCCTCTACCCCCAACATCCCGGAATCTCCTTTAATGCTGTGAATCTCGCGCAGCACCGCATCCAGCCGATCGCGATCTGCGGATTTTGTTCGAGATACAGCAATCCACTATCGAGACTTTCCAAATGGTCAGCACTGGCCATCCGAAACGTATCGCGCAGTTCTTCATCGTCAATAAATGCCGCCTGTTGTGAAACAATCTGGGGGAGCGATCGAGGGTGAAGTACCTGCGGCGCGGATGTCGTTTGTGTTGGATCGTGCGATTGGCTTGGATCGGGCGCTGGCTTGGAGGTTGGTTCGATCGCCGGGTCGATCAAGCTATTTGGAGTCGAGCTATTCGGGGTGGCACGATCCGCGATCACGGTCTCCGATGGCACGAAGTTCGGATCGGACGCGCCCGACCCGGGTTCCGTCTCTAGTTCGACATGGGATTCGATATTCGATTCGATGTCTGGTATTGGCGACACTGTCACCCGCTCAGGGTTCATCAAATGCGCCAAGATATAAAATGTCTGAACGCCCGAGGGATTGCCAGTAATCGCCTCATCGACTAGCATCTCGATCGCATCTAACCCCTCTTCAAGGGTCATAATCACAGGCTCCGAAATTGCCACCTTACCAGCCACAATTTGCTTCACCAACTCTTCCCACTGACGCGCCAGAGTCGCGATATCTTTCAACCCCAACATTCCCGCACTGCCCTTCATCGAATGGGCTTTGCGTAACATGAGTTCGATCGGTGAACCTTCAAGCTCGCCCGACTCAGCGAGATATTTCAAACCATCACGCATCCCCCCAAGTTCATCAATACTGGCAATCTGAAATACATCTCGTAGCTCGACATCTTCGATCTGCATACTCAAACGCCTATTACTGGCTTAGATTTTGTCGGGTTTACCAATTTCATGCGGAGGTTCGGTGCTTGATCTGACCTGAACTCATTTCACCGAGGATCGTCCATCCCTACTTTAGCGAAGGTGAAACGTAGAATTCGAGAATATCGATTCCCATTCAAAAATGTTCAATCTCGATTTAGCCTATGCTGTTGGCCTGTCCTTGAAGGTGGCGAGCGGAGCCATGGTGTTTGTGATACCGATCGGTGGCGGGGTGGGGTATATTTTGGCGCGGTATCATTTTCTGGGGCGACGCTGGCTGGAGGCGATCGTCATGTTGCCGCTGGTGTTACCGCCCGTTGCCGTGGGCTTTTTTTTGCTGATATTACTTGGCAAAAACGGTCTCATTGGCCGCATGATTTACCAATTCACGGGTCAAACCTTGGTGTTTTCCTGGATGGGAGCCGCGATCGCCGCTGCGATCGTTGCACTACCGCTCATGGTTAAAACCACAAAAGCTGCCTTGGAAAATGTCGATCGAGTCTATCTTCAAGCCGCTGCCACCCTCGGTTTATCACCAGCACGTGTCTTCTGGCGAGTGTGGCTACCCTTAGCGTGGCGCGGCATTTTGGCAGGGATCGTTCTGAGTTTTAGTCGTGCGCTCGGAGAGTTCGGCGCAACGCTCATGGTGGCCGGAAACATTGCGCGGGTCACGCAGACCATACCGATGGCCATCTATGACGCGGTGCAGGTCGGTGACGACGATCGCGCCTTGATTTTGGTCGGCCTACTCAGTAGCTTATCGATCGGCGCTGTGCTGATCAGCAGTTACCTCGAAGGAACACCCAACTCTTCCCGCTAACCCGAGTCAACGAGAGTGGGTCAGCGTTGATTCGCATCGATTAAGATCAGCCAAAACTTTGCGTTACCGTATATCCCACCTGTGCTTCTGCCAGCATTCACGATGCTGTAATGGCTGCCACCCAAAACAACATATCGACCAAAATCGTACTCAACACCGCACCCGAAAATGCCCAGGCGGAAAGTGACGGACGCGAGTGCAGCGGCGATCGCAGCCACAGCGGCACAAGACCTACAATCATCAACACCGCTGCCAGGACGATCGCCAGCGTTGTTCCAAAGGGTGAATTGACTCGCTCTAACGCACTGTGAAAAATCGGCATGACAAGATTCGGTTCAGCATTCATGAGCTGACGCCAATGGCTCATCAAATCTGTCAAAAAGAAATACACATCCGTGATCGCCGTCCCGAAAAGTGAGCCGATCGCAAACCAACTCCCCACCAGCAAGCGATTACGCGAGATAAACCAAAGCGGTAGTGGCAACGCCAAACACTCGATCGGCAAGTGCCATAGCGGCTCCCAACGCATCCAACCCCAATAAATCGACCCGGCGAACCAACTGCCCGCAAATCCCAGCAACAAATCTCCCCAAAGCCAGGTGTGATGCTTCTGAAGCAACACATAACTCAATCCCACCCAGCCAAGCGTCAGCAAAACACTCAATACAGGGACGGTACGCACCAGTGGCGCTTCGACGAAAACTGGTACAGACACGAGAAAGACCGAGGCAAAAAATATCCGCCAATGTGCATTTTTACTCAATATCCATCCAGCTCCAGATTCGGCAGTTATGCCAGAACCTGTAGTGTAGAGTTTTGGGCTGGTGGACGATGGTTGCAGCAAGGGATTGTTAACATTTGCAAAGTAACTTACTTAATCACGATAGCATAACGATTCTCAATGCTTGGCCAGATGTGGGCTTATCATCCCCGTTTCCCTCTGGTCAATCTAAAGAAAACAACCGTAGCTTAACGATTGCGATAAATTGTTACGGAAGTCTTAACATTCAAGCTGTCCACGAATTCCAGCAATCTTGGAGCGGAGTTCGACTGTACCGATCATGATTGCAGCGTTTAGCAAGTTCTCATCAGGAGGGAAATTTTCTCATCCTTCTCATAAAGTGATGCAACCTTGCGGAGCGCTATGCTCGAACGGGTGTCGATCGCCTCGCCAACCTCAAAGATCTTGATTAATTGAGTCACAGAACGATTTCCAGCATCGTTTTTGCTCCTCTGACTCGCTACTGCTACCGCTTTTTGCCGATCGCCGATCGCTTACCACCATGTCAGCCACACCTCCCACTTCTTCCCGACGCCCAGAAAATGACTGGCGTTTGTTTGCGCGTCTCCTACCCTATGCCCGCCAAAACAAATCTATCCTGGTGATCGTGGGGATTTTGATGTTACCGCTCTCATTCATGGGATCAGTGCAGCCGATCCTGATTGGTCAGGCAATCTCATTTGTGCGTCAAGAGCCACAAGTTTGGTCGTGGCTTGCGGAACAAACGATCTCTCAGGGGATGCTGATTTTAATCGTCTTGCTGTTTGCCAGTATTTCGTTACGCTTGGTGCTGGAATCAGGGCAGGGCTATCTCGTGCAGGTCGTCGGGCAACGGATGACGGCACAAATTCGTACCGATTTGTTTGAGCGAGTTACGTCGCTCTCGATGAGCTTTTCGATCGAACGCCCGTGGGTAAATTGATTACTCGCCTTACGAGTGATGTGGATGCCCTCGGTGAAGTGTTTTCGACAGGGGCGATCGGTGTGATCACCGATTTCGCGAGCATTTTGATGATCACGGCGCTGATGTTTTTGTTGCAGTGGCAACTTGCGCTGATGTTGGTTTTACTGTTGGTTCCCGTGTCCTGGGTGGTGGTGTATTTCCAAAAGCGCTTTCGGATTGCCAACTATAGCGCTCGTGAGGAACTTTCCAAGCTCAATTCGTTTTGCAGCAAAATATCGCCGGTATGAATGTCGTGCAGTTGTTTCGCCGCGAGCGCTACAACGCGGAGCTATTCCGATCAAATAACCAAACCTATGTGGATGCTGTTGATGAAACGATCTTTCTCGACTCGGCGGTGTCGGCAACCTTGGAATGGGTCTCACTGGTGGCGATCGCGGGCGTCCTCGCTTTGGGCGGTCGGGAAGTGATGAATGGCGAAATGAGTTTCGGGCTGCTCGCATCGTTTATTTTGTTTGCCCAGCGCTTTTTCGAGCCGCTGCGTCAGTTTGCCGATAAGTTCACCTCGATTCAGGCTGGACTCACGGCGGTTGAACGGATCGCCGAACTGTTACGCGAACCGATCGCGATCGAAGATTCCGACACCGCCATCTCGGGAGCCTTAGACAACCACGACCAGCAAACCGGCGAAATTCGCTTTGAAAACGTCTGGTTTGGCTACAAGCCCGATGAGTTCATCATTAAAAATCTCAGCTTTACCATTCGTCCCGGCGAAAAGGTGGCCTTAGTCGGGCCGACGGGAGCGGGTAAAAGTTCGGTGATTCGTCTGCTCTGTCGGTTGTATGAACCCCAACAGGGTCGCATCCTGATCGATGGCATTGATATTCGAGAGCTGCGCCAAAGCGAACTACGCAAACATATCGGCGTAATTTTGCAAGACGGGTTTCTGTTTGCGGGCGATGTGAAGAGCAATATCAGTCTGGGAGATGACTACAGCTTCGATCGCATCCGTGAAGCCGCCCGCCAAACCAATATCGACGGGTTCATCGAGCAATTGCCCAACGGCTATGATACCCAACTGCGTGAGCGGGGTACGAACCTCTCGGGCGGCCAGAAACAGTTGCTCGCGTTTGCCCGT
>JAAUPN010000103.1 GCA_012033105.1 Coleofasciculaceae cyanobacterium RL_1_1
TGAAACCTGTAATACCTGTACCAATCGTCTGTTTCGGGCAGACCAACAGTCCGAAGAACCCTACCCCACCTATGGTGACGAATCGAAGGTTTCTAACCTAACGCCGTCCCAAGATCAGCTATTTATCAGATTTGAGCGATCGCCCGGTATTCCCATCACCCAGCGTGAACTCCGGACTGATGATCCTGTCGCAGCTCCAGCTACGGGCGGATTCGCGGCTGTGGGGATATCGGTGCAGGCACGGGAACGATCGCGGTCGAAAGCGCGTTGCTCTGTCCGACGGGTCGGGTGGTAGCGTTCGAGCGTGACCCGGATGTGGTCGCCCTGATCGAGACCAATTGCCGCCGTTTTGAGCTGGAAAATGTTGAGGTGATCGAGGGGAATGCGCCGGACTGTTTACAGGATCGATCGGATCAACCCACGCGAATTTGTGTCGAAAGTAGCCGCGCGATCGGCTCCATTCTTGAAGCTGCTTGGGACTACCTCGCGGAAGAAGGTCGCATCATTGCGACAGCCAATAATCTCGAAGCGCTGTACACCATTTCCGAAGGCTTCGCCCGACTCCACGTCCGTCATGTGGATGTCGTACAAGCCGCGATCAACCGACTGGAACGACGCGGCACACACCAAGCTCTCGCCGCGATCGATCCCATCTTTATCATTAGTGGAACCAAGCTGAATTAAGCTGAACGAAACTGAGACCGTTCTAGATGACGCACACGTGACCCGTTGCTACCGGCAATCGAGCCTCACAACCAAAACAATCTTAAAGAATTATTATCAACGTCTTATTCTTCGATTAACGTAAGTTGAGGGATTGTGATCATGGATGCAAGTCTAACGGACATCATTGTCGATCTTTCATGCCAATGACATGCCGTTCTGTGGGTATTAGGCGGTTTCGATCCTGACGTTCCAACGCTCTAATCCCTGTGGCTCACTCCCACCGTTTGCCATCTGTGTTTTTCTTCTTCCCCTATGCCTGTAACTCGTATCATTAGTGGCGTCATTGCGATCGTGCTGGCGATCTCAGTTCTCTCTCTCGGTGGCATCGCCTTTGCGATCGGCATTGGTCTCCTCGCCTACCTCGCCCAGCAAGAGTATTTTCAGCTTGTGCAAGCTAAGGGGATTGAACCCGCGATCAAAAGTACCATGGTGGCGACGCAGCTTCTCTTGCTGTGTGCCTTGCTCGCTCCCAAGTTTGTGAGTGTTGCTTTCCCGATCGCCGGTGCCGCAATCTTTTGTTACCTGTTGTTTCAACCCAAACTGGCCTCGATCGCGGACATGTCCACCTCGATTTTGGGACTGTTCTACGGTGGCCTGCTGCCGAGCTACTGGATTCGCCTGCGCGTCGAGCTTGACCTGAATACACCGATCGAGGTTGCGAGCAACATTCCACTGACCGGCTTAGTTGATGCTCGTGCTGCGACCCTCTTGACCCCAGGCTTACTGACAACCCTCCTGGCCTTTTGCTGCATTTGGGCAGCGGATATCGGCGCGTATTTTTTTGGTAAAAGCTTTGGTAAAACCCGACTGTCAGCCGTCAGCCCGAAAAAAACGGTCGAAGGTGCTGTCTTTGGGATTCTGAGCAGTACCCTCGTTGGTGCGATCGGTGCTTTTGGTTTGAACTGGGCGATGTGGCTGCCCCTCGGCCTGATCTTTGGTCTCATCATTGGTATCGCCAGCCTGGTGGGTGATCTGACCGAATCACTGATGAAACGCGATGCGGGCGTGAAAGATTCCGGTCAACTGATCCCTGGTCACGGTGGCATTCTGGATCGTACCGATAGTTATATTTTCACAGCTCCCCTGGTCTACTACTTCATCACCCTGATCTTGCCGCTCTTTACCCCAACCCTATAATCATCCCCAAAATCCTATAGTGTCCTAACGACAATGCAAAAAGCTATAGCGACTGTGCAAGCACATCGACAACATGATCAATACTCGCTAAGGTCACATCCAGCGATCGCAAAAGCCTAACAATCTCGTCCGACTCGAACTGTAGGGCCGGCGAGCGATCGGTCTGCGTGCGTAGCGTCTGGAGGATCTGTTCAGCTTGTTGCACCACGATCGGCGCTGACACATTGGCCGCAGCTCCTTTTAACGTGTGGATTAGATGTAGCACCCGCTCCGCATGATCTTGCTCAAAAGCGCTGTGCAAATCAGCGGCGAACGGCTGATAAATTTCAGTAAACAGGTCGAGCAAGTCGCGATACAGTTGCGGATCGTTGTACACCCGAGCCAGCCCCTCCGCAACATCTAATTCCGGTAATCGCATCAGGCTGGGCTTGGACAGAATGACTTCACTGACCGGAGCCGAGCTTTCGTCGGGTCGGGCGATCGAGGCTGGTGCGGACGTAACGGAGGCGGATGGTATCGGAGATGATCCAGATGACTGACGCGCCGAATTCCCCCTGGCAAGCCAATCGACCAGCGTTCGGTATAGGCTCTCCGGATCGATCGGCTTGCTGATATGGTCATTCATTCCCGCTTGCAAGCTGCGTTCCAGATCAGACTTAAAGGCATGAGCCGTCATGGCAAGAATCGGCACATCCTTGAGATACCGCGTTTGTGTATTGCCCAACTGAGATAAACGGCGAATCCGTCGTGTGGCCTCCAGTCCATCCATTTCCGGCATTCGGATATCCATCAAGATGAGATCGTAGCGATGATTCAACACCTTGGCGATCGCCTGACGACCATTCACCGCCAGGTCAACTTTCATGCCAATCTGCTCCAAGACCTTACGCGCCACCAGTTGATTCACGTCATTATCTTCAACCAGCAAGACAGAGGCATTTTTTAGCACCGAGTGGTTGGCAGGGCAGAGCCTGGAGCCGATGGACTCAGTACTAGAATTTGGCTGACGCTCTTCAGCCGTGAGGGTGGAGATGTTCGCCATGTACGCATGTTCTGTAGGGTTACGGTAACCTCGCGCTGGATTACCGTCGAGATCCTGCGAAGAGGCATGGCTGGCGGTGTCGTATTCAAACGTCAGTTCAAAGCCAAACGTACTACCATTCCCCGGTTCGCTCTGCACCTCGATCGTGCCTCCCATCAGTGTGACAAGGCGTTGACAGATGGTGAGTCCCAGACCCGTACCACTCTGGCGGCGGCTGGCCGATGGGTCTACTTGGGTAAAAGGCTCAAACAGGATGTTGAGCTGATCGGGCGTGAGGCCAATGCCAGTATCGCGCACCGCAAATCGCAGCCGGGTGGTGGTATCTGTGCGATCGCGTTCCTCAATACAGAACGTGACACTGCCACGATCGGTGAATTTAATGGCATTACTGACCAAGTTGATCGCCACTTGCCCCAGGCGCAGCGGATCGCCAATTAAGTAACGGGGAACCGTTTCATCAATTTCAAATTGGAGATCGAGATGCTTTTCGCTCGCCTTGAGAGCCAGTACCGCTTTGAGGCGATCGATCACCTCATCGAGTTCAAATGTGATCTGGTCTAGGCTAAGTTTATCCGCCTCGATCTTAGCAAAATCGAGGATATCATTCACAATTTGCGAAAGAGATTGCGCTGAATAGTGGAGGTTCGTGAGGTATTCCTGCTGTTGCGGATCAAGCTGGGTTTGCTGCATCAGATGGGCTAAACCGAGAACACCATTAATCGGTGTGCGGATCTCATGGCTCATGAGTGCGAGAAAGTTACTTTTGGCACGATTCGCCAATTCCGCCGCCTTCTTCGCCTCACGCAACTGCTGTTCGGTTTGTTTACTCGCTGTGATATCGCGACACATGCAAATCAGAACATTTTCCTTTGATAAGGTGAGTGATAGACCTTGCGTAAAGGTTGAACCATCCTTGCGTCGGGCGATCGCCTCGCCCTGCCAAGCTCGATCGCGTAGCAGCACCGGAAAAATATCCCGATCAAACCGGGCTATCTCATCAGACTCGTATAGTATTTTCCAGCTTTTACCGAGTAATTCATCCGCATGAGCGTAGCCAAACAGCTCGATATGAGCCGGATTAATTGAAATAAAGCGCTCATCTTGGAGAATAGCAATACTTTCCACGGCGGCATTAATCGTTTCGAGTTGTTGCTGAAGCTGCTGTTCGGTACGTTTCAGCTTCGTGATGTCATAGTTCACCCCAATCATGACCAATGGCTGACTATGCTCGTCGCGCTGCACGATGGCACTGGCCTGCAAAAAGCGAATTTCCCCATCAGGCCGCACAATCCGAAATTCAGTATCATAGTCCGCCACCCCTGACAGTGCCGCTTGGATAGACTGGTTTGTCCTTTCGCTATCTTCTGGGTGCAGACAACTTAGCCAAATTTCATAGCCATGACGGCTCAAATGTTCTCGGATTTTTTGATGCCATAGAGTGCGAACATCTGCTCGTCCCAAATCAGAGCATTTGTGCTAACGTTCCATTCCCAAATACCGATCTTGGCGGACTTTACGGCTAAGTTTAGCCGCATGGAAATGTGCTGTAATTCGTATTCAGCTTGTTTGCGATCGGTAATATTTTGATAAAGCCCCAATACGCCCATCACATTACCATCGAGATCGTAAAAGGGCATCTTATTCGTCTCGAGCCAAATGTGATGACCATTGCCTTGAGCTTGGGTTTCAATGATGCCTAACTTCGGCTGATTCGATTCCATGACCTCACGATCATCCGCTCGATATTTATCCGCTTCTGTTGCTCCCCAAGGCATTGCATAATCATCTTTACCAATGATTTCATCCAGCGATCGGAGCTTGGCATCACGAAGAAAAGACTGATTACAACCTAAATAAACGGAGTTGCAATCTTTCCAAAACACTGACAGTGGAAATGCTTCCAAATTGAGTAAAGTTTGCAAAAAGTGTTCTTGCTCACGCAGTTGATGAGTACGCGATACAAGCATTTCCTGAAGATCTTGATTGAGTTTTTCAAGTTGCTTGTTAGCTCGTTGACGCTCTAGTTCAGCAGCGGCTTGAGTCGCAAATACTTTTAAAATAGTTAGAATATACTGTATATCTTTGATCGGTTTTTGAGTGATGGAAAAGAGATTTCCAATCACCTCTCCCTTCTGGCTAGTCAGGACAGTACCGATATAGCCTTCTGCATCTGTTTTTAGGAGAGGAAGATTTTGAAAGTGTTGCTGAAGTCCAGATTGGCATACAAAACTTCCACGCTTTAAGACATATTCACAGGGCGTTTTTTTGGAATGATAGATAATATTAGATTGTAAATCTTCTAGAGGATAGATCGCGAGAGTCGTAAAGAACTCTCCTGTTAATTCCGTAAGAAAAACATAGTCAATATTTAATGTTTTGGCGATCGCCTGTACCAACGCAACAAAGAATTCATCTCCCTGCTTGTCTTCAGTTTGTTGTGTGACAGCCCGTAAGGTCTCTTCGATTCTATGTTGTTGTGTTACCTCACGAAAAAGACCTTGAATGATTGGTTTATCACCAATCATAATTATTTTTGCTCGAATATCAACATACTTAATTTGCTCATTTTGACACAAAATCCGTAGATTTTTTGCTGTGTTAATCTTTGCTGGAATTACTTCTTGAAAACTTTTTGATATTTCGTCAAAATCTTCTGGGGGATGGAGTTCCGATTGATGTAGCCCGATCAATTCATGGCGCGAATAGCCAAACAGGATTTCGGCCTGAGAATTTACATCGGTAATGTAGCCATCGAGATTGGCAATGAGAATGGCATCGTAGGCATCTTCAAATAAAGAACGGTAGCGAGCAGCTTGCTCGCGCCAGGTGGCGATCGTTTCGGGTGTGGCGATCACCGCATAGTCCGTCTGATCCGTCACCTCTGCTGGATCTGTCGGATTGGTTAGATTGCTTAGATGGGTCACCGCGCTTGACTCTGGCGATCGCGATGCCCGTGGGGTGATCTCCCCCTCAACAGCAGACTGGTCAGCCTGAAGGGCGTAGAACAGGCTTATGTCCGAAATAATACCGATCGCTTGATCGCAATCATCCAGAACTGGAACGATCGTCACATTCTGTTGTTGCATCTGCTGCCAGATCGCGTGCAAATCCTCTTGATGGTTAATCTCCGCCTTGCGCCATATCAAAGAAGCGGGTGACATCAGCGCACGTAATGTGAGTGTGTCCAGCACCTCTGGACGCAGAACCACCGCCAACAGGTCATATTCCGTCACAATGCTGATCGATCGATGCTCATCCACCACCAGCACACAACCCGATCGCTCACGCCCACGAGAGGTCGAAAATTCTTGCCCTATGCGATTCCGACTCCATTTCAATGTCGTACTCGAGCGGTGTGCCATGACCTGCGCAATTGCATCACGAACACTCATCTTTGGGACAAGAATGAGGGGGTTATCAACGATCGCGATCTCAAGAAGAGACAAGCGGGTTAGGTACATAGAACATCTCAGGCACGATTTGGACAAAGTACTAAACTTCTGGTGCTAAATAGACATTAAATCTCCGGTGAATCCTCAATTGAGGCTGATTTTACAAAACTGGCTTTAGTTGCAACGATATCAATTTTCAACTCAAAATGTTGGATCATTCCGTTTCAAATGACGTAACACCGCTTAATAAATTCCCCACGAATCAACCGGGCTTTGTATCCTAACTAAAGCAAGGCATCGACGGTCTATGCTGAACTTTCAGCGTTTGCTTGCGGTCTTCTGACACCGATCGCAGGTCATAAAACGGCAACAGGCTCTCGGGTCTTGCACCCATAATCACCTCTCTTAATCATTTTTGATTTAACTCATGGCCTATTACTGGTATAAAGCCTTTCATCTGATCGGTATTGTTGTGTGGTTTGCTGGACTGTTTTACCTCGTGCGGCTATTTATTTATCACGTCGAAGCTGACCTCGAACCGGAACCGGCGCAAAGTATTCTCAAAAATCAGTATCTAATAATGGAGAAGCGGCTATACAACATCATCACGACGCCGGGGATGCTGGTGACGATCGCGATGGCGATCGGTTTGCTCACAACAGAACCAGACGTACTGAAATCCTGGTGGATTCACGTCAAGTTAGGGTTTGTGGCGCTGCTGATCATTTATCACATTTACTGCGGTCGGCTCATTAAGCAGCTTGAAGCGGGAACCTGCACGTGGGGGAGTAAACAGTTGCGGGCGATGAATGAGCTGCCGACGCTGTTGTTGGTGGCGATCGTGATGTTGGCGGTATTTAAAACGAGTTTACCGACGGATGCGACCGTTTGGGTCATGGTCGGTTTGGTGGTGCTGATGGCGGTGACGATTCAGCTTTATGCGCGGAAGCGTCGTCTGGATAAGGAGCGTCAGTTGACGGATCAGCTAACGGAAGCGAATTCACCTAATTAAGTTTTGTAGTGGCGCGACTCACCTAAAAGTGTTGCATTGTTCCTACGCTCTGCGTGGGAACGATCAATGCCCACCCTACAACGACTACAACTACAGCTTGTTGAGCTATTTGCCTGCCATTTCTTGCTTTTTCTCTTTCTTCAGATCTCGCGTTCCCGCCGCCGCTAACTCCGCATCCATCAAGGTTTTACCGGTCGCCGCGAGGTACACATCGTCTAAACTCGGACGCGCCTGGGCAATGCTAAACGTCGGTAAACCCCGATCGCGTAACGCCTCCTGGATCGACAGCAGCGCATTATCTTGACCCGATACCACCAGGTTTAGGGAATTGCCCTGGGCGGCATTAACGACAATATCCGAAACAAACGTTAACTCAGACAAAATCGCCTGGGCTGTTTGGACTTCATCATCCGAGGTGAACTCACGAATTCGTAGGGTCACCCGATCGCCGCCGATCGTATTTTTCAGCTCATTCGGCGTACCGCAGGCGATGATTGTGCCGCGATCGATAATCGCCACGCGATCGGCCAGGGCGTCGATTTCTTCGAGGTAATGACTCGTCAGCACGATCGTCGTACCCTCATCCCGCAGTTGCCGCAGAAAATTCCACACCGCCAACCGACTATCGATATCCAGCCCGACCGTCGGTTCATCCAACACCAACACATCCGGTTGATGCAGCAAGCCCGAAGCCAAATCGAGGCGGCGACGCATCCCGCCGGAATACGCGCCCGTCTTGCGATCGATAAATTCTCCCAGATCCAGTAAGGCAACCGCCTGATCGATGCGATCGGGGATCGCCTTGCGCGGCAAATGATACAGCGCCGCCTGAAGTTCGAGCATTTCGCGCCCGGTCAGGATTTTATCGAGGGCGACCTCTTGGGCGACGTAGCCGAGGCGATTGCGGACAGCGCGGGGATCGGCGATCGCGTCGATGCCGGAGACGGTAATTGTGCCACTGTCAGGATTCGCCAGGGTGCAAAGACAGCGAATCGTCGTGGTCTTTCCAGCTCCATTGGGACCCAGCAAACCAAATATTTCGCCGGACTCGATCGTCAGCGAAACATCTTTAACGGCCTCGATCGTGCCGTAGCTTTTTTTGAGGTGTGCGATCGAAACTGCGGGAGCCATAGAAATCTAAATCAGAAATCGAAAGGGCGATTCAAAGCGATCTTTAACGGGGATCAGACCCAGGCGATGACGGTGAAGGCGATCGCGTCCAACTATACTAAAAGAATTATCACCGTCCGTGGTACGACAATGAGTCGCATTTGATCGCCAGCGCAGACACACAGGACTCTTGCCAGTCTTAGGGCGATGGTGTTGCCGCTGTTTTAGTGCTTGGATCGGCCAAGGTTTCCCAGGGGATCATCGGGCTTTGAGCGAGGCGAATCGCGACGGCTTCTGCTCCGTAGCGGTTGAGGTGGCTTGGGTCCGAGAAATATTCATTTTGTTTTGGCCAAAGCTGCCCAAAATCCCGAAACGCAAAGTCTAGCGTTTTCGATGCTTGCAGCATGTAGGCACTAAAGGCGCTTTCGTGGCGGCGGCGGGTTTCGTCGAGATAGGTTTGGGTGAGGGGCAGGTTAATAAAGACCAATTTAATCTCGCGCGATCGCAGCACATCGGCAATATTGGTCAGGGAGATTGACTGAATGCCGCGTAGCTGAAAGGCATCATAATCCGAGTCGTAACTTCCCGGAACGAGGGTATAGCGCTCGTAATAATCCGACGGCGCGAACCGATCGGCAAAGGCAAAAAAGCCGTTGCGATGCAGTGCGGCATTACCCAAGTCTTGGCTGCTCGTCGCCGAGGCATCAGCGAGGGTCGTACTATTTTTCTCGGGCTGAAGACGGGCGATCGCAAAATCGCGTAGGTTTTCCCGGAGCTGCTCCCGTTGGGCGTAGGTCGCGGAATGGTCAGAAAATCCGCGTGTGAGCTGATCGTTGAGGTCGCGATAGCGTTGGCTAAAGCGATCGAAAAAGGACGGTGCGAGATCCGATGGCAGCGCTGCGGCTGTACTCGCGATCGGGCGGAAGCCATCGCGGATGGCTGGCATGCGCCGGAGGGGCTGGGCGATCGCTGGTAGGTGCGATCCTCGCGACCGCTGTTAAAGGCACGAGCGCCATCAGCCCAGATCACCAGCTTGGGTAACTGATCGGCGGCTAACACCTGGGTCAGCAACACCTCAACGACCTGCGCCGTCGCACCATTAATGCCCAAGTTAAACGCCCGCAGTTCGGGGTGACCGGTTTTGACCAGCGCCGTTTCTAGGGCGGATGGATCAATTCCGCGCAACGCTCGCGAGCTGCCGACGATCAAGACATCAGGGACGCCAAAATCTTCGATGTACTGGGCATAGAGAGCGATTTGACGATCCATCTGATCGCTGTTGAGGGTCGGAAAGTCGGCTGTGATCTCCGTGGCGAGCTGGCTACGACTGGGATCAATGGCGGCTTCGCCTGTGGTTGGCTCGGTCATTGGGGGAGCCGTGAATTCGCGATCGTCGAACCCGTTCACGTCTTGATCGATCGGAGTACCCATTCCCTCGGGAGGAGCGATCGCGGGATCACGCCGGAGATCGGTCGTCTCATTACCGGTGTCGTTCCCCTGAGCGGTTGTCGCACCCCGCAGGAGAGCCTCACGGTTAACCTGACGCTCAAGCAATTCACTCGTGACCCAATCGGTTTGGACGGTCAGCATCACACCGACTGCGCCCCAAATCAAAGCGGTATTGAAGCTCGCGCGGGCTCGTCGAACGGGTTCAAAGGAGGGGGTACTGGGGCGATCGGTCACTAAGCCAGACGAGCAAAGCAGGTGACGAATCCCTGAGAGGGGCGAGGCGGAGGTGCGTCCGGGTTGAGCGGTAACAAAGGGGGTGGAGAATATTGGTGTCGTGGTATTGCTTGGGTGGGTAGCGGTGTAAATCGCGTCGTCGGTGGCGGAGTCGGCGCTCGGATCTAGGCTCGAATCAGAGTTGGGATTGGCGCTGAAATCGGGGGTATCGCGTTGAATCGTGGCGGTTTGTGGGAAGACGGACGCGCGAAATTCCAAGCGGTGATGCCAGTCTGGCTGACGCTGACCGCTGCGCCGTCCGTAGAGTCGGACTCCGAGCAGGTCGGTGGTTTCGATTTGCTCGATGAGCCGCGCGACAATGGCGCAGGTTTGATCGCGATCGGGCAATATCGGTGCTTCCACAGCGATATGGAGCAAATCGTTCTGCCGACGAATCTCCACATGCTGCCCACCGGTGGCGAGCTTTTCGTGTAAATCAGGATTGAGCAGACGATCGAGCAAAAAGGCGATCGCGTCGAGGTTGCCTGCCCGTGCCATCTCGATTGAGGCAACCTCTAGGCTGGGGTATTGCTTGGCGGGTAAATCGAGCCAGGTGACCCACTGCGGAGCGCTGGGGACGGGGAAGGCGGCTTCATAGGGGCGATCGAGGCCGTAGACAGTCGCGCCAAGAATGCCCCGTGGCGAGAGATCCGCCAGTACCGGTTCAATGCGAGCCAGCACCTCGTCACGACTGGGAAACTTGAGTGGACTGGGGAGTGTCGTGGTCTCCGGTTCACCTTCTGGGCTGCACACGATATGCAACGTCGAATCGCGCAGCATGGCCGACACTTGCAGGTGAATCGGCGTCAGACGCTGTTCTAGACGATGGGCGGATCGCGGCCACATCCCCCCACTGCGCCCAACGACGAATGATTTGCTCTGGCGGTGTCAGATCGATCCGTAGCACCCATTCCGGCTCGGTCTCACCACTCACCTGACCGACCAATACCGCATCGCGGAACCCCTTGAGATTCAGTTCTCGCAATCGCGTTGCGATCGGTCGGACTAACCTCGCCGGATCAGGCGTATAGTGCGATTCGCAGAGAATCCATAGCCGCTTGTCGGTCGCATCTCCCCCCTGTGGTTCGTCGCCACGATTGAGATCGCGAATCGAAATCTTGAGATTCTCGACGCTCTGACCGATCCCCTCAAGCGTTTGTTCAATCGCCTGAACTAAGTCGTTATAGGTTTGAGGTGGGGGACTTGATGCCTTTGTCGGTTGGATCTGGTGGGGTTGGATTTCGAGGCGGACGGTCCAATCTGGCGAAGCGCCGAGTTCAGGCTCTTGCTCGATCGTCGATCGGGGATCACGGCTGCGACCGTACAGCACGACTCGCGACACCGGCGACACAGCGATCGGTAAGTCATGATTTTGATAAATCGCTTGGGAAATGCAGATGTCATCTGAGCCGCATTGGGACAGGGCATTCCCTCACACCAGACATGAATCGTCTGCTCACGCTGACGCACGACCGCCCGGATGTTGCCATCCGCGATCGCCCGATCCGCCCAATACTGGAGGTTCGGCTCACTCACGAGGTCGGATTCGCGATTCACCACGAGACGCTCTACATTCACTACCACCAATACCGTCCTTTTCGCCTAGAGGTTCCAAAGTTGCGTCAATTCTAAGCTGCATTCTGACTCCCTGTCAGGTTTCCCGGTACGTTATTTGTGATGAACGCACCGGAAGCAGCCACAAATCATCACGAATCATAATTTTGGCATCGTCGATCAGACCGCTATATTAGTCTCGTGTTGTTTGCTTTTTCGCTGAGGGCGTCGTCATCAAAACAGGCATTCGCCACGCGATGTGTCCAACCCACCGTTCAGGATGTTTAAGGATCGATGTCTTCCACTCCAACCAATTTACTACTCAGTCTTGCGACAGGATCGATGCTTATGGGTTTGTGGTGCGGGCGAGCGATCGCACGGACTGTTGAAACCCTCGGCGAGGCTAGCGAAAATCTGTTCCGTGGCGATCGACTCCCGATACTCGATTTCCCGGATCAATCCCCAGCTCAGACCCAAACGAATCCAGACGTCGCCCCAACCCCTTCGTCGCCTGAGTCCTGAGACCGGCTGTTCTTTCGTCGAACTTCGTGGCCTGACTTCACGACCTGACCTCTGCTTCGCATAATTTTGACGTTCCACGGTTATCCCTTCAATCCGAAGGTCAAATGGTAAAACAGGCTACAGAGTTTGGCATCAGTTCAATCCGAGTATGAATAAGCTGGGGCTTGCCCATTCTTTGCATGGCTCGACGACTCGGACGTGTGACTGTTGACATCTTCTCAGGGTGGGACGGCAGCACTCCCTATCCGTCGAGATTTGTAAGTGTATGGAGAGAGGTCTGGATGCTCAACACCAATTCCATCGATGAGCCGTGCTGTTCGTCCTCAATCTTCCGACCGGGATGTCGCCACCTCCTTGCTACTCCTCTCACTCCCCTACCAAGACGCATAATGAGTTCACGATTAAAGACCACCGAACGCCCCATCATTTCGTCCGAATCGCCGTCTAGCTTGCGCTTGCGTCATCGCATCAAGCTGATTGAAGACCTATGGGAATCGGTCTTACGGCAGGAGTGCGGTCAAAATCTCGTCGATTTGCTCAAGCAGCTCAATGCGACAACCGGCGCACCGGGCGGTCAGATTGTTGATTTGCGTCACTCACCCGCGATCGCCATGATCGAAAACCTCGAGCTGAACGATGCCATTCGAGCTGCTCGTGGTTTTGCGCTGTACTTTCAGCTCATCAACATCGTTGAGCAACACTACGAACAGCAGGATCAGCGCAGCGCCAGTGCCAACGCTCGACTCAAGTTCACCGAAGATTCGATCTCCAAGATTGAAACCGATGCCGACGGCAAAAATGTCTTTGACAATGAACCGAATGCCGACGCGCGACCGGTGCAAGCGACCTTTGGGTCACTCTTCCCCACCCTCAAGACCCTCAACGTCCCTCCCCGTCTGATCCAGGATCTGCTCGATCATCTCGATATTCGCCTGGTATTCACGGCGCACCCGACGGAAATCGTCCGCCGGACGATTCGTGCGAAACAGCGTAGCATCGCCAAAATCCTGCGCCAGCTCGATCGCGTTGAAGACAGCATGACCAACCTAAGCGCGACCGTTTCCCTAGAGGCGGATATGCTGACGGAGCAACTGACGGAAGAAATCCGTCTGTGGTGGCGTACGGATGAGCTGCACCAGTTTAAGCCAACGGTCATTGACGAGGTGGAGTACGCGCTGCACTACTTCAAGGAAGTGCTGTTTGATGCCTTGCCGAAGCTGTATCAACGCTTTGAGCGCAACCTCAAAGCCGCCTTTCCCCAGCTAGAGCCGCCGAGCTATAACTTTTGTAGCTTTGGCTCCTGGGTGGGTTCCGATCGCGACGGCAACCCCCTCCGTCACCCCCCAAGTGACCTGGCGTACCTCCTGCTATCAACGCGATCTTGTCCTCGAAAAGTACATCTCAGCGGTGGATAATCTCACCGAGGCTCTCAGTTTATCGCTGCACTGGAGTGAAGTACTGCCCGAGCTGTTGGAGTCGGTGGAGCAGGATCGTCTCGATATGAGCGATGTCTACGATGAGCTGGCGATCCGCTATCGTCAAGAGCCCTATCGTCTCAAACTGGCCTACGTGAAAAAGCGGCTGGAAAATACCCGCGATCGCAACCAAGCTCTGTTTAACGCCGACGACTGGAAGCAAAGAGTGCCCGATCGTCAGTCCGTGC
>JAAUPN010000104.1 GCA_012033105.1 Coleofasciculaceae cyanobacterium RL_1_1
CGACGATGATTTCGGTTTTTTGGGCGAGGTTGTGGGGATGGAGAGACACGAAGCGGGCGATCGCCTGGGCTGCTTTTTTCTTATTTAATTCGGGGTCATCTTCAATGGCTTTAGAAAGTCGAAAATAGAGTTCGTAGGTGGTGTAGTTTTCGAGGATATCGAGGATGAACCCTTCTTCGATCGCTTGGCGCATGGAGTAAAGATGGAAGGGTTCGGGTTTTCCGGCGGTGTTTGGGTGTCCGAAGATGGCGAGGGTTTTCGGTTTGGGGGTAGCGGTGAAGGCAAAAAAGGAAATATTGTTTTGTTTGCCACGGGCTTTGGCCGCTCGATCGGCATAGTCATTTACGAAGTCTTCGCCGGTATAGTCTGCGTTTTGTTCCGCGTCGGCAGCGGCTTCGAGGGAGTTTGCAGACAAGACCTCTTTCATTTTTTGGCTAGCTTCACCGCCTTGGGAGCTATGGGCTTCGTCGATAATGACGGCGTAGTTACGGTGTGGCAGTTCGCCGATTTTATCGACGACGTAGGGGAATTTTTGCAAGGTGGTGATGATGATGTTGGCGCTATTGGCGATCGCCTCTGCGAGTTGGCTGGAGTCTTTGTCAATTTTCTGAACGACTCCGGTTTTGTGTTCAAATTGATAAATTGTGTCTTGGAGTTGGGTATCAAGAACGGTGCGATCGGTGATGACGATGACGCTATTAAAAATGCGCTGGTCTCGATCGTTATGGAGTCCAGACAGGCGGTAGGCGAGCCACGCGATCGAGTTACTTTTGCCTGATCCGGCGGAGTGTTGAATCAGATAGTGATGTCCGGCGCTGTTGGCTTTGGCGTGGCCGGTTAGTTTGCGGACGACATCGAGTTGATGGAAGCGAGGAAAAATCAGTTTTTCTTGTTTCTGGGTGCGTCCTTTAACTATTTTTTCTTCGGTTTGGAGGTGAACGAAGCGCCCGATAATTTCGAGCCAGCTATCTTGACTTAAAATATCTTGCCAGAGGTAGGCGGTGCGGTAGCTGTCGGGGTTGGGGGGGTTACCTCTACCGTTGCGATCGCCTTTATTAAAGGGAAGCCAGTAGGTTTTTGCACCGTCGAGTTTGCTGGTCATGTACACTTCTGCGTCATCAACGGCGAAGTGGACTAAGGCTCGTTTGTTGAAGGCAAACAGTAATTCTTTGGGGTCTCGGGTGGTGTTGTATTGGTGTTTGGCGTTGTCGGTATTTTGTCCGGTAAATTGGTTTTTGAGTTCGAGGGTAGCGACGGGGATGCCGTTGAGGGCTAGGACTAAATCGATGGACTGTTTGGTTTTGCGACTGAAGTAAACTTGGCGGGTGACGGTGAGGCGATTTTGCTGATAGAGCTTGATGGTGTCGGGGTTTAGTGTTGATTCGGGTTTGAAGTAGGCGAGACGAAATTTAACGCCGTAGTCGGTGATGCCGTTACGGATGACATCGAGGCTGCCGCGTGATTCCATTTCTTGGGTGAGGCGTTGGATGAGGTGGTTTTCGGTGTCTTTTCTGTGAATGGTGGTCAGTTTTCCCATTGTTTGGGTTGGCTGGTTTGCAGGAATTCTAGGACTTCGTTTTGAATAGTCCGAGGTCGGGGTTATAGTCTTTGGGGTTGCCTTGGGTATAGCCGCCGGATTCGATCAGGTTTTCGATAATGGCGGTTTCAAAGGTGGCTTCTGAAGTGATGCTCATGGAGTTTTAGGGGGCGGCGATAAACATTGTTGGGGTCAATACTGTAATGCTTGAGGCTCGATAGTCTGGGAGGTTTCGGGTAATAATTAGTTCTGCATTGATTGATTCTGCGGTTTTAATCGCAACGGCATCTTCAAAGTCTTTGGGATCAGTCGCTAGGGCATTACGAATGATGGCATCGTTAACGGCTGCAACTTCTATTTTTTGTAACAGGTGTTTGATGCTTTGCAGGGTTTCTGTTGTCCCCAGTGAACGGCGAACGATGTAGAAAATATTGGTGACGGCATGGGCAGCAATGTATAGCTTCATATCAGGGTTATGGGCTGCCTGATCAAGGGCTTTGGCGGAATCAAGGAAAAAGGGTTGCCGTCGGGTTAGGACATCGATCACGACATCGCTATCGAAGAGGATTTTTTTTCAATCTGTATTTTTCCTCTAGGTAATCGATGTAGAGTTCTTTGGGGTCTTCTGTTGGTTCGAGGGGGGCAATGCCGATGAGTTGTTTGATCCAAGGGCTAAAGGTTTCTGCTACTTCTGGAGATGGGGCTAAATTATGCGCCTCCGATGCTGCTTTGCTGGGTTGTTGAAGTTCATTGAGGAGAATCATGACTAATTGCCATTTGTCTGCGTCGGGAAGTTGTCGAACTTGGGTTTGGATATCTTGCAGGGTCATGATGATCGCTCTCTAGGTTGGGTTGATAAATCTATTTTAGGAAACGAGATCGGGGATTTTGATTTTGCCGGTGACGGCTTCGCTGATGAGGGCGGTGCGATATTCTTTTTGGAGTTCGATGATGCGTTTGGTTTTGGCGATTTTGGCATCAATTCGGGCGATTTCTTTTTCGATATATTTGGCGATCGTCTTTTGTTCTTCGATGGGTGGAAAAGGAATAATTAGATTTTTAATCGTATCTTGACCAATATTTTGCATGGAAATACTGGTTCCGGTTGCCTCTCGTTCATACTGAAATCTTGCCAACGAAGAGCGAAGATATCTAATCAAGTAATTTTTATTGACTTCGTATTTTGTTATTATCCGGTAGAGTTTATCGCAAAAAATTAGTTTTAAACGTAGATCAACGACAATTGCGGCACTACCTAAAAGCTCTTTTGTGTTAGCGCGACTTATTAATATATCCCCATCTTTAATTTCATATTGTGTTTTGGGTTTCATCTCTATTGGTAATGATTTATTTTCTTCCTGATTGAAATAATCACCGTTAACACAACCTACTTTTAAAATTCCCCACTCATCTTTACTAACGGGATAATTATGGCAAGAAGGAGACCAACCTTGTTCTATCTTTGAAACAAAAAAGCGTAGTTTTTGAATTTTCCAATGTTTAGGAATATCGCCAAGCCAATCGATCGCCGTCGGCTTCAATTTGACATCGGGGTTAATGCCTTTGGTGATAGCCTCATTAATAATCGCGGTTTTCTCTTCCTCGTACAGGGCGATGAGTCTTTCCTTTTGGGCGATCAGTTCGTCAATCTCTGCGGTTTTGCGATCGAGGTAGGCGGCGATCAATTTTTGTTCTTCGAGGGGTGGTAATCCAATCTCAATACCACCAACGGTATCAGTATTAAGATTTAATTGTGTACCTAATTTACCCAATCCTAAATAGGGTTGACCAGTGCTAAAAATATAATAAATAAACTCTTTATTAGCTTTCAAATTAGGAAAATAAACAAATCCATCATGAATACAACATTTAATCTTTGTAATAATTGGTTTGCCAACAGAGCCAGCGATACTAAGAAATAGTTCATCTGGTTCTAAAGAAACACTGTAACTTTTTCCTAATTCTGATAATTTTTGAGTTGTTGTCTCTAAATATCTTTCGCTTGCGGTAACATCTGCAATTCTTACCCAAGCGTATTCACCATCAGGATCAAAATATACTGGGTCAGCAATAGGACGGGGTGAAGCTCCTCTTTTAATTGGCGTTAAACGTTTGAATTTTATACATTCCCAATGCTCAGGAATCTCACCAAGCCAAGCAATCCCACTATCCTGATACTTTGCATATCGTTCCATCACTACACACCCCCTAAAACAAAACTAGCCCGTTCTCTACGCAACATCTCAAACGGACTCATAAACTGAACCCCTAACCCACGACAAGCATCAGGGATCTTGATACGCTTCCTTGAATTGCTTGGTATCTCATGAGTAACCACCGTCATTCCATGTCCCAACCCATGACACACCAAATAATAATCTCCCACACTCAAAAACTCATTAATTGCCGTCTGCTGATAATCTAAGCTTGGATCACTTGCCCATTGACTCACCACCGGAAACTTAGAAACAGTCACGGTATCAGGCGATAGAAAAAAATCTGCCCCCAAAGACCTTGCCCAAGTCGATAACTCATCATCCCCCCTAACAATTTCACTACGAACCGCATCAATACTAAAAACAAGATCAGAATTATTTTTTATAATAAGCCAATCCCCAGAAAGCCGGACAAAAATCAAACCCATAATGTAAATTTTTCGCTTGAATAAACACATTAGCATCGAGCAAATAAACCATTGATACTTTAAAACTCCCCTATTTGATTAGCCAATTCAAAAAACGTGTTCGCATTTTTGATGCTCAACAACTTAAAAGCATCTCGAAATAACGTCTTTCCCTCCAAAGCACTAGAAACAACAGCCCTGACAAAATATTTATTTTTCCTGGCAACTAAAGTCCGATAAAAATCACCACCACCAGATTTACTTTGATTTCCCATAAAACCTTCTAAATTGCTTAATTTCTCTTGATACAAGCGTTTTAATTCTGGATAACCATAGACCCCCAAATCATAAAGCCGACGTAACATGACTAAAGTGCTAACCTTGTAAACCTTTGCCAATCGATTTAACTCATCAGCAAAACCAGCAGTACGATTAAACTCAGCCTTTAAATGACCAATTGGCACTAATAATTCTGCCGCAACCTGATTACACCAAACCTCAATCTGCTCTTGATCACCATTAACATCGATCGCTTGTAGATTAGAAACCCCCTCTGCCCCTAACCAAATATGAGCTAACTCATGGGCTAGCGTAAAAATTTGCGCCGCTTTAGTATCCTTACCATTAATAAAAATCAGTGGAGCCACCGGATCAACCAACGCGAAACCCCGAAACTCCTGCGGATCTAAAGCACGATGGGTATTGCCTCCTACAATGCCACTGACCATCACCAAAATATTTAGACCGCCAACCTGATCAATTAAAAAACGCAGCGTCTCTTGCCAAGTACTAATACTTTGACGACTTTTCCAGTCAAACCCAAGGGCGGTACGAATATAATCTGCGACCTCAATTACATCACTCTCCAGCGTGACAACCCCAACAAAAGGATTCTCTTCAAAACCACTATCCCGTAGATAGCTCCCATACCAATCCTGTTGCTGCTGACATTGGTAAATTGTTTCCAACAAATCACGACTCGGTTCAATCACCTCCGCACTCTGCATCGTCCGAAAATCATGAATCGGCACTATCTCCACTGGGGGAGACGGCAAAAACAACATCCCCAAAGGCACATGATTTTTTTGAGCGAACTGCTCAAGCTGCTTTAGAGTCGGTTGGACTTCTTGAGTCTTCCACTGAGGCAATTTCGGAAAATCACGCAGCAAAACTTCATCATCAAGACCACCTCGACGACAAGCCCAATCCAACATTACTGGCGCGACTGCAACCTTCATCCTAATTAGTGTAAACGGACTTAAGCTAACACTTGATGCTCTAACTCAATACTACTCTGCTCCAAAGCCAAAATATCCGCCCGAATCTCCGCCAAACTTCGCAACGGCTTAAACTCATAAAAATACTTCGTAAAATTAATCTCATAACCCGTCTTCGTCTTGCCCTCATCAACCCAAGCATCCGGCACATGGGGCAACACCTCCCGCTCAAAATACTCCTCGATCGTTTGCGGCACTAACCCGCCATCCGCATCCTCCCGCAAAAACGGAATATTCTCATAATCCCGCAAACTCGTATCCGGCTTCGGTTTCCCCTTCGTTTTGATCACCTTGCCGATCGCATCCCGTAACGGCTGCTCCACCGTCACCCGCCAATACCCAAAAAACTCATTCGGAACAATCTTCACAAACTCACCCTCAACAAAATCTCCATACAGCTTCGTAATCAACCCAATCCCCTTTGTCTCCCCATTCTCAGGAATCTGCTTACGCTTGTTGCCTAGCGATCGGCTCATCTTTTCCCAGAACCGATTAAAATCCCGCTGACCCGCCGCGATCAGCTCCTCATCCTTCGCCCCCGTCGCATTAATAAGCTGCACCTTACCCCGACGCTGGGGACTTTTATCATTCGTTAAAATCCAAATATACGTCGAAATCCCAGTGTTATAAAAAAGCTGATCCGGCAAGGCAATAATCGCCTCCAGCCAATCATTTTCGATAATCCACTGACGAATATTACTCTCACCACCCCCCGCCTGACCCGTAAACAACGGCGACCCATTAAACACAATCCCGATGCGACTCCCGCCATCCTCAGCGGGTTTCATCTTCGAGATCATATGCTGAAGAAATAGCAGCGATCCATCATTAATTCTCGGTAAGCCAGCCCCAAACCGCCCCGCATAACCGCACTTTTCCGCCTCCTGTTTAATCGTTTTTTCGGCCTTTTTCCAGTCCACCCCAAACGGCGGATTCGAGAGCATATAATCAAACGCCTCGCCCTCCAAGCCGTCTACTGTAAACGTATTGCCAAACTTAATATTGCTCGGATTTTGACCCTTAATTAACATATCCGACTTGCAAATCGCGTAGGACTCCGGGTTAATCTCCTGCCCAAATACCTCTAACTTTGCGTCAGGGTTAAAATCCAACAAATGTCGATCCGCGATCGATAACATTCCCCCCGTCCCGCAGGCCGGATCGTACAGCGTTTTGATAATGCCCTTTTGGGTCAGCGTTTGACGATCTTCAGAAAATAAGACATTTACCATCAGCTTAATCACTTCCCGAGGCGTGAAATGTTCCCCCGCCGTCTCGTTCGACTGCTCGGCAAACCGACGAATTAAATCCTCAAAGATATAACCCATCTGCATCGAATCCATGCCACTCAGATCGATTTCAGAAAATCGCTTCACCACCTGAAATAGAATGTCGGCTTTTGGGTCATCCATGCGATCGATCTGATCGTCAAACTTGAAATAATCGATGATTTCCCGCGCCGAAGCCGAATAACCATTGATATAGTTTCGCAAATTCGCCGCGATATGATTCGGGTCAGCCACCAACTTGGCAAAATCAAACTGACTCCGATTATGAAACTTCTGACCAGCAATCTTATTTAAAGTGACATCCTTCGCGCTATCCGCAAGGGTTTCCACCTTTGGCAAAAATGCAAAAACCTTCGCTTTCGTTGGCTGCAACACACAATCCAACCGCCTTAAAACCGTCATCGGCAGGATCACCTTGCCGTAATCCGACTGCTTGTAATCACCCCGTAGCAGATCCGCGACTTCCCAAATGAGGTTGGCTTTATCTTGAAATTGAGTCATGGGCGAACGGTTAACCCCCGAAGTGTGTGGCGTTGGGGCTCCAGCCTCCCATTTTACAGGACTGACTTAACTCGCAAGATCGGTGCAACAAAGCTGAAAGGTTGGCCGGTCAGTCCTGTCAAAGGTCTGGTTTTTAGGATCGTTGAAATTTACGGGATCAGTATCCGGCGAAAAATTCGCAAAAAAAACGCCCGAGCCTAAAGCTCTGGGCGTTGCCATCAGGGTGCATCTACTGAAGTCAGAATAACCTCCGTGGGGTATAACCCACCACCCCTGTTTACAATTTGCAACATTCGCTCAAGATGACGATCGTTCTGTCAGCGCTCAAGACGATCGCGGAAGGCGCATTGCCACTTCAACACAGCGAATTGTGGCGTCATCGCGGGCATGGTTCCGGCTGAATCTCCGAATAAATCCGCATCAATCTGAAATTCTCGTGTCTTGCCCCGTTAAAGTGTCTGCAAGAATGGTCGTGCATTGCGTTGGTGTTTCGTTTGCATCATGGTCGCGGCGTCGTTACCTTGTCCGGCATCGTTGACGATCGCGTCACCCGCATCGCGCCACCCGCATCGCACCCACCGTCGCTCCGCTGTCTTTGTCTTTCCCACTGCAACCTCGATCGTGGAACCCACCTCCTCTAGCTATTCCGACGACCACGGCCTCAAACGCTGGCTGCTCAAAACGTCATCCCAGTGGCTGGGCTTGTCTCCCGAATTCGGGCGCGGCAACCGCTGGTATCGAGCGCGGCAGTATGATCGCGCCGTCGAGTCCTACGATCGCGCCTTAGATCTTGACCCCAATTTACGTTCCGCATGGCTGCGACGTGGGCAAGCCTTGGTCAAGCTCGAACGCTACAGCGAGGCGATCGAGTCCTACGATCAGGCAATCGCGTTGCGGGAGGATGACGTGTGGGGGTGGCTGCTGCGCGGGCGGCTGCTCTATGAGCGCGAACGGTTTGATGAGGCGGCCAACAGTTTGGAACGCGCTGGGGACTGCGATCGCCATCGCCCCGAGGTGTGGATCTATCTCGCTCGCAGTCTGGAACGGCTCAATCGCTTTCTGGATGCAGCCCTGGCCTATCAGCAAGCCTTGGTACTGCGTCCGACAGATTTAGACCTGCATTTACGCTGCGGTTCGGCGTTTACCGCCTGTGGTCGGGATGCCGAAGCCGCGAAAACCTACGCCGCTGCGATCGCGATCGCGCCCCGACCACGCCGACCTTTGGGAACGCTACGCCCGCTCCTGTCGTCATGCCGGTGACTTTCAGAATGCGCTCGTAGCCTACGATCGCTTGCTCGTCCTCACCCCCGATCGCCCGGACGCCATCCTCGATCGCGGCTTCATCCTCGAACGACTCCAGCGCACATCCGACGCTCTCGCCAGTTACGATCGCCTGCTACAACACCAACCCGACAATATCGACGCCTGGATCGCCAAGGGGATGGCCTTGCGATCGCCGGAACCGACCTCGGCGCGGGCTTGCTTTGACCGGGCGATCGCCATCGAGGAGCGTTCGGCGGCAGCTTGGTACGGCAAGGGTTTAGTCGCGCTCGATGCCCAGCAGGACAATACGGCGCTCGATGCCTTTAATCGATCGACCCATCTTGACCCGGATTTTGCGCCGAGTTGGTTGGAGCGGGGGCGGTTGTTACTGCGGTTAGAGCGCTACGACGATGCGACGATCGCCTTTGATAATGCGCTGCAAATTCAGCCCGATAACGCCGATGCCTGGATTGAACGCGGGCGAGCGCTCGCGGCGATGAAACGTCACGATGTGGCGATCACGTCCTACGACAAAGCGATCGATCTCAGCCGCGATCGCGATCGGGTGACCACGGCCAGTGCTGAATTTGCCCGTGGTGCTGCCCTCGCAGCGGTCAATCGATCGGACGACGCGATCGCCGCCTACGATCTCGGCCTCGATCACGACATTACCCAGCTTGACGGCCATCGCGATCGCTGTCTTTTACTCGAACGCTTTGAACGGTTTGACGCAGCCTTACTCGGCTACGATCGCGCCCTGACCCTGTGGCCGGAACATCTCGATCTCTGGTTTGCACGGGGTGCTTTGTTGTGTAAGCTGCGACGGCATGAGGAAGCGCTCGCCAATTACGATCGCATTGTGCAACTTCAGGCGACGAGTAGCGAGGGCTGGTTACAGCGCTGTGCGGTACTCGAACGGTTGAATCGTCCCCAGGAGGCGCGGCAGTCGTTTGCGATCGCCGAGCAGATTGATCCGAGCCTGAAATATGGCGATCGGCGTAAGGCATTCTCCTCGCTCAATCTCGGCTAGTGGATGGATCGGCGAAAATTGGCGATCGATGTTAATCCTATTTCCCCACGTCCCTTTTCCCTGGCAAGGGAAAAGGCTAGAAACGATCCCCAATCAGCCTGATTTTGTCGGGATTATGCAGAATGGCGGAAAATTCCGCAAAGAAAATGTCCGTCATAAACATAGAATGGTAAACGGCGTGTAATTAAGGCCCGATCGAGCCAAAACCGAACTATTACACCCGTGCCGCCACGAACCCGAACAAGGTTGCTCACCTCATCCGTTCGATACAAGTCTGACTTGGGATGAAAGCGAGGAACTGTGGCCATGCATCGAGCTAGACGATCGCCGCCGCTTCACCCTTGGCCGCTAGTCCGGCTCGATCGCAGCACCCGACCATACCTAACCTGAGACAGACTAAGGATCGACCCCCATGGAATTCTCGATTGCGACCCTGCTATCTAGCTTCCCCGACGACAAATCGATCACGCCCAAGGCGTTAGAAAAAAAGCTCGAATGTGAAGAAGAAGCCGAGCTACAAAAGCTACAAATTGCCCTGGATGCCCTGGAAAAGTTGGGGCTAGTCTCGAAAGATCGGGGACGCTATCGCCGTAATGATCCCGAGGAATGGGTCGAGGCACGGTTACGCTGCTCAAGCAAGGGCTTTTGCTTTGCGATTCAGGACGAGGAAGGCGCCGATGATATCTACGTGCGCGAGTCGTATCTGAGTAATGCTTGGAATGGCGATCGGGTCTTGGTGAAAGTGATCAAAGAGGGGAGTCGCCGCCGATCGCCCGAGGGAGAAGTCAAGCTAATTTTGGAACGGGCAAACCCGTCGGTGTTAGCCCGCATTAAAGAAGTGCCGGATGATGGCTATCGCGCCGTACCGCTCGACGATCGCCTGCTATTTGAAATCGAACTTGAATCCCAGCCCAACTTCAAAGACATTCTGGACTATCTCGTCCACGTTGAAGTCAAACGCTATCCCCTCGGCTCAAACCCGCCCCTAGGCGACGTGGCGCAAGTCCTGGGCAGCGATGCGGAAACCGCCAACGACATCGACATCGTTTGCTGCAAGCACGACCTCCCGCGCAAGTTTTCGGCCAAGGTTGAACGCGCTCTGGGTCAAATGGGCGATCGGCTCGCTCAGGTAGACACCGCCAATCGCCTCGATCTGCGTCAACTCCCAACCTTCACCCTCAGCCCCACCAACCCCACCCCGGAAACCCCGGCGGTGAGCGTCGATCGCGCCTTTAGCCTGACGCCCGGTGATGTCGCCGGTCAGTGGCAACTCGCGGTTCACCTCGCCGATGTCGCGGCCTATATTCCCCAAGAGTCCACGATCGATCGCGAAGCCCAACGGCGTGGCACGGCGATTTTCCTGGGTGATTTGGTCATCCCGATGCTGCCCGAGCCGGTTATCCAAGCGCTGAACCTGACACCGGGGAACGATCGCCTTGCCATTTCGCTCGTGTTTGCGATCGACACCAACGGCGACATACTCGACTATGAAATTCAGCCGACCGTGATTCGGGTCGATACCAGCCTGACCTACGAGTCTGCCGAAGTGTTCTTTACGGAGAAAAAAGGCGAAGTCGTCGCCAACCCCAAAGGACAACTCAAAGGCCAACCGATCTGGATCGCCGAAACCATCAGCGTCCTGTGGTCGATCACCAACGCCCTCCGCGATCAACGCTACGAACGCGGCTCTTTTGATCTCGCCCTGCCGGAAATCCATGCCCACTTCGATGACGAAACCCAACTCGGCGCAATGGTCACCGTACCCCTTTCCGCCGCACAAACCATGATCAGCGAGGTTGTCTTGCTGGTGAATCAAAGTGTGGGCGAACACCTGAATGCTCTTGGTATCCCCGTGTTGCATTCGGTACAGCCTGCGGTTGATCCGGTGGATGCGATCGAGGCCATCAAGCTCGTCGCCAATATGGACATCGAACTCGCCCTAGAAGACGAGGAAGAGGTTTACCCGAGCGACTTTAAAACGTTCACTGATCGCTTTGCCGAATCGGAACACGAAAAAATCCTCTCCTACCTGCTCGAAGCCATCCTCAAACCAACCCACTACAGCCCAGAAGTGGGTCAACACTTTGGCCTTGCCCTTGACGAGGGCTACGTCCATGCAGCGTCGCCGCTTCAGCGCTATTCCGACATGCTGACGCAATATCTCCTCCATGCCGTGTTTGAACACGGGCGCGATCGACGCACCACCCGCACCAAAGAAGGCGTCAATCTCCGCCATTCCTCCTGTCAGGGCAAAATTAACTGGAATGTCCTACCGCCGGAAATCCACAGCGAGTTTGAGCATCTGGTCAACCTATTGGCGATCCCGATGACGGAGCGCGAAAACCTTGCCCATGAAGCCGAAAGCGATCTCAGCGGTCTCCAAAAAGCCGGGATGATGAAGGAGCGCACGGGCGAGATTTTCACCGGTTTGATTACCGGCGTGCAGTCCTACGGCTTCTTTGTGGAAATCGAATCGGGTAAGGATGGCCCTGCGCCCAGTCGCCTCGAAGGGTTGGTACACGTGTCATCGCTAAAAGATGACTGGTACGAATATCGATCGCGCCAGCAAACCCTCGTCGGTCGCAAGAGTCGCAAGCAATACGGTCTGGGTGGCCGCGTGGATGTTCAGGTCAAAAGTGTGGATTATTACCGCCAGCAAATCGACCTCGCCCCGGTGCATTCCCCCCACGATTCCGAAGCCGATCAGTCCTACAATTCCGACGATCAGCTCGACGACATGATGGACGAATAGATCCGTTCTCCGCTGACTCTAGATTCCACGCGAGACTATGATGCGCCCCCATGTGCCTGATGCTGTGACAAACCCCGATTTGCGTCCGACCACACCGACCACGGAACCGACCACGGAAACGATGACACAACCGGCCAGCCCATCCCGATCGCGCCCGATCGTCCTCGGCGTGACCGGTGCATCGGGTTTGATTTATGCCGTGCGTGCGGTGAAATATTTGCTAGAGGCGGATGAGGCGATTGAGCTGGTGGCATCGCGATCGGCGGCGATGGTTTGGAATGCGGAAAATCAAATCACGATGCCAACGGAACCGGCCAAGCAAGCCGAATTTTGGCGATCGCAGGCAGGCGTCCCGACAGCGGGGCGGCTGCGCTGCCATCCGGCGGGCGATGTGGGTGCAAATATTGCCAGCGGGTCGTTTCGGACGCGGGGCATGATCGTGATGCCGTGCAGCATGAGCACGGTGGGTAAGCTGGCGAATGGTCTCAGCTCGGATTTACTCGAACGGGCGGCAGATGTGCAGCTCAAGGAAGGGCGATCGCTGGTGGTTGTACCGCGTGAAACGCCGTTTAGTCTGGTGCATCTGCGTAATCTCACCGCATTGGCAGAAGCCGGGGCGCGAATTGTCCCGGCGATTCCGGCCTGGTATCACCAACCGCAGACGATCGAGGATCTGGTCGATTTTGTCGTCGCGCGGGTCTTCGATCAGCTCGATCTGGATTGCATCCCACTCAAACGCTGGAAGGAAAACGAAGTCTAAAGGTGTGGATCAAAGAAAACCCCAGACGTACTTGTGTACTACATCTGGGGTCGTATTCAGGAGAATTTACAGGAACGTCGGATCGCACCCCTCAATTACCACAGGTTCGCGATCACGGTTGGGTCTAGGGTGAAACCGAGGTTAGACCCACCACGGTGTTTCGCCCGTACGCGGATCAATGGCCGTCCAAGGCGAAATCACGATCGCCTCATCCACCACAGCGACGCGCACCAGCTTTAAGGGACGATCCGCCGGACCGCGCTCCACCGAACCATCGGGAGCATAGCGCGACCCATGACAGGGACACTGAAATTGTTCCGCTGTCGGATTCCAGGGAAAGGTGCAGCCCAAATGGGTGCAGCTATCAACCAAACCCCGCTCCGACAACGTACCATCCGCATCGATCGTCAGATACGTCGGATCGCCCGCAATGCCCGCGATTAAAGCTCGCGTTCTGATCGGCTCGGCCAGGATTTGAGCCGCTGGGATCGGGTTTCCAAGCTTGTCTTTAGCGATCATGGAGCCGCTGCCGTCACCTTCCACAGGAGGCAAAAAGAAGCGACCGACGGGGTAGAGTGCCGAGGCTGCGGTCACGGCAACCGCACCACCCGTGAGGAAATTCAGCAGTTGCCGCCGAGACATTGACGGGGTGTCCAGATTAGCAGCAGAGGAGAAATTGGTCATGAGGATTACAGCGTAGGGAAAAGCGGAGACAGCAATAGCGAAACAATATCTAGGAGGCGCTGCGATCGCGGGGGTCAACCCGAAATGAGCGACTTCAAGTGTGCGTGAGCCGGATG
>JAAUPN010000105.1 GCA_012033105.1 Coleofasciculaceae cyanobacterium RL_1_1
GTCGTTTTGCCAATCACCAAATCCGTCACCATGCCCTCACGCACGGACAAATTCGGCTCATTTTCGACGATGCGTTTCATCACCGCTGCGTATTCGCGCTTGTCAGTTTGCGCCCGCAGCGCCCAGACCGCAGGCCCCCGCGACGAGTTTAAGACTCGCTTTTGTAGGTAAGTGCGATCGGCCATCTTGCCGATTTCGCCCCCCAGCGCGTCAACCTCGTGGACAAGCTGGGATTTGGCCGGTGCGCCGACGGCAGGATTACAGGGTTGCCAGCCGATTTTATCGAGGTTGAGCGTCAGTAGCAGGGTATTACAGCCCATGCGAGCCGCAGCCAGGGCAGCATCACAGCCCGCATGACCGGCTCCGACCACAACCACGTCAAATTCTTCCTGAAAGTCGATCGTGTTGGTGTCGCGTTGCAGGCTAGAGGTAGGGCGGATGGTGGGGTCAGTCATCGGGCGGACGAGGAAAGGACGGCGATCAGTCTGGTGGCGCGGTGTAGCGCTAGATCGCTCATTTTAACGTTTTGATCGACCTCTATGGGATGCGAGACTTTGAGCAGGGCAAATGCATGATCATTGTGTTCCTCAGTTCTGCGTTCTACCGTCGTATCTCAGTACCAGGACAAAACTTTTAGACTAATGCCTGAAAGCCTTGCAATACAAGGGTTGTAGCGATTCGAGAACGCTATCAACTCAAGAATCGCTGTAATCCTTAGAGGGTAAGGATTACAGCTTCTCCAATCTGTTTTTTGTCCCTGTACTGAGCGTCGTATACATAAACGGGTACAAGCCACATCATGAAATGATCAAGTTCATCATGCTGAGTAGACCAAGAAAATAAATCGTGCGTCAGCGTAAGATCGCACTCTTCGCTGCGCGAAGACCACGCCAACGACTCCGCTCAGTGCTCATTGACCCTCTGGCTTCAAGCAAACCGTCATTTTTTAGCTTGGGCTACTTAGAGTTCATCTTGCAATTTTAATCTTTTCCATCGTGGCCACGAGTCCCTTCAGGAAGCGAATCCCCTTCTCTAGTTCTTCTCTCTTGACTGAATGCGGCTCGGCGCTCGGATGCGGAGATGTATTGGCTTGGTGTGCCGCGTTATTTCGCTTACTGATCAGCGTGTCAAAGTGCTTTTGTCGCGGCGGCACTATCGTAGTTGTCCCAGATCCATTCCTTGGTTATATCGACTTCAAAATAATCAATGAACAGTCGCTTGGTTCGCTCTGAGTTGGGGTTAAAGAACCGTTTCATGTCCTCATCCAGCTTACGCTGAATGAACTTCCCGACCGAGCTTCCGTCAACAGCACGGAGCCAGGTTGCGAATTCTTCACGGATTCTAGCCTTAAGGTAGGTTTCCCAAGCTGCGATCGCTATAACTAGAGCCGCCCGCTTTAGAACTTCGGCATTTGCGGTTTCTGGCGTTCCCTTGAACCGGTCGAACATTTCGAGAAGCGCATCGGCATCTCGAATACCGCGTTCAAATGAGTTTGCTGCATCGGACATGGAAATGAACTCTAACTACAGTATTAGACCAGATGAAATCCGAGCGAAGCGCCCGCAGAATAGGCGAGTTTTAGGCGAGGGCTGATCCTTTTGGGAGTACCCCAGACCTAGAAGCCTTACGGCGTATAAAGCTGGTGACAAGATTTGAACTTGCGACCGGCTGATTACAAATCAGCTGCTCTACCACTGAGCTACACCAGCAAGGAATGAGTTACGGAGCTAAATCATGGTTTAGCCAGACTGCGCGTGAACAACCAACCCGTACAGCGGTTAATTCTAGCCCTTCAGTAACTCCAACAGCTAAGTAGAATAGCAAACTTTTCGCCCTGTGCCATCCTTGCGGGTAAAAATATTCCGGACGAGAGCTATCCAATCTGCCTGGACAGCTTGCCGCCAAGGAACAGGATGATTCGCAGTCTCTGAAAAAAGCCGCAGTCTCCTCTCACTCGAGAAATTGCAGCTTTGTAGCGAACTATGGGGCTTAACCTTACAGACATCGTGAAATCAAACGAAGACTGAGAAGCTGGGATTACACCATCAAATCCAGCCCGATTCACTTGAAATTTGCTTTAGTGATGAAAAAGGCTGGGTTTAGCGACCGAGGCTCGTCCAATCCACATCCACACCTTCGACGATGAGCGAGGCGTTATAAAGCTGGAGAATAATCAGCAAGAAGACCAGGAAAAGCGCCATAAACACGCCCATAACCGGAGTTGTACCCCAGCCCGGAACGACCTTACCGTATTCGGAGTTCAGCGGATTGAGAATGTCGCCGAGGCGAGTACGTTGTGCCATTGTGTTTCTACCGTAGGTCGAGAGGTTTTTTAAAATTTCGTAATATTATAAGGGAAAGCTCTCATTTTCTTCCCAATTATGGACCTGCACAGTTCTTAGTATTTCGATCGCGGGCATCGTGATGGCCATCACGGGTTACGCGATTTATATTTCCTTCGGCCCGCCATCAGCTCAACTCGATGATCCCTTTGATGATCACGACGATTAAGCCACAATTCCGCCCCGATCGCCAGCCGCTTCTCACCGGTTCGTGCGGATCGTGGGCGATTTATCCCGTTTAAGGCAGGGTCTCCGAACGATTTCGGATCGGGTTCACGACCTAGGTTGACGGGTTGATCTCACGCATTCGATCAAACCAGTTAAGCTGCGATAGGAAATATTGGGTGACAAGGGTTGGCTGCTCGGCGGCCATAATCGCCCGCACCACTGCAATTCGACGCCCACCGGCCTCGAAAACATCGCGCATATTGGTCATGTCTAACCCACCGATCGCAAACCAAGGAATGGGGCTATGTTCGGCGGCATAGCGGACGTATTCTAAGCCCGCAGCGGCTTTGGGTTTGGTTGGTGTTTCATAAACCGGGCCAACGCCGATATAGTCTGCGCCTTCGTCGATCGCGCGGCGCATTTCATCTGGGTTGGTGGTCGATCGGCCAATGATGCGCTGAGAGCCGAGAAGCTGGCGGGCAAAGGCGATCGGCACGTCCTGCTGTCCGAGATGTACCCCGTCTGCGTCCACGGCCAAGGCGAGATCGGCGCGATCGTTCATGATGAACAGCGCACCGTAACGCTGGCAAAGCTGTTTGAGTTGGCGACCGTTGGCGATGCGGGTGGTGTCGTCGGCGTCTTTGTCGCGGTATTGCAGCAGCGTGAGGCCGCCTTGAAGTGCAGCCTCGGCGACCTGAAACAGGCGATCGCTCGGAGAGGTCACCAGGTAAAGCTGGGCGCTGGCGAGACGCTGACGACGATGGTAGGCCGAAAACTGACTATCGAGCGTGTAGACCTCGTAGCGCATGGCCTTGCATTCCTGCGCCATTTTGGGATCGTACAGTTTGGCGTACTCTTCCAACACGCGCAACGCCTCTTCGACGCGGCACAGATTGGCCTGAAGAACCGCTTCAATGTCCGCGCGGGTTTCTTCGCCGGGATGACTCAGATCTGTACCGGGATCATTGGGGGTGTCGCGGGCGGCTCGCAGTTCCGGTGCGTGCCATCCGGCGAGTTCCTGGCGAATAATTTTGCAAGTTTCGGTCAGGTCGGCATCGTTAAGCCCAAAGCGACACCATTCTTCCACGATGCGCATTCCCTCACGGGCGCGATCGAGATTGGCATCAAGGATGCGGCGCACGGCAGGTGAGGCGGCGGTGTGCGTGGGGACGATCGTGGTGCGGTCTGGCGTCGTCGGGGCCGGTTGCGAATTGGTTTGGGGGCTGCGCATGGTTCCGAATGAACTGGTCATAGCGGGTGGCTCAAAAGTCGTTGTAAGCAGCGATCGGGGTGGAGTCTGGCGACGTAATTCCGAAAAAACGACCCCCCAATCTTTGAATCGAGAGGTCGCCGATATCAATCACCAGGCTGGATGATGGTGGGATTTTGACATGGTTATGGTGTGAGGGATCACAGTAGAACCCTGCAACCCGAATCGAGAGAGCAATTAGCGATCAACCGATCCCATAATCACATCGATGCTACCGAGAATCGCCACCAGATCCGCTACCTTCGCACCTTTCAAAATGTGCGGCAGCACTTGCAGATTATTAAAATCTGCCGCGCGAATCTTGAAGCGCAGGGGAAGATATTGTTATTGCCCTGAATAAACACGCCCAGTTCGCCTTTGCCCGATTCGAGACGAACATAATGTTCACCTTCGGGAATCTTGAACGTCGGCGCGATCTTCTTACCGGCGAACTGATACTCAAAGTCATTCCACTTCGATTTAGGCCCTTCGGCAATTCGCAACGCTTCGAGATTTTCGTAGGGGCCACCGGGCAGACCGGCGAGCGCCTGACGCAAAATCTTCACCGATTCGCGCATCTCCGCAACCCGGACGTAATACCGTGCGAGGCAGTCGCCTTCGGTCGCCCAGTGAATATCCCAATCCAGCTCGTCATAGCATTCGTAGCGATCGACTTTACGCAGATCCCACTTGACGCCGGAAGCACGCAAGACCGGGCCGGAAAGCCCCCAGTTGATCGCCTCTTCGCGGGCGATCGTGCCGATGCCTTCGATCCGACGACGGAAGATCGGGTTATTGGTGATCAGCTTTTCGTATTCATCAATTTTCGGATCGAAGTAATCACAAAAAATCGATGCACTTATCTACCCAGCCGTAGGGCAAATCGGCAGCAACGCCACCGATCCGAAAATAGTTGTTATTGATCAGACGCTGACCCGTCGCCGCTTCCCACAGGTCATAGATCAACTCGCGTTCACGGAAAATGTAGAAAAACGGAGTTTGAGCGCCAATGTCCGCCAAAAATGGGCCAAGCCACAGCAGATGGTTGGCGATGCGGTTTAGCTCCAGCATGATGACGCGGATGTAGCTCGCACGGCGCGGCACTTCGATGCCCGCAAGCTGTTCCGGCGCGTTCACCGTAATCGCTTCGTTGAACATGCCCGCCGCGTAGTCCCAACGGCTGACGTAGGGAACGAACGCGATATTGGTTCGGCTCTCGGCAATTTTCTCCATGCCGCGATGCAGGTAACCGATGACGGGTTCGCAGTCGATGACATCTTCACCATCGAGGGTGACGATGAGGCGCAGGACACCATGCATCGAGGGGTGGTGCGGCCCCATGTTGAGCACCATCGGCTCGGTTCGTGTTTCGAGTTTGGGCATGTCCGCTGGTGTGGCGTTGTGGTTGTCGGTAGGGTTATCGGTGTGCGGCGTTCGGTGATTGTGATCGAGCGATCGCCTGGATCGCGACCCGAAACGCAACAATCTTGTGATTTGTATTATACGTAGTTGCGATTATACGTAGTGCAGTGGTCTCAAGTTGGTCGCGGTTTTAAACGTGTTTCTGATCGGTTGTCGATGCTTAACGGACTCGATCGTGGCTACAGGCGGAACCCTTGATCGCGTCCGGCTTTGAGGTCGGCGGTGGCGGCATAGACCGCGCAGACGTTATACCAGTTGAGAAAAATCCGCGAGAGTTCCTGAGCAAGACGAGGTTGGCCGCGATCGATCAGCCATTGCATGGGCTTTGCCAGAGTTTTTCATTGAGCCAGCCCCCGAGCGACAGCACACCCCAAAGGACACGGTGCAGCCAAGTCATCTGAATCATCAACCGGACATCCAAGGTCGGATGCTTGCGATAGAACAAGACGCCCATGCGTCCGCGCTGAATTTCGCGATCGATCGCATTCGGCAAATCCGCCAGTTTAAACGGTGGATGCCAGTGATATCCGGCGGCTGCGGGGCATTTAATCAGAACGAGACCCAATTTTTTCAGGCGTACGCCCAGTTCGAGATCTTCCCAACCATAGAGCTGAAATTGGGTGTCAAACAGGCCGACGGCTTCGAGCCAGGAGCGGGCGATCGCCACGTTGCCCGTGGCAAAATAGGCCGCCGAAAAGTCCGTCAGTTTGTAAGGTTCACGGGTGGGATCGTCAAAGTTATTGGTATCGATCACCGCGCCATAGGTGAACAGGCGATCGTGTCCCAGTTGTTGCCGACCGCGTGTTAACGCATCGGCATGACTTTGGAGGAAGTGCTCCGTGACGACGAGATCGCTATCAATAAACACGATCGTCTCGCCCTTAGCATGGCTCACCCCGAGGTTACGCGCAGCGGCTGGCCCGAGGTGTGGTTGGTCAAACAGACGCACGTGATCCAGGGTCTCGCGATTGGCTTCGATCCAGGCGATCGTCCCATCGCTGGAGCCATCATCCACGACCACCACCTCATACCCCTCGATCGATCCGCCGGGACGAAGCTGCTGACGTTCAAGCGCGTGCAGGCATTGCCGCAGGATGGGTAGGCGGTTATAGGTCGGGATGACGACGCTCAAAAACATAGGTGAGTGACCGATTGAATCGGGGCATTAGCGGGATTGTCCCTAACGCAATCCCATCCAGGTGAGTAACCCTTGACCAGTCAGGACTTCGAGAATCAGCACGCTGACGAAGCCAATCATGGCAAAGCGGCCATTCATCTGCTCAGAGTAGAGATTCCAGCCGAAAGACGGCTCGTGACGATCGCCAGCAGTTGCCGGTTCGGTTGTCTGTGCGGTGGTTGCGGGTTCAGCGCTCATGATCAATCGCGATCAATAATGAATCGAAATAATATGTAATACGTCGTTATCTTACGGTAATTTTCGATCGCACTCTAACAATGATTGCTAGACTCTGGCCTAGGGGTGATCGACCGAATCCAGCACGAGACGGCAAAAGTCTAACAGTCCTGAAACGTCCTCCAGCGAAGAATCCGCAGGAGCTAGCTCTGGGAGGCTTCGCAGGTGCTCAAAATACGCCGCGTCATCCCTCTGGCGCTTGATCGCGAGATCGGCGAGGATGCGAGGAATTCTCGGCTGAAGCGAGAGGAGAGTAATGAAGGCCGATCGTGACAATTTTAGGACTAGGGCATCCTTACCCGCCTGAAGCGTGGCGGTATGGGGTAGCCCCGTCAATAAACTAATCTCCCCTTCTGATTGCTGATCTAGAGCGGTTTCATGCTGTTGGTTCTGGAATCTGCGTCTGCCCTGCACGACAAGAGAAGGGGTTCGTCGCTACAGATCGACCAAGCTATCTTTGAGCGCATCCATGATTTGTTCTTGTTCTGCTTCGGTGAGTTCTGGAAACATTGGTAGTGATAGGACTTCGCGGGTGGCTCGCTCCGATTCTGGTAGCGGTAACCGGTTGGCCGCAGCGTACACCGGTTGCTGATGCAGCGACAACGGGTAATACACCATGCTGATGATGTCCCGATCGAGCAAACGTTCACGCAGCCGATCGCGCAGCGCGGCATCGTTGCGATCGACGCGAATCGTGTACTGGTTCCAGACGGTGCGTGCGCCCGGTGCTTCCTGGGGCAGGACGAGACCGGTGATCGGGGCGAGCATGGCCGCATAACGAGCCGCAACGTCACTGCGAGCAGCATTCCAGCGATCAAGCCAGGGCAATTTGACTCGCAAAATCGCCGCCTGCATCGCATCAAGACGGCTGTTAATGCCGATCTTGGTGTGGTGGTAGCGTCGAGGCGATCCGTGTTCTTTAATCACGCGCATCTGCTGGGCAAGGTCTGGATCGTCGGTGGTTACCATACCCCCGTCGCCAAACGCGCCTAGATTTTTGGTGGGAAAAAAGCTAAAACAGCCAATCTCACCAATGCTGCCAACCCGTCGATCGCCCCACATCGCCCCCGTCGCTTGGGCGCAATCTTCAATCACCTTTAAGTTGTGGTTGCGGGCGATCGCCATGATCCGATCCATATTGGCCGGATGACCAAATAAATGCACCGGGATGATCGCCTTTGTCCGATTGGTGATCGCGGTTTTGAGGCGATCGGGATCGATCGCAAATGTGACCGGGTCAATATCGACAAAAATTGGCGTCGCACCCACCGCGCTGACCGTTTCCGCCGTTGCCACAAAGGTAAATGACGGCACAATCACCTCATCGCCCGCCCCGATCGCCAAAGCTCGCAAGGCCAAATACAGCGCATCCGTTCCTGAATTGCAGCTCACCCCTGCCGTCGAGCCGATATAGCTGGCGAATTCGGCCTCGAACGCCGTCACCGCCTCACCACCGATATAACGCCCGGACGCCATGACATCGATCACGGCAGTTTCGACCTCATTGCGGATCGTGGTGTATTGGCGGGCTAAATCGATAGGGGGGATGCTACTCACGCGATCGCGTCTCACGATGGTATGGGATTAGACTCGATCGCGACCCCGTGTCGGCCAACCGAAATACGAGCCACACAAGGAGCGATACGAGCATTTTCGTACAGTGGTGCAATCGTCTTCGGATTCGTACCGTCCAACGGATAGGGATTGCACACCGTCTACATAGTTAGGATACGTTCAAATCTAAAAAATTGAGTGCGATGAGGGTCACGAACAATTTGGGGAATAGCGAGCGATCGGCCAACCCGGAGCATTGATGAACCCGAAGTAATCCCCAAATCGCGATCGATACACGCTACAACAGAGTCAACCGACTGCGATCGGTCAAGATTCTACGTCTACACCCATTGCATCTCGGCTTGCATCTCACTCAATCCAACACGACCCAACATCCATCGTGGACGACTTTCTAAACTTTCAAATCTCGCTCCTTGACGGCACCGCCCAAAGCTTTAGCGGCAGCGACAGCCAGGATCTAATTCTCGGCCTCGGAGGCAGCGACACCCTACAAGGCTTTGGTGGTAACGACTACATCAACGGCAATGTAGACGTGGACATCATTTCCGGTGGCGACGGAAACGACACCCTGCGCGGCGGGATGAACAACGACATCATCTCCGGGGATGCCGGAAACGACACCATCTATGGTGATTTTGGCGCGGATACCATCACGGGTGGGTCAGGATTAGACTATTTTGTCCTCGCAGAAGGACGCGGCGGCACTAGCGCAACCACAACCGATATCATTACGGACTACACCGACGGTGAAGATAAAATTCAGCTAGACGGTGGCCTAAGTTTTAGCGATCTCTCGATCGCCCAAGGTGACGGCGAACTCAGTGCCGACACGATCCTTCGCAAAACCGACACGAGCGAAATTCTCGCCATCCTAAAAAACATTAATAGCTTGGCGATCGAGATTACCGACTTTCTCCCCCCCTCCCCCGTCTCTCCGACACCTGACCCTGTCTCCTCCGTCGGTTCAAGCGTCAACTTCGCTGGGGTTGACACCACCAATGAAGCCGCCGTTCGCGCTCTCGGTGGGCCTTCCATTACCGTAGAGAACACCACCCTCTACATCGGCTACGAGCAAGTCACGAGCAATAACCAAGACCCTCGCCTCGTCAGCTTCACCAACGGCGTCCGGGATTGGTATCGCACGGACTATGAAGTCACTAATGACGACGGTACAGGAACCGGCCTGGTTTGGGACGGGACAACTGATAGCCTTTACGCCAGCTTCACCTCCACCGGCAGTCAGGGGACACCCGAGCAAGACTTCCGGGAGTTCGCTACCGATGGCTGGCTGCGGAGTTATGGTCCCGGTGGTGGCGCTAAGGTCTCGATTTTGGCGCGAATTGACCCCGCGACGGGCGATGTTCTCGATGCGACCTTTATTTCGGCGATCCTGTCGAGCGGTAACAGCAATACGTTGAGCGTCACCAACCTTGGTCTTGACGGCGACAATGTGGTTGTATCCGCTAGCTCGTTCTTCTCGCCACGCCGCACCGATACAACCGCCATGCAACAAACCGTCTCGGGTGGATCACCGTTTGACTACACGATCGAGTTCACACCAGATCTCAGCACAGCAGTACGAGCCGAAGCGCCCGGTTTCGGTAGCTAAACGGAATGTTACTGATTTGATCGAGGTTAAGACTCGTTCCTCCTAAAATATGGAGCGAAACGAGTCTTCGGCTCTTGATTTCTTCTTATTTGTCCGTCAGCACTACAACGCCATGGCTAAATCCATCACCCAACTTTTACCCCTCGAAACCAAGACCATTTGGGCGATTTTAAACGAGTCGATCGATGATGCAACGGCCAATCAAATCGTGTGGTATCACTTGGGCTATCGCTACGATGCCGATCGGCAAGCCTGGGATACCAGCGCGGTTGATCCGTCATGGCTAGCGGAGTATCCCGAGCCGCCGAATTTCATCGAAAGTCGTCCGGCGACGGTGAAGCTCACGCGATCGATCCCGAAGGAAAATAAGCAACTGCTCAAGGAAAAGTTAGGGTTTAAGGGATACAAGCTCGGTGAGTTTGGCCCTCGACAAACGCGCCGTGCGACGATGGCCAATTGGCTTTTGGGCTTGATCGAGGAGTGGCCGGAGGTCTAGCGGCCTTGGGTTGATTGGCTCATCATCGACAGACAGGTACTGATGTGAGTTCGGGTTAAGCGCAACGCGAAACCCACGTAACACAACCATCTTGGTTGTTAGTTCGTATTAATGACACAGAAGATAAACGACTGACCTCATGACGTCTACTTCTCTGCCAATCAACAAGCTAGAAGCTTGTGTTACTTGGATCACTGATCCCAACCTCACGTTACTTGCAATCAGGACTGACGCCAGGGGTGTTAGAAGTCCGACTTCTCACAGTGTTCTAAGAGTTAGAACGACGACGTTTCGTTTAGAAGTCTGACTTCTTCGTTAGTCCTGACAATTTTTGACAATAATTCCGCATAAGTCCGCACTCATTCTTCTAAGCTCATGCAAGTCACCACCTTCGCGAAAAAACATCCGTGGGAAGTCGGCATTCTGGCCGCCGTTGCTGTTCTCTACGTACCACTCATCATCCACTGGTGCGACGGTTGGCTGAATAAAAGCATCAGCATTGAGCATGAATACTTTAGCCACGGTTTAATTGGCTTGCCGTTTGCGGCCTATATCGCCTGGATCGGTCGCGATCGCTGGCATGACTTACCCGATCGCTTTAACCCGATCGGCGCAGTCTGTCTCGGCCTGAGCATTGCGTTTTACGCCAGTCACATTTGGGATTTCGTCAATCTGTCGTTTCCCTTGACGTTGCTGGGGCTGGTGCTGTGCTTGAAGGGAGTACCGGGGATGAAACTGCTCGGGTTTCCGCTGGTGTTGGTTGCCCTGGCCTCGCCCAACAATATTCCGTATCTGCTCGCTCCCTACACCCTGCCGCTACAAAAGTTTATTGCTGGAACGGCGGGATTGCTGCTATCACAGTCGGGAATCGATGTGGAGGTGCGCGGTATTTTGCTGTACGTCAACGATCGCATTGTTGAGGTTGCGCCCTATTGTGCGGGATTGAAAATGCTGTTTACGACGTTGTATGTGTCGCTGATGCTGCTGTTTTGGACGGGAGCGACGGAGTCACGTAAGACGATCGTGGCTTTTTTGCTCAGTGCTGTGGCTCTGAGTGTGACGGTTAATATTGTTCGGAATACGCTGCTGACCTATTTTCATGGGTCGGGCAACGAAGCGATGTTTCACTGGTTACATGAAAGCTGGGGCGGTGACATGATGTCGGCGATTATGCTGCTGCTGCTGATTCCGATCCTGAATGGTTTGGAATGGTTACGGCATCGCTTTACGGGGCCAGATATGACGGCAGAGCTTTAGGGGGAGGTCATCAATTCATCGTAGAACCCTGATTGGGTAAGCTGTTGAACGCCCGATCCAACAAAAAGCGAGGGGTGGGGTTACCGCAGGAATAACGCTAAAGATCAACCCAAGCTGACGATCGCAATTATGTCTAATACGGTGTCAACAACGGAGCGGCCAAAGATTGGTGGGATTACGGCAACCAATATCGTGATTGCCAACATCATCGGTACGGGGGTCTTTACGAGTTTAGGATTTCAGGCGATCGAGATTAAATCAGGGTTTGCCCTGTTGTTGCTCTGGGCGATCGGCGGGGTGTTTGCGCTGTGTGGGGCGCTGTGTTACGGCGAATTGGGGGCTGCGATGCCGCGATCGGGTGGCGAATATCACTATCTGTCGGAAATTTACCATCCCGCGATCGGCTTTTTGTCGGGGTGGGTGTCGGTGACGGTTGGCTTTGCCGCGCCGATCGCCCTATCGGCGATGGCCTTTGGTAAGTATGCCGCTCAGTTGATTCCGGGTGTTCCGCCGATGCTGTTGGCGGTCTTGATCACGATCACGATCTCGCTGATTCATACCCAAAATCTCCAACTCGGCAGCTACTTTCAAAACGCGACCACGAACCTTAAAACAGCGGTCATCGTCATCTTTATCCTAGCGGGCTTAGTCCTCGCCACACCTCAATCCCTCAGCTTTACCCCAACGATCGCCGACCTCAGCACGATCGTCAGCACCCCCTTTGCGGTCTCCCTGGTCTACGTCACCTACGCCTATTCCGGCTGGAATGCCGCCATTTACCTCGCGGGTGAAATCGACCAACCGGCTCGCAATTTACCCCGCACCCTGCTCGTCGGTACGGCGATCGTCACGGTGCTGTATCTCGCGCTGAATTTCGTCTTTCTCCACAGTACGCCGATCGACGATCTCGCGGGGGAACTGGAAGTCGGCTACATTGCGGCCACCAATATTTTTGGCGCGGTGGGTTCCACCGTGATGGGGGGAGCCATTTCCTTTGGTTTGGTGTCGTCGATTAGCTCGATGGTGTGGGCAGGGCCGCGTGTGACCCAAACCATTGGTGAGGATTTTCCGTTGTTTGCCAAGCTGGCACAGACGAATCGGGCCGGTATCCCGTATCGGGCGATTGTTGTCCAGTTGGCGATCGCCCTAGCGCTGATTATTTCATCCACCTTCGAGGCCGTCCTGACCTATCTCAGCTTTACCTTAACCCTGTCATCGTTTGTTACCGTCCTGGGGCTATTCGTCGATCGCTATCGTCACCCTGGTCGGCCACGTCCTTACCAAACCTGGGGCTATCCCGTCGTGCCGCTTCTTTTTCTACTGATGAGCCTTTGGATTTTGCTGTTTGTCTTGCGGGGCAATCCGATCGAGTCCGGCATCGGGCTGGTCACCGTCGCGATCGGCTTGCTGGTCTATCGCTTTGCTCGCCGTGCCGGTAAGGTAGCCTCCTAGCTGCCCGTATGTCATGATTTTCCTCCCCGCCCCATGCTCGACCTCGATCGTACAAACTGCGCTCTGATTCACGAGTGGCTGACCCCAGAAGCCACGGGCGGATCGGAATTGGTCGTCCAGCAAATTCTGAGCCAAATCGACGCCGATCTGTTTGCGCTGATCGATTTTGAATCGCGCAATCCGGATAGCTACCTCTATGGCCGCACGATCGGCTCGACCTTTTTGCAGCACTTCCCCAAAGCGCACAGCGGCGTCCAAAAATATTTGCCGCTACTGCCGTTGGCGATCGAGCAACTCGACCTCGGATACTACGAGGTAGTGCTGTCCTCCTCCCACGCCGTCGCCAAGGGGGTGATCACTTACCCGCACCAGTTCCACATCTGCTACTGTCATACCCCCATGCGCTACGCCTGGGATCTGACGTTTGAATATCTACAGGCATCACGTCTCGGTCGGGGTGTTGCGGGCTGGCTCACCCGCGCGATTTTGCACTACCTACGCCAGTGGGATGTGATTTCGGCCAATCGGGTCGATCGCTTTATCGCCAACTCCCATCACACCGCTCGCCGGATTTGGCGCTGCTATCGTCGTAAAGCAGAGATCATCTACCCACCGGTCAACGTCGATCGCTTTCCCCTCGTGACGCAAAAAGAAGATTTTTATGTCACGGTGTGTCGCTTGGTCAGCTATAAACGGGTGGAGCTGATCGTCCGCGCCTTTAATCAGCTCGGTAAGCCAATTTTTATCATTGGTGGCGGCCCTCAATTGCAAGAATTACGCGCGATCGCCAAACCCAACGTGCAACTCCTCGGCCCTCAA
>JAAUPN010000106.1 GCA_012033105.1 Coleofasciculaceae cyanobacterium RL_1_1
CATCCATCAGCAAAATCTGCGGATCGATCGCCAACGCCCGCGCAATCCCGACCCGCTGACGCATCCCGCCCGATAGCTCCTGCGGATGCTTGCGTTCCGCACCGGCAAGGCCGACAAGCTGGATATGCTCGCGCACCACATCCTTAAGCTCCGCTGGTGACAGCGTCGGATGCACCGTCTCGACCGCAAAGCGGATGTTTTCCTCAACGGTCATCCACGGCATCAGCGCGTAATTCTGAAACACCATGCCGCGATCGGGGCCAGGGCCTTCGATCGGCTGACCGTCCATCATCACATCGCCATCGGTCGCGTAGCTCAGACCCGCGATGATATTGAGCAGGGTTGATTTACCACAACCCGAAGGGCCAATAATCGAAACAAACGTATTGCGCTCGATATCGATATTGACGCTATCGATCGCCAGAAAATCCGACGACGTTTTGCCCGTCATTTTGTTCAACCAGCCCTTGCGCCCCGGAAACACCTTGCTCACACCGCGCAGCGAGACCTGAACATCACCACCCGTCACAAAGGCACTCTCGCTTTGTTGACTTACGCCCGTCGAACCCGTCGAATCAGTTGACACACTCATTCGCTTTTACCTCCAAAGGAAACCGCCCGCTCGATGTAGGCGAATATCTGGTCGAGGACGATTCCCACAAAACCAATGATGATAATGGCGACAAGAATATTGGGCAGATAGAGGTTATTCCACTCGTTCCAGATGAAATAGCCCAAGCCTGTGCCGAGCAACATTTCTGCCGCCACGATCACCAGCCACGCAATCCCCATGCTAATGCGCAAACCCGAGACGATATTGGGCAACGCCGCCGGAATAATCACGCGGGAGATGGTGCGCCACTTAGACGCGCCGAGGGTTTTCGCCACATTGAGATAATCTTTGCTGACATTGGCGACCCCAAAGGTGGTGTTCACCAAGGTCGGCCAGATGCTGCTGATCAGGATGATGAAAATGCCCGTCTTTTCTGAATCCCGGAACAGATACAGCCCGATCGGTAGCCACGCCAGCGGCGAGACCGGTTTGAGTAATTGTACGTAGGGATTAAATGCCTTCGAGGCGACGGGAGAAATGCCGATGAGGACACCGAGCGGCACGGCGATTAGCGAGGCGGCGATATAGCCGATCGCCACCCGTCGCAAACTAACCAGCAAATTCCAGCCAATACCCAGATCATTGGGGCCGTTGTTAAAAAACGGATTGGTCACCCACCACCACAGCTCTGTGAGCGTCAGGCTCGCCGTGGGAACCCCTTTCGAGAACCAGCCCGATCGCGCACCGATTTCCCAAAACCCAAGAAAAATAATCAGCGACAGCAGAAATAAACCGATCGCCCGGACGTTTTCGTTAACGGCTCCGTTGCGTTGTCGTTTGCGAGCGCGTTGCATGGCGCTAGTCACAGCACGAATCCTCCATGATTAAAACTCTAAGCCGATTGAACGTCGTGTTGGGTGAGCCGATCGCCCCGGAATGAAATTCGGAATGAAATTCAGAATGGAATCGCGATCGGCTCGATCGAAAAGTTCACGTCAACCTTGTCGGGATCAACCCTGCAAACGTGAATCGTACAAATCAGAAACGCAGCGCTAAACGCCGAATTTTTCGATTTGTGCTTTGACGTAGGCTTCCGGATCGGTGGGATCGAACGTGTCAAACGCCAGCGTTTCCGTGCGGTAAACCTCCGCCGGAGGTTCCTGGCCGAGTTCGATCGCCAACTCACGCGCCAGATCCGTCAAGAAGATCTGATTCCCCACTTCGTCATAGGTCTCTTTCGTGATCGCTTCCGCCACTTTGCCGTCCCCTTGGAGATCCCAGCGGACGAGCTGCGACGAAATCCAGTTGGCGAAACTCTGCCAGGGGTAGGGATCGAAGCCAATCCGATCGGGAATATCCAGCGTGTTGCCGTTACCGTCGTCGAATTTACCCGTCAGCACCGCTTCAACCACTTCAGTTGGCTGATTGAGGAATGCCCGATCGGAAATCGCCGCCGCAATCTCCTTCCGGTTATTCATATCCTGGGCATAACCCGCCGCTTCGATAATCGCCTTATTCAACGCCCGGAACGTGTTGGGATTCTCATCCATCCAACTTTGACCCGCCGCAAAGGCACAGCAGGGATGACCCGGCCAGATCTCTTTCGTCAGCTTATGAATGAAGCCCGCACCTTCGTAAACGGCGCGTTGGTTAAACGGATCGGGCATTAGGTAGGCGTCGATATCACCGGCAATGAGCTGGGCGATGCTGTCCGGTGGTGGAACCGGGCGGATTTTTACGTCGGTGTCAGGATCAAGGCCACCGGTGGCGAGATAGTAGCGCAGCAGTAGGTTATGCATCGAGTACGGGAACGGTACACCGATGACGAAATCTTTGAAGTCCGCCGGGCCGTTGACATTCCCCCGGTGACGTTCGGCGATCGTGATGGCCTGGCCGTTAATATTTTCGATGCTCGCGAGCTTGGTGCTAAATGGCGCGGAACCCAGACCGAGGGTCATCGCGATCGGCATCGGCGCGAGCATGTGATAGGCATCGAGTTCACCGGCGATCGCCGAATCGCGTACAGCGCCCCAGCTCGGCATTTTCACAACCTTCGCATTCAGGCCATACTTTTTATAAAAACCCAGCGGTTCCGACATGATGATCGGCGTTGCACAGGTAATGGGAATAAACCCAACCTGAATATCGGTTTTTTCCAGATCGCCCGTAGCGGCATCACCCGCCGCTGGATCGGTATCCGCCGCCTCATCACCAGGGTTGGGCGCACAGTTGCCAGGGAAACGAGAGCCGCCCCGATCGCCACGTTACGAATAAATTCGCGGCGTGTCACACCACTCGTACGACGTGCATCTCCAAAAAATTCGCCCGCCTTAGCACCAAACGCCGCCGCAAACGCATTGTCAAGCCCGCCCGCAACACTCGCCAGATCGCGAATTAGACGCTCACGTTTGGGATCACCGTGGGACGCCATTTTGAGAAATAACGCCTTACGAACCTCCGCGCTGCTGACCGCATCAGCCACTTTCAAAGCAGAGTCTTTGTACAGACCCATGCGGATCAAGTCATCGAGCATGTCGACAGGATCTTGCGGCAGGGTCGCCATGTAATCCCAGTGGTCTTGGGTATTATGCGACCCCTGACACATCAGACACGAACGAGAATCGCTTCCCAGTTCTTTAGTTTGAAGACCTGGGCTACTAGCAACACTCAAGGAGCGATAACTTTTGGAAAATCTCACGGTAAAACTCTCTCGTCGGTGTATTTCGTCTAAGGAGACTAATGCGTGACACATTGCAGATAGAGCGTCGATCAATTACACCGGAGCAAGCTCAATCATTAACCTCAATGACTCTAGGTTTGAGCATAGATTCGCGTCCTAATCTAAGAGCTATTGTGGCCTCTAGATTATGTTATTAATGCTCTAAGTGTTTGAGACTTTACGGAGCGCTTCGACTTGATCTAAGAACGGTGGGTAAATTCGTCCATATTCGTTCGAGGCGGAAGTCTTAAAACAAAGAAGTGACTGAGGTTAAAACGTAAACAAGCAAGCTGGATCTGAATGCGTAACACGCTTTACCGGATTGGTGTGCTTCGGGAAAAGCTTTAATTGAGACTCTTTGCTATCTTTTAAGAATAGCTTTACAATGTGGCACACACACCAGAGAACCAATATATGCGCCTGCTGTCTGTAGCTTTGGCTACATCATTTATCTGATTCTGATTACAATTCATCCAAGCTTCGTTCTCGATTCTGCTCAACGGTTGAGGCTCTATCGCAGCGTTTAATTCTGTTAGGACACAGGATCTGTAGCCTAAACTTTAATGAGCTGAGTGCGACCAAGTTTTGCTTGGGAGATGTGTCAACCTTTGCGGGGACTGCTATTATGAGGTCTGGTTCACGTTGAGACCGCAATCACTCTAACTTGAATAATATTTGAGCCAAATTAATGCAGTCGCTAATTTAGCTTCTACATTAATTTGAATGGTTCTATTGGTTTGTATTACTCAGCGTCGGGTGTGTTTGGCGTTGCTTCTGGTGTGGGATCGGTTGGGGTTTCGTCGGGTGTGTTCGTGCTAGCGGTAAACGGTTGTAGCGCTAGAGAGATATCGATCGTCAATTGATCCGAGGTGTTGGATGCCAGTGTTGCCCCGAAACCGCGCATGGCTCCTAGTAATGCCGTTGCCTGTGGGGATAGGAGTTGGTTCGCACCGACGGGGATGCTTTGAAGCTGTTGGTAGATCTGAGCGAGGTTGAAGTAGGCGTAGCCGGTTTTTTCGGGTGGTAAGTCTTGCATCACATCCTGAAAATTAGGGTTAGCCGAGAGGCTCGTCGCTGCGGGTTGGGCGATCGCATCGATCGCGGGGGCGCTGAGGCCGACAATCAGATTGCGATCGTCGCGCCAGCCGTAGCCAAACAGTCCTCCCGATCCCACGCCCGGAACTGGAACCGCCCATTCTTTGATGTCAATCTCGCCCGCTTTGCGATCGGTTTCGGTGAGCGGTACGGGAATGCGACTCTTGATGGCTTCGGACAGTTTGTCGAGCATGGTGGTGGCCGCCGCGCGATCGCTCGTTTCCGCCGTGACGGCAGCGGCAAGGCCAAACTGTTGCAGCAGGCCGGACGAAATCGGAAACGCACCGATCGCCGCTTCGCCGTCCATCCAGCCAAAGACATCGCGATCGGCATCGAGTCCCACCTGGGTTAAGCCGCTGCGGATGACGGCTAGGGCTTGTTTCGCCTGGGGAATGGCCGTATCTCCTTCGGCGCGAGCGACCAACTGCGTCCAGGTTTGGGCGATGTTGTTCCCCGCGAGCAGCAGGATCGTCTGTTCGGGGAATTGGGTTTCGGGGCGATCGGTGATGGGAACGAATTCGGGTAGCTCGCGATCGCCGTTGAGTAGGACATCGATACTGCCGTGAAGGCCGGTGTCTGTGACGTTAATAGTCGCGATCGAGGCGCGGATCGGTGGGGGTTCAGGGGGGGAGTCTCGGTTTGTTCTTCGCTGTCTGGGGTCGGTTCTGTGGCGGTGTTGGGTAACGGAAAGGCTGAGATATCGGGGATGTAGACCTGAAGTAAGGGGCGATCGACGTCGGAATTTTGGCCTAAGGCTTGTTGTAGATCCTTGTTGTTGCTGGCCGTGGTTTTGGATTTCACGTCGTCGATCACGTTTTTCATATTGGCGAGCGATCCCGCCATGATGAGATGATCGTCAATTGTCGCCAAAGTCGTGCCACGTCCGGCCTCATCCGGACTCACCTGAATCACCTTGATGCCTGCATATTCCGACTCGATCGCCGCGTCGCCCGTCTCGGATTTCAGGCCGCTCGCAAACTTGATCGCCTGAAGTTTGTCGCGAATCGCGACCGCAAAGTAAGCATGGAGATCGGGGCCGTCGGCGGGTTCATCGGCGATCGGCGTTGCTAACCCCAGGGTGATGCTGCCTACCCAGGGTTTGAGGTCGCGTTCCCATTCCAATCCCGGCGAAAACTCCGACAAAATATTCGTAACGCGCCGCTGAATTTCAGCCTGGGCTTCCGGTGTGCCAAACTGCGCTAAGTCATCAAAGGTGGCGGTGCTGAGATGGGCGATCGCGATCGTTTCGTCGGGTAACACCGCGACATTTGCGGCGGCGGTCATCTCGGCGGCACTGGTGCGATTGAACACCCAGTAGGTGGCAGCCCCCCCACCGATCAAGACCGCAGCGCCGATCGCGGGGAACACACAGCCGAAGCCTGATTTTTTAGGAGAGGAGGTCTCAGTCATAGGGATTGTTGTTAAAAGAGATCGGCAGATGAATCCGCAGAATCATGATGCGTCATCACGTCGTGCTATCTGCCTACAGCCAAGCCTAGAGGAATTACGCATCGTTAGCTGATCGGGTCGATCAGGACATCAACACCGTAGCGTCGTCCAGTCTGAACCATTCGGGATTGTGGATCGCAGACGATCGGCGCGATCAGAGCAAGCCCGCCGATTCATAAAGCCGTCGCAGTGCGGCTAAGATGCGGCCACCATAGTCCAGTTCCGGCGACCAACGCCCCGAAAGCTGCTCGATCGCCGGAGCGATACCGCGCGTCACGAAGCGAAAACGGGGATCGATCGGTGGTTGTTGCACCAGAGATTCGGTACTGGCGTAAGCCTTTAGATGTTGGATGTGCGCCCGGACGCCGAGACGTGCGGACGCAAAGGTCGCGCCACTAGTGCGGCCATCCGCCGAACCGAGGTTGCCGAAGTTATTCTGAGCCGGGTTGAGATCTTGGCGAAAGCGAAGGTAGTCGGTTTCGACGCACATTTGAGCAAAGGCAATGTCGTAGTTAATGCCTTCGATCGATCCTTCCTCTTGATAGAGCTTCGGTAGATCGGGATATTGGCGATCGGCGCCGGGGTTCGCTCTGGCCAGAAATGCCTGCATCTGAAACGGGGTGGTGTTGCCGTGGCCGACAATTTTGTTCACGCGATCGATACAGATCGACAGAATCGATCGAATGATCACTGATCGTGAGGGATTATCCCAACTCACAGAAATGTTATGGTCCCGTAGCTCGATCGCCCGCACATGCACCACGCCGTTGTACAACACACGCCGCACCTGGGTGGCCTGCGCCAGATCCACACCCAAGCTATCGGACAGATCGATCGGAATATACGCATTCCCTTCGACCAAAATACCCGGTTCACCGTGGGGTTTGCCGTTCATCACGATGCCAATTTCGGGATAGCCGAGGTGGTCGTACTGTTATTGCGAGCGAGCAGTCCACGAGACCCGCAACCAACCCAGCGGCAAGATCTTCGCGCCGATTTTGGATCAGGGCGCGATCGTCGGGATTGGTTAAAAAGCCGACCTCGGCCAGCAAGGACGGAACAATAATTTCACGGCAAAACGCCAGACGACCCACACCGCCATTGGAGTCGGGTTGAGCACCTCGGCTCGATAACACGGGCAAGTAGGCAATCAGGCCACGCAACAACCGATCGGCGTCGCTAGCACGGGCATTATTATTCGTGATGTAGTACACGCTTGCGCCTTTCGCGTCAGGATTGGGGGCGGCATTGGCGTGAACTTCGAGGGCGATATCCCCCACACGAGCGCGGGTATTAATCCACTCGATCGTCTGTTGCTGGCTGAGATCATCGGGAACCGACAACACCGAAACCCGTCGCGATCGCAGCTCACTAACCATCGCATCCCGCAGACGGATCATTTCCTGCGCTTCGGTCGTCCCTCCAGCGATCGTGCCGGGATCTTGTGTACCGTTCTCGTAACCACCATGACCGGCGGATAGAATCACCCGTCCCATTGCTGTCTCCTCGATCGCGAGCTGTGTCGGCTGCTAGTTCTACGAATTGGGCGCGTGTTCGCCCTCACAAGAATAACGAATGGAACGAATCGATGACACCACTTTGACGATGGATTATCGGGATGGTTTGTCAGGCATTGACGACACGGTGTGGACGCAATTGTCAGCATTTTTCTCATACGGACGATAAAATCCTGAAAACGTCGATATCGGAGCTGATCCGTCAGACGTTAACGACATCGCTACCAACATCGCTCAACCCCTTTGTCCCTTGAGGTTTCGCCGTGAGTCCTGACACTATTACTCCAACCACACCGATCGCTCCTCCAGTTCCCTTTGATGTGGAGCAGTTTGACCGCTATGTGATGACGACCTATGGGCGTTTTCCGATCGCCCTGACGAAAGGCGAGGGTTGCCGCGTTTGGGACTCGGAAGGGCGCGAATACCTCGACTTTGTGGCTGGGATTGCGACCTGTACCCTGGGTCACGCACACCCGGCGGCGATCGAGACGGTAACGCAGCAAATTCAGACCCTGCACCATATCTCGAATCTGTACTACAACGTTCCCCAGGGCGAGCTAGCAAAATGGCTGGTGGAACATTCCTGTGCTGATCGTGCCTTTTTCTGTAATTCCGGTGCCGAGGCGAATGAAGGTGCGATCAAGTTAGTTCGGAAGTATGCCCACACCGTTCGCCAGATCGAGAATCCGGTGATCATTACGGCTCAAGCTAGCTTCCACGGTCGCACCTTAGCGACGATTACCGCTACCGGCCAGCCGAAGTATCAAAAGCATTTCGATCCGCTAGTTCCGGGGTTTGCCTACACGCCGTATAACGATCTGGCTGCGCTGGAGTCACTGATTGCGGAACTCGATCGCGAAACGCCTTGTGTGGCGGGCATCATGCTCGAAGCGCTTCAGGGTGAGGGCGGTGTCCGTCCTGGTGATTTGGCCTACTTTAAGCGGGTACGGGAAATCTGCGACGAGAAGGGTATTTTGCTGGTGATTGATGAAGTGCAGGCCGGGATGGGTCGCACGGGGATGATGTGGGGTTACGAAAATCTGGGCATTGAGCCGGATGTGTTCACCAGTGCGAAGGGGCTTGGCGGTGGTATCCCGATCGGGGCGTTGCTGACGAAAGAGCATTGCAATGTGCTCGGCCCTGGCGAACACGCGAGTACCTACGGCGGCAATCCCTTCGCCTGTGCGGTGGCACTGACCGTGTGCCGAACACTGGAAGCGGATGATTTGCTGACCAATGCGCGTGAGCGTGGTGAGCAGTTGCGGGCGGTCTCCAGGCGATCGTGGCGGACTATAGCAGTGTGCTGGACATGGTGCGTGGCTGGGGTCTGATTGATGGTCTGGTGATTCGCGAAGAGTCGGAGGTAACGGCGATCGCGATCGTCAAAGCCGCGATGGACAATGGTTTACTGCTGGTTCCGGCAGGGCCGAAGGTGTTGCGGTTTGTGCCGCCGCTGATTGTGACGGCGGAAGAGATTGATCAAGCGCTGCAAGCGACCCGTGAGGCACTGGCTAGCGTGATCGGTTAACGTCGTACGTAACTCATCCAACCCGTATCGATTGCACCGCAGGACTAGCCTAGATTGACGAGTCCTGCGGTGCAATATTTACCGAATCTGTTCGTTTCCACCTTGCGGCATGGACTTCGATTTCTCCTCTGATTCACTGCGCCGTCCACCCCTGTCTGAGTTCGCAAACGAGATCAGTGTGCTGATCCGTTTTTTGATTGTGCTGTCGGTGGTCACGTTTGTGGCGGCAACGTTTCCGCTTGAGCCGGTGTGGTTCGATCGGCTACGGGTAATCGATGGGGTGATCGCGATCGTCTTTCTGGTGGAATATGCGGTTCGTTTTTGGCAGGCTCACGCGAAACTTGCGTTTGTGGGCAGCCTGCTTTCGACGATTGATGCGATCGTGATGTTGGAGCTAACGGCGTCCCTGTTGGGTTTGCCGATCGTCCACGGTTTGCGCGGTGTGCGCGTCTTGCGGCTCTTGCGGTTCTTGGATGTGGATGTGGCGTTGTTTCGCCTGGAATCGCGTCGCCTGGAATCGCGCGATCGCCTCATCTTCGCCCGCATCCTGTTCACACTGATCGCGATCGTCTCCTTGTTTGCAGGCTTGATTTATGAAGTCGAGTACAGGGTTAATCCCGAGGATTTCGGGACTGTGCTGGATGCGATCTATTTGCGGTGGTCACCATGACAACCGTGGGGTTTGGCGATATGACTCCGGTGACGAGTGCCGGACGGTTGCTGACGATACTAATGATTTTGACTGGGGTGGCGTTAATTCCGTGGCAGATCGGTCAGTTGATCGAGCATATGGTGAAAAGTCGGCAGCGGATGGCGATCGTCTGTGGGGCGTGTGGGTGCGATAGTCACGATCGTGATGCTCGGTTTTGTAAGCAGTGCGGAACAAGGCTTGATGTCGCCCAGCACCCAAACACCGAGCTACTCCGCAACTTTCCTCCTAACGTAACCGGCGTACACACACCGGAGGATGCTTAAGGTTTAAGTCCGAGAGTTTATTGATCGCCCTAATCGACCCGATCACCCCGATCGCCACCGGGTCAAACGCCCCGAAAGCTGGCGCAGTAGACGCAACACCTGCTTCGCTAGCGCAACCCGTGCGATCGTCACCTGATGCAAATCATTTAGATGGCGTAACTGCTCACAGCTCGCGGCCAACTGTGCCGGGACTTCGGGCAAGGTTGCCCGTAGCTCCCGTTCCAGTTGATCGAGATCTCGCGCAAACTGCCGCACAGGCCGACGCGATCGCCAGATCCAGCCAGCCGCGATCATCAGCCCCAAGCCCATCAGCGCATTAAACCCGACAACCAACACCGTCGCGATCGTCACCAAAATTGGTGTGATCTCAGCCGTATTTGCAGTGTTCACAGCGCTATTCCGGACGCGCGATCACGACACCGTAGGCATCATCCCGCAAATAACGCCGTGCCGCCTCACGTAAATCCTGAGCTGAAATTGATCGCAGGGAATCGGAATAGCCGATCGCCGCCTCCAGTCCGCCCGTTAGCGTTTGAAAATAGCCGTAAAGATTAGCCCGATCGCTCGGTCGCTCGTTACCAAAAATAAAGCGGTTCGCCACCTTCGTCCGCACCCGATCAATATCGTCGATCGAGATCAGCGTGTCGCGTACCTCCGCGATCGCCGCCACAATTTCCGCTTCAACTTCCGGAATGTGCTCACTCGGTAACTGAGCATACACCTGAAACACCCCCTGAAACCGGTAGCTCAGATTACCCGCACCAATACCTGACACGAGGCCGCGCTCTTCACGCAAACGTCGCACCAGCCGCCCCGTCCGACCCTGCCCGAGGATGCTCGCCAACACATCGAGGGTGTAGGTTTGCCCGATCGCATTGAGACCAGGTACGCGCCAGATCAGCGATAGCCGCGACTGCTGTAAGCTCGGGTCGATCGCTTCGCGGCGTTCGATGCGATCGAAGCTCGATTCGCAGGGAAAGTGGTGGAGTTGGCCGAGGGGGGGATGTTCGGGGTGGTGGGCGATCGCGCGATCAAAGCTATCGGTGGCGATCGTGATTAAGTCTTCCACCGGTAGATTACCGACCACAACGGCGGTCATCGCATCGGGTCGATACCAGGTGCGGTGAAATTCGCGCATCGCTTCAACGGGGAGTTGCTCGATCGTCGTGGCGCGTCCCAACACCGGACGGCGATAGGGCAGGGACTCGAAGGCCAGCTCGGCAAGGCGTTGAAAGTTGCGACGGCGCGGATCATCTGCCGATCGCCGGATTTCCTCCAGTACCACCTGACGCTCGCGATCGAAGTCATCCGCATCAAGGGTGGGATTTAGCACCACGTCAAACTGAAGCGGTGCGAGCTGGGCAAAATCCTGGGGGGCGCAGGTGAGGTAGTAGTGGGTGTAATCCTGGCTGGTGGCGGCGTTGGTAATCGCACCACGGGCTTCGATGCGGCGCTCAAATTCACCCATCGCCAGATTCGGCGTGCCTTTGAATAGCATGTGTTCGAGGAAGTGCGCCATGCCGTCGATCGCGTCTGACTCGATCGCGGCTCCCACCCGCAGCCAGAGGTTGAGGTTGACGGCTTCGACGGGGATTTGTTCGGCAATGATGGTCAAGCCGCGATCGGTGGTGTGAATGGTGGGGGCGTTGAGGGGAACGGTCGGCGTGGTGGGGAGAAGAACGGAGGTCATAAATTAGGAGGTGTGAAGCGGCGGTATAAAGCAGCGGTGTAAAGCAGCGGGGCAAAGTCGCGGGGTGAGGCCGCGTCGGGATAAATCGGGAACCCCAAAGATTTAATTAAAGATGAGTCTCGATCGTGCCAAGGTTTCGCTGAGACTGCAACCATGAATTGCTCAAATTCGCCCTCAATTCGCCTCCAATTCAACTTGCATCGACGCAACAAGATCACGACTCAAGCTCAGAATGCCGCGTTTAGGCGCTTAACTGCCATAAAATTAGGTCAGTTCGTCACAGGTCATATTTGGCTACTGTGGCCGATCGTCGCTTTATCTTTTCTGCCTTCATGACCGCCGAAACTGTCGATCTTGCCGAATTACAATCCGCCGTCGATTCCCGTCGTACGTTTGCGATTATTTCCCACCCGGACGCGGGCAAAACGACACTGACGGAAAAAGTGTTGCTCTACGGTGGTGCGATCCACGAAGCGGGAACGGTGAAAGCACGACGATCGGAACGCAGCGCCACCTCGGACTGGATGGAAATGGAGCAACAGCGGGGAATTTCGATCACCTCGACGGTGCTGCAATTTGACTATCGCGACCATCAAATCAATTTGCTCGATACGCCCGGTCACCAGGATTTCGGTGAGGATACCTATCGGACACTGACAGCGGCGGATAATGCGGTGATGCTCGAAGACGCGGCGAAGGGACTCGAACCGCAGACCCGCAAGCTGTTTGAGGTTTGCCGGATGCGCGATCTGCCGATTTTTACATTCATCAATAAAATGGATCGCCCCAGCCGCGAGCCGTTGGAACTGCTGGACGAAATTGAGCAGGAGTTGGGGTTGGCGACCTATCCCATTACCTGGCCGATCGGCTCGGGCGATCGCTTCAAAGGCGTGTTTGATCGCCGCGATCGCACGGTTCACCTGTTCGAGCGCCAAGCCCACGGCAGCAAAGCCGCCAACGAAACCACCTTTAATCTGGATGATCCCGAATTACAACGACGGATCGATGATGATGACCTGTTCGCGCAACTGTGCGAAGAGCTGGAAATCCTCGAAGAATTGGGCAGTGAACTGGATCTGGAGGCCATCCATAGCGGCCAAATGACGCCAGTGTTTTTTGGTAGCGCCATGAGTAACTTCGGGGTGCAGCTTTTCCTCGATGCCTTTTTGGAATACTCCCTCAAGCCGATCGCCCGGAACAGCACCCGCGATCAAATCTCGCCCGCTAGCCCAGATTTCACCGGTTTCGTCTTCAAGCTTCAGGCCAATATGGACCCGAAACACCGCGATCGGGTTGCCTTTGTGCGGGTTTGTAGCGGTCGTTTCGAGAAAGATATGACGGTGAAACACGCTCGCACCGGTAAAACGATTCGCCTCTCACGTCCGCAAAAGTTGTTCGCTCAGGGTCGCGAATCGATCGAAACCGCCTACGCAGGCGACGTAATCGGCCTGAATAATCCGGGAATGTTCGCGATCGGGGACACGATTTATTGCGGTGAAAAGCTCGAATTTGACGGTATCCCCTGCTTCTCGCCCGAAATGTTTTCCTACATGCGTAACGTCAACCCCTCGAAATTCAAGCAGTTTCGCAAAGGGGTCGCCGAGCTACGGGAAGAGGGAGCCGTGCAGATCATGTACTCGGTGGATGAGGCCAAGCGTGACCCGATTTTGGCGGCGGTGGGACAACTGCAATTTGAAGTGGTGCAGTTCCGTTTATTAAATGAATACGGGGTGGAAACGCGCCTCGAACCCCTTGGTTTTAGCGTCGCTCGCTGGGTGGTCGGTGGCTGGGACGCCTTGGAAAAAGCAGGACGACTATTTAACACGGCGACGGTGAAAGATAGCTGGGATCGTCCGGTGTTGTTGTTTAAAAATGAATGGAATGTCGGTCAGGTTCAGGGCGATTGTCCAGATTTGCAGTTGAGCAAGATCGCGCCGGTGTTGTCGGGAATGCAGCCGACGGCAATTCGTTAGTTCGTTAGGCCGATCGGGGTTTGACCTCGGGGCTACATGTGTTGAGGTGAGGCCCGATCGAACATAATCCCAAACCATTGCCAAGCCCCAAGCGGTAACGTCAAGATTGATCGTTATCGCTTGGAGCTTGGTTGTGGTTGATCGTGCGGTGATCGCACAGTAGACCTCTTGTCACGAAAGATTTTTAGGTTTGAAAAAGACGAAAATCTCGAAGGCTGAGCGGAGTCGGAAGCCTGGGTA
>JAAUPN010000290.1 GCA_012033105.1 Coleofasciculaceae cyanobacterium RL_1_1
CTACCGTTGCGACGAATCTCGAATTTTTTGATTTTGGTGTCGTGGTTGGCGTAGAACATGATATCGTAACCGCTACCTGTGCCAAGGCCGCCGACAAGGACGGGGGAGTAGAGGCCGCCGTCAGTGTAGGCGATCGCGCGGAGTTCGCTGGGTTCAACTCCGGCGCGATCGAGGATGTCGGTGGAGAAGAAAAAGTTATAGGTTTGGCTGCTGTCGCGGGCAACGAGAGCAAGGTTATCGAGCTGGTAGCGATCGGCGGTGGAGAGCAATCTAACGAAGGGTTGACCGCTGCCGCTGTAGGGGATTTGCAGCAGGAGGTTATCGCTAAAGCTGGTAATAACCACGCGAGGCGAGGGAGATGAGTTTGAGGGAGCTACCGCTCACGGGGAGGCTACTGACGCGGCCTTCGCAACGGTTGCTGTCGCGGCGGCTATAATCGGTATAGGTGTTGCGGCTGGTGGGGCAGGCAATCGCGGTGGTGGTTGCCAGAGTCCAGAGGGCGTCGTGGCGAGGCTGATCTTGAGATGATTGGTGCGAGGGATCATTCAGATGGGCGATGCAATAGCGAATAAATCGAGTGTAGCGAATTGAAAGTTGATGAAACAGAATTTTTATGAAAGCAGAGCATGCAGATCGGGATATAGCAATTTCACGAGAAATAAGTGACACTAGAGAGGTAAGTAACTCCGAAGAAAATGCGAACCTACTCAGAAGACTTTCGAGAGAAAGCTGCTGTTTCTGCCGCCTTATTCACCCGATTTCAACCCGATTGAAAACATGTGGTCGAAACTCAAGGCTGGCTTGAGAGCTCTCAAAGCTCAAACTTATGCCGCCTTAGTCGAGGCTCTCGAACAAGTGTTTGCCACCGTTTCTGAATCTGACATTCTCCATTGGTTTACTCACTCTTGCTACTGTTACTCATGAACCGTGAAATCGCTATATCTGTATCAGATCGTCAAGTTTCTTAAAGTCTTGGATGACGCTACATTACCAATCGACACGTCGTGTAACAAGAAAGATGGCATTGGTTTTGACCGCGCTAGCATAAAGTGCCGATCGTTAATCAAGATCGCTAGTTTTATATCGGTATTGTGATAAAGCGGTGCTTTTATATAGCTCCCAAGCGATTACACTGCTGATTAAACTGGCCTCTATTGCGTTTCTCTCGCTACACCTGAGAGACCATTGGTTATGTTCGTTGTTCGCCGTGCGTCATGATTGCGATCGCAGTGTGTAGCGCCGGATATTGGGAATAGGAGAAGCCTTGTGTCTCATCCACTTTACGTCGCCTTTATTTGGCATCAACATCAGCCACTTTATAAAAGTCGTGCAGCGAGTACGCCAACGCGCGAAGAGTATCGTTTACCGTGGGTACGACTGCACGGTATTAAGGATTATCTCGATTTAATTTTGATGCTTGATCGCTATCCGAATTTGCATCAAACGGTGAATCTAGTGCCGTCACTCATCTTGCAAATTGAGGATTATGTGGCGGGGACAGCGATCGATCCCTACTTAGAGCTCCTACTAAAGCCGGTTGAAGATTACGACATACACGATAAACAGTACGCGATCAATCGCGGCTTTGATGGCAATCACCACACGCTGATTGACCCACATCCTCACTACCGTAAACTCTACGAACAGCGTCAGGAAAACGGCGTTGCCTGGTGTATGGATCACTGGTCAGCGCAGGATTTTGTCGATGTGATGACCTGGCATAATTTGGGCTGGTTTGATCCGCTGTTTTGGGATGACCCGGCGATCGCCTCTTGGTTCGCTCAAGCGAATAATTTCGGGCTTGAAGAACGTCAACAAATCTACGCCAAGCAGCAAGAAATCCTACGCCGGATTATCGCCAAGCATAAGGCGATGCAGGATAGCGGTCAGCTCGAAGTAACGACAACGCCCTACACCCACCCGATTTTGCCGCTCTTGGCCGATACCAACTCGGGGCGGGTGGCCGTGCCGGGGATGAAGCTGCCGAAAAAACGCTTTCAGTGGCCGGAGGATATTCCGCGTCATTTGCAGAAAGCGCGGGACATGTACGAGGAGCGGTTCGATCGTCCGGTGCGAGGACTGTGGCCGTCGGAACAGTCGGTGAGTCCGGCGGTGCTGCCTTATATTGCCGAAGCGGGGTTTAAATGGATTGTTTCGGATGAGGCGGTGTTGGGCTGGACGCTGAAGCACTTTTTCCATCGTGACGGCGTCGGCAATGTCTTCGAGCCGGAGTTGATGTATCGCCCCTATCGTCTCGAAACAGATCACGGTGATCTGAGTATTGTATTCCGTGATCACCGACTTTCGGATCTGATTGGTTTTACCTATAGTTCGATGAAGCCCAATCAGGCGGCGGCGGATTTGGTGGGTCACCTAGAGGCGATCGGTCGGTCGCTCAAGCATAACCAGACGGCGTCGGCAACGGATCTTGACCAGCCGTGGCTTGTAACGATCGCCCTCGATGGTGAAAATTGCTGGGAATTTTATGAAAAAGACGGAATACCGTTTCTTGAGGCGCTTTATAGCCGTCTGAGCGATCGTGACGATATCAAGCTCGTCACCGTGTCGGAATTTCTCGATCAGCACCCGCCGACCGCAACGCTGCCAGCCGCATCGCTCCATAGCGGCTCCTGGGTTGATGGCAACTTCACCACTTGGATCGGTGACCCGGCCAAAAATCGCGCTTGGGATTTGCTGTTCGATGCTCGTCAAACCTTGGAAAATCATCCCGAGGCAACGGAGGAAACCAACCCCGACGCCTGGGAAGCGATGTATGCCGCTGAGGGATCGGACTGGTTTTGGTGGTTTGGTGAAGGGCATTCGTCATCACAAGATGCGATCTTTGACGCACTATTTCGCGAGCATTTGGCTGCCGTGTACACCGCGCTGGGTGAACCGATTCCTGATGCGGTGGCGCACCCGGTGGAAGTCCATGAAAACGTTGGCGATCGTACGCCCCAAAGCTTCATTCACCCGACGATCGATGGGGTTGGTGATGAGCAAGACTGGTCGCACGCGGGTCGGATTGAGGTCGGCGGCTCCCGTGGCACGATGCACCGTAGCAGCCCGATTCAGCGCATTTTCTATGGGTTTGATCACCTCAGTTTCTACCTCCGCCTGGATTTTGGAACCGGTATCGACCCGCGCAAGGATTGTCCACCTGAGCTGCACTTGTTATGGTACTACCCCAATCGAGCCATGCACACCAGTCCCATTCCCTTGATCGATTTACCCAATGTTGAGCCTTTGAATTATCGCTTTGCCCATCACCTGTCCATCGATCTGCGTAGCCAATCGGTGACGTTCCAGGAATCCTGGGGAGATGATCATTGGCATGTGCGATCGTGCCAAATCCAGGTTGGACTGAATAAGTGTCTTGAAATTGCGATTCCCTGGAGTGATTTACCCATGGAGCCAGACTGGACACTCAATCTTACGGCTATTTTAGCTGAAGATGAACAGTTCAAAGAGCGTTTACCCGAAGGTGGTTTGATCTCTCTTTGTATGCCGTAATTTTGTCACTATTGCCTCTTGCTTAATCGATTAATTATATTGAGTGAACTTATAGTTTTACTCAATATAATTAATCACAACCCTGTTGTCTTCACTCGTTGAGAATCCCCATGAGCACGACCCCAAAAACCTCAAATCTCTCAGCAAAAAATCAAGCCTTACTCGCTGAAATTCATCAGGAACTAACCGCAGCCCTTGCCTTTTATGCCAGCGGTTCACGTCAGTTTTCCCCGGATATACCTTTCGCTCTGTGCGCCGAACTTGCCGAACGCCACATCCATAAGCTTGAGCAACTTCTAGATGGTTATGGCCTTAGCATTGAGAGCGATCACATGAGTGATTCAAACCAGCTTCCTATCGATTTACACGAAGCCTGTCATACGGCGCTCACGTTTGCTCTTGAGCGCGATCGGCGCTACAAACATTGGATAGACACCATCAATAATACCGATATTCACCAGCTCCTCTGTAATATCGAACATGGTATTCACGATCGCGGTATTCCTAGCTTCAAACAATATCTCGAACACCACAATATTTAAGATTAAATTAACACCGAAAATTAAAACTTAGCGAGGAACAAAGACTTGTACGGCTGTCCGCTTATTATTCGAGCCGTCAACTTTACGCCATGCTTGATGGTATAGATCATGCTTTTCTAGCTGAAATGTATTCAAGAGTAGCTCTTGGCTGTGGTCTACCGAAAAATACACAACAGCACACGGCGATCGCATATTTTCTACTAGATTTTTGCCTGATTTGCAGATACATTTTCGACATTTACATGCTGTTTTTTTATGGCCTTATTTTGTTCAGAAATTAACATCCAAAAGGGATATTCAATGATAGATTTTTGAAATCTAAGCCAATAGTCTGACAGCCAAGAGATACGACTTCTGCT
>JAAUPN010000291.1 GCA_012033105.1 Coleofasciculaceae cyanobacterium RL_1_1
GCATTCAATTTTAGGTACAAGGCGATAGTTGCGATTGAGCTTAATATTGTGACGCGACATGTGATGGCTCAAAATCACCAGGGTACTATCGATGCCTTCGTGAATATCCACCCGCTTCGGGCGGTTTTCATCGAGTCGCGAGAAGCTACGTAGCGACAGCACCAGGCGTAGAATTCGCTCCGCTCCCGTTCGCATCGAATTGATGATATTGGGGAGATCGCTAGCGATAAAGTCGAGATCAATTTCCCGCGAAGCGGCTTCGAGTTCGGGAGTCATCTCGGGATAGGCTTTTTGGTAGAGCGAAATGAGGTTGAGTAGGTCTTGGGTATAGTTATTGGTATAGGCTAAATTGCCGTAGATAAAGTTAATCGGATTGTTAATTTCGTGGGCGATTCCTGCCACGAGCTGGCCGAGGGCGAACATTTTTTCGGATTGAATGAGTCGCGCTTGGGTGCGTTCCCGTTCAGCTAGAGCGGCTTCCAGTTGTTCGGTGCGCTCACGCAAAATCGCCTCTGAAACTCGTAAAGCCTCCTCCGATTGCCGACGCTCCGTAATATCGACACCGACGACGACGCTGGCTTGACCGCGATCGTACTTTTGCGCGGCGATCATGTAGTAACAATCCGTATCGCGCACCCGTGCCGTAATCACCTGCGAACAATACGGGTCTGGCTTGGCCAAAAAATCACGCACAAATTGCACAAATTCCGGGCTACTTTTCAAAAAGCCCAGCTCTTTACCCACAAAGGCTTCGGCGGGCATATTGTAGCTTGTGGCCAGATGACGATTGACGCCGAGATAATGCCCTTGGGCATCAATCCAGGAGACAAAGCCCGGTACGGCGTCGAGGACGGCCCAAAGCTGCTCTTGGGATTCGCGTAGGGCTTCTTCGGTACGTTTTCCGGCGGTGATGTCGATGCCGACGACGACGGCGGCTCGATCGCAGGCATATTTCTGAGCCGCGATCGCATAATACTGGGCTGCACCACCCACCTGGGTGCGAATAATTTCAGCGGCATGGGGGTCAGCATTGCCGAGAAACGTTGCGACAAAATCGCTAAATTCGGATTTATTTTCCAAAAAGCCGATTTCTTTGCCCACAAAGTCACTCACCGTCATATCGAGGCTTTGCGCCAGATGACGATTGACGCCCAAATAGCGCCCGTCTACCCCCATCCAAGACACAAAGCCAGGAACAGCATCGAGGACGGCTCGTAGTTGGTCTTCAGTTTCGTTGAAGTGTTTGGGGGTGTTGATTTCGATCGGGCAATTGGGTGCGTCGAGTTGGGCAATAATTTGGCGGACGATCGCGCAGGTGTAGCCGTACATCAACGCAAGATGGGTAAAGACGATGCTCGTGGCAATCTCGCCACCATCGCCAACCCGGCAGCGCGATTCAAGTTCAGCGTGACCGTCGCGTTCAATTTTTGACCAAATTGAGACCCAGTGACCGGAGGTGATGGTGGTATCCAAGTCCCAAATGGGGCGATCGTGGATCGTGCCGTAGCCCAGTAAGCTATGGGCAGCGGTATTACTCCGTACGATTAGGCCAGCAGCGGAAATGAAGAGTGCTGCTTCGGTGAAGCAGTCGATCGCTTGGCTGGCGAGTTGAAGCTGGTGGTGGACATTGCGATCAATAGAGATATCAGCCGTGACGGCTTCAGTCCTCTGAACGGAGGAAGTGATCGGCTGATTAGAATCCGACATGAAGGCGTTGAGGTGTGGCGAGCGGGACTTAGCGATCTTCAGTCTGGATATACGGTCGCTCTCGTTCAGTATCCTAACACTTTAGATTTTTATTATTGCGAAAAATCGTAACTGTCTCAAAAATATACGGACTTTCGCAGATGTTGTACCGGGTTTCGCCTGCCTTGCGCCCAGATTAACCCCACAGACGATCCCATGAACTCCACACATTGCACCTCTAGACCTGATGACGATACAGGGCAAACGCAGACTAGACTCATGTTTCATCGCAAATCAAGTCGGGGTTCTAGCACTGAGCTTGTCGAAGTGTGAATCTAGACCGAATGGCTCGATCGGGGTTTCGGCGGGGTCGATTTACGGAGAAATTCCCGTCGAACCCGATCGCAGAGACTATCCCGATCGACCTGTGCCAGAATTTCGCGCACCACCGTATCCGCTCCCAAAGGCCCCCACGTACAGCCACGCTCCAGATATTCTTTGGCCGCCTGTCCGACCAAATAAACCCCAACCCCTGCGATCCCTGCCTGGGCGATCGCTGATCCAACAAAACCCGGTACACCCAAAGCTTTTCCCGCCCCCAAACTGATCCCCGTCAGCATTTCCCCCAACAGCAACCCGCCATTGCTCCAAATAATCGTCTTGAGCAAACGTCCGGCTTCGTGGCTGGTCATGGGGAGGCCGTAGAGCTGGGCGAGCTGGCGGATGCAAATCAAGTCGGTGATTGTGCCGCCGAGAACGTCGATCGCTAGGAAAGGATTGCAGGCGACAACGGCGGCTTTGGTGCGAACGAAGTTCCAAATTAGGTCGTCGGCGTCGCGATCGCGCAGGGCGATCGCGGTTTCGGCGAGTTCGGTTTCGAGGCGTTGGGCTTGGATCAGGGCGTTCACGGCGAGGAGTAGATCGCCGTCGCGCTGGACGATGCGGGCGATCGTCCGTTTCAGGTCGTCGATCTGGGCAGGTGGTGTATACCAACGCTCAAGCGGCTGGGTTGGCTGCGTGGGTTTAAGTGGTGAATCCTGGACGGTTGAACGGTTCGAGTTTGGGTCAAGCTCAGGGTTAAACGTTGGCTCAAACTCGGGGTCAAAACTTAAATTGGGATTGAGTGGATCGAGGTCAGTTAATAAAATCGGGGCGGGTTGCGCGGCGGTTAGGACGATTTCGTCGGCTCGTAGGGGGAGCTGTTGCCGATCGCCCAATGCCCGCAGTTGTTCAACGATCGCCTGTCGATCAAGATCGGGATACAAATCAATTTTGTTAAAGACAATCACGATCGGCTTACCGCTTTGCCACAGCTCGCACAGCGCGTCGTATTCAGTTTGGGTCACATCGCCCGACACCACGAACAGGATCACGTCAACCTGTTGCGCCACCTGGATCGCCATCGCCGCCCGCGCTTCGCCCGCAATTTCATCAATCCCCGGCGTATCGATTAGCTCCAGACGTAACGCTTCCTCGGGGACGAGATCATCGGCCAGATCCCAGGAGGTGCTTGCTTCTGAGTGTTCGTCCGTCTCGGCACGAATTGCAGTCAGGCTGACCGTCTCGACCTGTGACTTGGCCTGCGAATCAGCGATCGCCAAATCATCGATCAGGCTTTCCCAATCGTCCCACAGCAACGATTGCGGCCATTTTGTCACACCATTGGTCGGCCCCGTTTGCAACAATTCGCGACCCATCAGCGCATTAATCAGCGCCGATTTTCCCCGACTGACGGAACCAAACACCGCTAGCCGAACGACGCCCCGATCGAGCTTGTCGATCTGGGTTTGGATCGCCATGATGCCGTCTCGCTGGCGTTTCGCGAGGGCTTCACTTTCGGTGCTAGGGCGACGCTGGGGTTGGGGACGATCGAAGCGATCGAGGGCTTGCTGTAGGCTAAGTCGAGCGCGAAACCGTGCAAGTCGTCGTTGTTTGCGGGAGGTAGGCATCGGACAGGCGATCGGAGAAAGGGTATTAGACGCGTTAACTTAACCTTCTCACAAACACACCGACGATCATCCCGTGACGCTCGATCGCCCATCCTTCTGTTCTCGACCAATTCATCGGATACGGTGAACAGACGATCTCTCTGTAACAAACCCATGAACTGAACCCATGAGCCGATGACAACCCGACGCCGCTACGTTCGCCCCACGATCGAGCACGCGATCGCCCTCCAAGCCAGCACCCGCCCCGAGACGCGATCGCCAATCCTTAAGCTCAATTCTAACGAAAACCCCTATCCGCCGTCACCGCAGGCGATCGCAGCTCTGCGATCCATCGACGGTGACAGCCTGCGCCGCTATCCCGACGCCAACGCCGACGAATTCCGCCACGCTGTCAGCCGCGATCTTGAGATTCCGCCCGACTGGATTCTCGTAACCAATGGTGTCGATGCCTTGCTCGATCACATCATTCGCGCCTGCGCCGAAGGTCGACTCCGCGGTCGTGGTGTTCACGCCGCGCGCCCGCGCAGCGGAAACGGACGCCTTTCGACGCGTGGTCAAGGCGGCCTTCGCGAGCCGTCGTAAGACCTTGCGCAACGCTTGGAAGGGACTGGGCTGGTCGCGTGAGGAGCTGGAAGCGCACGCCGCGCGATGTGACATCGATCTCGACGCGCGGGCCGAACGGCTGGCCGTCGAAGATTTTTGCACGCATGGCGGCGCGGGTTGAAAGTGGCTGAGCGCGCCGGCGTGTGTCGCGTTCAACAGGCCTTTTCGGGGCGCT